>JBEVLV010000177.1:0-12234 GCA_040508955.1 Sphingomonas sp. | reverse complement strand
AATGGCCGCCCGCGAGAGGTTCAGGCGGCGAGCTTCTGCTCGCTCCCCTGCGTTTCAGGCTCGGGCAGCACGGGCCGCGCTCCGATCCACCGGGCGTGCGCCTTGACCGTGCCCACTCCGCCGCGTGCCGTGTAGGCAGCCGGGGGGAAGGCCATCCACAGCGGCACCCAGCGCTCGACCTTGGGCCGTCCGTCGGTACCTTCCAGATGTGCGACGACGATGGCCTTCGAGGTCTTGGCCTTCTCCTTGGCGTTGGCAATGGCGACCGTTCCGCCCGCGACCTCGCGCAAGATCTGGCCGAGCACTTCCTTGTCGCGGATCAGGTCGAAGAACGCGGTATCGGCTTCCCACCAATCGGCCATATCAAGTCCGAGATGCGACCCCAGCGCCTCGACCTCGGCCGAGCCGCGCGCCAGCGTCTCGCCCATTGCCACCGCGACCAGCTCCATCACCACGCTATCGGGCAGCTCCAGCAGCCGCTCGAAAACGGCGGTGACCTCGTGGCCGACGCCATAGCCATGGACGAGATGGGCCTCGTCCTCGCCGAACCCCAGCACCGCCAGCGCGGCGCGGCGCTTCTCGTCGAACACCGTCTCGGCACGGGCACATTCGGCGCTCTCGGCGACCGCATCGTTCGGTGCGCTGCGGCCGTCGGGCTTCACCGAATATTGCGCCGCGCCGGTGCCGATGACATGCGCCGCCATCATCCGTAGCGCCACGCCGGGCTTGGCCAGCATCGCGGCGCGAACCGCCGCGTGCCGGTGCAGGTCGATATAAGCCCGCATTCCAGAAGCGATCTCCGGGCGCGCCACCTTTACCGGCGCGGCGGCTTCGCCCTTGGCGCGCTTCTCGGCCTCGCGGCGATTGAAGAAGCCTTCATGGAAGACCACCTCGCCATTGGCGCGGACCTCGACATAGACGCGTCCGCCCTTCCGCTTTGGGGTCTTGTCATACTCCCAGCGCTGGAAATGGGTGTCGCGCGGCAGGACGATCACCTCGACCCAGCCTGCCTCCATGAAGGCATTGCAGCGCGCTGCGATGGCGTCGCTCTGCGCGGCCCAGAACGCCTCGGCATCGGCGAAATAACCGCCTTCGCCGAACAGGTCGGCGACAACCGTCCCCGCATAGCCGTCCAGCGGGAACAGCGCATGCGCGGTCGGGATGGTGCTGCCGCCGAACAGCCATGCCTTGATCTGGTTGCCGCTCGGCGCGCGCTTTTCCGGATCGTCGAACAGCGCCAGCCAGTCCCTTTGCTGGGCTTTGCTGGCAAGGGTCAGGTGGCGGATCGTCACCCGGTCGATCTTGTCGCGGCGGTAGAGGTCGCGCAGGCGCGGCAACAGATTGCCGAGCGCAAGCGTCCGGCGCACCGCAAGCTCGGGCAGACCGAAGGTCAGCCCGATCGCCTCGGGGGTCTGGCCCTGTTTGGCCAGCCGGGTAAAGGCCTCCCATTGCCGGACCTCGTCGGGGTCGAGCCGCGCCATATTTTCGATCAGCGAGGCTTCGATGGCGGCGGCATCGTCGCCCTCTTCGAGGATGCCGCAGGGCAGCAGATAGTCGCCGGGCGCGATCTCCTTTTCGGCGGCGTCCAGCCCCGCCGCGTGGAAGCGGCGGCTTCCCGCGTCGATCTGGAAATGCTCCGGCTCGGGGCCGGGGCGCACCAGCAGCGACTGGATCACCCCGCGCTTGCGAATGGTGGGCAGGATGTCGCTCACGTCGGGCGGTGTCTTGCCGTGGCGCATATTGGCCTTGCTGACCGACAGCCGGTCGAGCGCGATGAACTGCAATTGCATAGCAATACCTCCTCATTCGACTGCGGCGGACAGGCGCGCCGCGCGCCATCCGCCGGGCTCAGGGTCCGGTTGGATCGGGGATGCCGCGCGCGAGCGCGACGCGGCGAAGCAGGGTTTCGGCCCAGAGGATCGAGCCCGCATGGCGCGACCACTCCGTCCAGACCGACAGCGCGAACGGAGTCCGAAAGCCGGTGTCGCGCTCGATCAGCAGGCCGTAGCGCAGCCGCACCGAAGTCAGTTCAGCGAGGCTGAATGACCCGAGTTCGGGGCACCCGAACCCCAAATCGGCGAGCCCGAACAGGGTGTCGCCATCGCTGTCGATTTCGGTCGCGAGCCAAGTCGCGGCGCTCAAGGGGTTGAAGAGCTTCAAGACCGGCACCGGATCGGGCTCCGCTGCTCCTGAACGCTGGGCCGTAAGATGGGCCTGGGCATTGCTGCGCAGTCCCGCGCGCAGATCATCGGGGAGCAGGATCATGCCGCGATCCTCTCGGCCTGAGGACAGGCGGCGGCAGCCTGTTCGGCCTCGCGGTGGCAGGTCAGCAGCCAGTCGGCGGCCTTGCTGGCTTGGCTGGCGGCGCGGAAGATCGCGCGATTGTCCTCGCGCAGCACCGCCAGCCACGAGCCGATATAGTCGGCATGGCGCACGGTGGGGACGATGCCGAGCGCGGCGCAGAGGAAGGCCGAGCCCATTTCGGCGACCAGTTCCTCGCGGGCATAATCCTTGCTGCCGAACGTGTTGAGCAACCGGCGCCCGAGACGCTTGGCATGGCCGGTGGCGTGGGTCAGCTCGTGGAGCGCCGTGCGGTAGAAATCCAGCGGCGCGAAGAAGGCGCGCGGCGGCGGCATCAGCACCAGATCGGGTCCGGGGAGATAGCAGGCTTCGTCCCCGCCGATCCGGAACGGCACCCCCGAGGCGGCGATGACCGCCTCGGCCAGCGGCACCTGTTCGGCTTCGGGGAGCGGCGCCCCCGCCCCGCTTAGTCCCTCGGGCAGCCCGTCGCACTGATCGACATGGAAGACGGTGAACCGCTTGAGGAAGGCTACCGCCTTGGGATCGTCACCCTGCTCGACAGCGCGGGCGCGCTCGCCTTCGGGCACGAAGCTATCGGCATAGAAGATGGTCGTGCCGCGCTCGCCCTTGCGCACCGCCCCGCCCGCGCCGAGCGCTTGACGGAAGGTTAGCCAGCCCTGCCCGGCAAAGCTGCGCTCGTCCGCCGCGCCCCAGAGCAAAAGGATGTTGATCCCCGAATAGGGCCGCCGCGTCGCGGCATTGTGCGGCAGGCAGGGCCCGGTCCCGCTCCTCTCCCAAGGCCGGACCCAAGGCACGCGCCCCGCCTCCAGCTCGGCGACGATCCGTGCCGTCACCTCCGAATACAGATCGCCTCGCTCGCCTTTGGCTGCCCGGCTGGTGGTCCTGCGCATCGCCTTCTCCCCGCCGCCAAAAACACCATGCCTCCCCGGAAAAGCGGGGGGTGGGCGGCGAAGCGGACGGACCAGGCCCGCACGAAGCGGCGGACGGCACCGAAGGGCGAAGCAAAGCGGAGCACCCCAAGCGCAGCGCCGGGGTTGCCGGGCGCCGCGGCGGGCCTAGCCGGGAGCGCCGAACACCTCCCGCTCGACGGGAGAGGCACACAAGGAAACTCGGCTGCGAACGCAGCCTCCGCCGATGCGCCAGCGGGCGTCACCTTCGGCCGAGACCGTAGGGCTCGGTGGCGCGCCTGCCGTCCGGCGGCAGTGCGGCGTAGCACGCGCTCGCGCAAACGGCGCGAGGCGCCATGTTTTCGCTTGCACCGCACGCAAGCATCCCGCCGCAGCTTTTCACAAGTTTCTAACGGGTTAGGCTTAGGCCGGCACTGTCCCTCGGAGGAATCGATGCGCCAGATCGTCTATATCAGCACCACCGCAAGCGATGTCGGCCCAGCCGATCTGCGCGTCATCCTCGCTGCGTCGCAGGTTAACAACCGTCGTGACGGGATCACCGGCCTGCTCTATTCGGACGGCAAGCGCTTTCTACAGGCGATCGAGGGCGCGGACCCGCAGCTCACCAGAACGCTGGATCGTATCCGCGATGATCGCCGCCACCGCGCGATCGTGATCCTGTCGGACCGGGCGGTCGAACACCGCGAGTTCGGCAGTTGGGCAATGGCCCAGCGCGAGCCCGGAGAGGGAGCCGAGACGTTCCTGGCCCAGGTCTCATCGCTCGTCGCGGGCGCTTCCCCGAACGTGCGCGCGACCTTCGAAGGTCTGGCAAGCGTGCGCACCGCCGACTGAAGGCGGCTCCCGGGAGACGTTTTCCGCGCCGGACAACGTCTTGGGAACCCGCGTCCCGGTCATGGCTTTTCGTGCTCCATGCACGACCAGGATTTTGCCGCCGCTCCGATCGCAACGCTGCGCCGGGGCGACCTGATCGCTCAGACCCGCGGGCTGCTTGCCGACGCAACCGCATGGTTCACGTCGTACTGGCTGGCCATTGCCATCGCGGTCGCCGTTGGAGTGGGCATCTTCGGATTGCTTCTCCTGTTGCGCGGCTGGGCGCTGCGTTTGTGCAAGCGCGGTGAAGGCGTCGCCACCTGGTACAGCATCATCGGTCGCGCGCTGGCAAAGACCGGCACCTTCTTCATGGTGATGACCGCCGCGCGATTGGTGATCGGCTATGCCGACGCTCCGCCGATCATCCACGCGACCATCGTGTTCCTGTTCACGATCGTCGCGGTGTTCCAGGCCGCGATTTGGGCGCGCGAGATCATTTTCGGCGCAATCGAGCACCGCACGCGCGCGGACCCCGGCCATGACCATGGCCTGGCCAGCGCGTTGGGCATCATCCGGTTGCTGGTCACGATCGCGCTGTTCGCCATCTCGGTCGTGCTGGTGCTCAGCAATCTCGGCGTCAACGTGACCGGCCTGATCGCTGGGCTCGGCGTCGGCGGCATCGCAATCGGCCTCGCCGCCCAGGGCGTGTTCGCCGACCTGTTCGCGGCGCTCGCCATCATCTTCGACCGGCCGTTCCGCCTCGGCGACTCCATTTCCTACGACAAGGGGTCGGGGTCCGGCACGGTCGAGGCGATCGGGCTCAAGTCGACCCGCATTCGCGGCGGCAATGGCGAAGAGCGGATCATCGCCAATCGCAAGCTGCTCGACTTCGAGATCCTCAACACCACCAGGCGCGCGCGCAACCGTTTCAAGTTCGACTTCCATCTCGGCTACACGACCGATCCCGAGCTGGTGCGGTCGCTGCCCGCTTTGCTCAAGGAAGCCGTCGAGAGCGAGGGCTATGTCCTGGTCCATGGCGGGCTCAACGGCTTCTCCGACGCCGGCCTCAGCTACGATCTCGAGTTCGAATCGGTCGATACCGACTTCCCGGCCGATGCGCGCGACAATGTCGCGGCCGCGGTGCTCGCCCGCTTCCGCCAGCGCGATATCGCCTTCGCCTATCCGACGACGGTCAACCTGATCGCGGAGAAGGCCAAATCCCTCGAGGCCGAGCCGTCCAAATCGTCATAACTGAAGTTAAGGTCCGAAAAGATAGGGCAACTTCGGGCACTCCGGCGGGTTGGGGGCAAATACCAACTGGAGGGCATCATGGTAAAACCGACCAACGACAAGATCGTCGATCCGCAACCCGTAGAAATCGAGACCAAGGTCGGAAATGGCGGCGAGCTCCACCAGCTGGCAGGCAATGGCGTCGAGACGCTGACGACCCAGCAGGGCATTCCGGTCGCGGACGACCAGAACAGTCTCAAGACCGGGCCGCGCGGGGCGACCCTGCTCGAGGATTTCCATTTCCGCGAGAAGATCTTCCACTTCGACCATGAGCGGATCCCCGAGCGCGTCGTCCATGCGCGCGGCTACGGCGTCCATGGCACCTTCACGCTGACAGAATCGCTGGAGGAATTCACCACCGCGCGCGTCCTCAGCGAAGTCGGCGAGCGCACGCCGATGTTCACGCGCTTCTCGACCGTGGTCGGCAACAAGGGCTCCGCGGACCTCGCGCGCGACGTGCGCGGCTTTGCCTGCAAATTCTATACGAAGCAGGGCAATTGGGACCTGGTCGGCAACAATATCCCGGTCTTCTTCATCCAGGACGCGATCAAGTTCCCCGATCTGGTCCATGCCGCCAAGCCCGCGCCGGACCGCGAATTCCCGCAGGCGCAGACCGCGCACGACAATTTCTGGGACTTTATCAGCCTGACCCCCGAGGCGATGCACATGATCATGTGGACCATGTCGGACCGCGCGATCCCGCGGTCTTACCGGTTCATGGAAGGCTTCGGCGTCCACACCTTCCGGCTGATCAACGCCAAGGGCAAGTCGACCTTCGTCAAGTTCCACTTCAAGCCGCGCCTCGGGCTGCAATCGGTCGTCTGGAACGAAGCGGTCAAGATCAACGGTGCCGATCCCGACTTCCACCGCCGCGACCTGTGGGACGCGATCGACATGGGCACGCCGCCGGTCTGGGACTTCGGCGTGCAGCTCTTCGACGACAAGTTCGCCGAATCGTTCGAGTTCGACGTGCTCGATCCGACCAAGATCATTCCCGAGGAACAGGTGCCGGTTCGGATCATCGGCGAGTTCGTGCTCGACAATCTCGTCGACAATTTCTTCGCCGAGACCGAGCAGGTCGCCTTCTGCACGCAGAATGTCGTGCCGGGCATCGGCTTCTCGAACGACCCGCTGCTCCAGGGCCGCAACTTCTCCTATCTCGACACCCAGCTCAAGCGGTTGGGCTCGCCCAACTTCACCAATATTCCGATCAACCAGCCGCGCGGCTGCCCGGTCCATAATTTCCAGCAGGACGGGCACATGGCGATGCGCAACCCCAAGGGGCGCGCCAATTACGAACCCAATAGCTGGGGCGGCCCGCGCGAGGATCCGGAGGCCGGCTATCGCCACTTCGCCGAGCGCGAGATGGGCGAGAAGGTACGGCTGCGGCCCGAAAGCTTTGCCGACCATTACAGCCAGGCGCGGCAGTTCTTCATCAGCCAGACGCCGATCGAGCAGAAGCATATCGGCGATGCGCTGGTGTTCGAGCTCTCCAAATGCGTCCGCGTCGACATTCGCGAAAAGATCGTCGGCCATCTGCGCAACATCGACGATACGCTGGCGATCACCGTCGCGACCGGGCTCGCGCTGCCCAAGCTGCCGCCGGCTGCCAAGCCCGCGGTCAAGCCGCGCGACGACCTCCCGCCTTCGGACGCACTCAGCATCGTCAAGCGCGCGCCCGGCAGCTTTGCCGGCCGCAAGCTCGGCATCCTGGTCAGCGACGGCGCATCGGCCGCGCTGGTCAACGCCCTTGCCAAGGCGATCGAGGCGCTTCCCGCCACCTATGAGGTGATCACGCCCCGGATCGGCGGCGTGACGCTCGACGACGGGACCCTGCTCGAGGGCAAGCAGAAGCTCGATGGCGGCCCTTCGGTGCTCTATGACGCGGTCGCGCTGATCCTCTCGGCGGATGGGGCGGCGCGGCTGGCGCGCGACGGCGCGGCACGCGACTTCGTCGCCGACGCGTTCGGGCATCTGAAGTTCATCGGGTTCACCGAGGAAGCGGCGCCACTGCTACTCAAGGCCGGCATCGGCGAGGCCGATCGCGACGAAGCGTTCGTTCCGCTCGCCAAGGCCGCGGACGCCAAGGCGTTCGTCGCGGCGTGCGGAGCGCTGCGCCACTGGCCGCGCGAGCTCGCGGTCGATCTCGATGCGGACGCCCAGCGGGCGAAATAGCCCGGTCGGACGGCGGCGCCGCGGCGCTGGCCGAGGGCGTCGCCGCCAACAACTAGAACGATGCGCGCCTTGCCCCGGCGCGGTGATCCAATGAGGCCCCATGAAGCCCGAGTTTCTAAATATCCCCGCCGGCCTTGCCTCGCGCCGCGATGCGCCGCGCTGGTCGGTCCGCAGCGAAAGCGACCGCCTCACCGACGTGCTGCTGTGCGCACCCGTCCATCTCAGCCCGGTGCCGTGCTGCTCCGTCACGCGCGAGAGCCTAGACCGGGGATTCGAGACGGACACGCGCAAGGCGCTTGCGCAGCACCGCGACCTGCGCGCCGCGCTCGAGCGGCACGCGGTGCGCTGCCATATGCTCGATCCCCTGCCCGGCCTCCCCGACCTGTGCTTCACCCGCGACTCCGCGGTCGTCACGCCCTGGGGGCCGGTGCTGCTCAATCCGGCGCTGGGTCATCGCCGCCGCGAAGTCGATCATGTCGCGCGCTATCTTTCGGAACTCGACGCCGGCCCGGTGCGCCGGATCGAGCGCGGCACGGTCGAGGGTGGCGACGTCTGCGTCGCGCGCGACGGTCTCGCGATCATCGGCTGGTCCGGCGAACGCACCAGCCTCGCCGGTGCCGAGACGCTGGCGGCGCTGTTCCGGACGCATGGCTGGGACGTCCTGCCATGTCCTTTCGACGCCTATCATCTCCATCTCGACACCATCTTCTGCATGGTCGATGCGCGCACAGCGCTGGCTTGCATCGACGCATTGCCGCAGGAATTTCTCCGGGCGCTCGAGGCGCGCGGCATCCATATCCTGCCGGTGCTGCCGGCGGAATCGCGCCAGCTCGGCTGCAACATCCTGTCGCTGGACGGGCAAACCGTGCTCGTCGCCAAAGGAGAGACGCGGCTCGAGGCGCTGCTACGCCAGACGGGCTTCGAGACCGTTCCGGTCGACATATCGGAATTCGCGGCGTGCGGCGGCGGACTGCATTGCCTGACCATGCCGCTCGCACGCGCTTGAGCGGCGTGTACAAGCCTGTGCAACTCCAGCACGACCAGAGTGGCATCCCGCCGCAGCCCTCGCGCCACGGCCATCCGGGACAGCGCGCGCAACCGATTGAGCGGCCGCGCATTATCGCCCGGTGCCGCACTATATCTTCCATCTCAACCGCTCCGGTCCCGACATCACATTCAAGGACGAAGCGCACGAACTGCCGGACCTCATGGCAGCGTTGCAAAAGGCCAATAGCCGCGCCCGCGCCGTATTGCGCAGATGCGTGCGTTGCGGCCCCGATGCGGTGCGCGGCACGCTCGATATCCATGATGCCGACAGACAGCCGATCGCGCGCATCTATCTCAGCGAGCTGATGCGCCAGATTTCCTGAATCCGGACGGACACCCGTCCGTCCATGATACGCACTCTCGGGACGCCGCCATTGGCGCGGCGGCGTGCGCGCGCGGGCCGTGCGCCAGCCGCTGCCGCGTCCCCAAGGCGCTCTCGAGTGTGCAACGCGGGCCCGTCAATGCGCGAACCCTGGCGGCTTCGCAGAACCCCGCCAGTGTGCGCTCACCAGAACCCGCGTTCTGCCTTTTGGCCGAGGGCCGGTCGCCACGCGCGACCGCGGCAAACCCGGCGGCACTGGATCGCTGCGGTGCCGGCCGCGTTGGAACGGCGTGCAGTGAAGAAAGGCGAAAGGCATGGCCGGCGGCTGGACGCGCGATGGCGCGGTGCAGGATCAGATCGACGATACGGTCGCGGACGCGGTTCAACTGGCACGTGCGCGCATGGCCGGCGGCGAAGGGGAAACGCACTGCGAGGAGTGCGGCGAGGAAATCCCCAAAGCGCGGCGCCGCGCGCTGCCCGGCGCGCGAACCTGCGTACCCTGCCAGTCGGCTCGCGACCGCAAGCCTGAATTCTCGTCCTTCAACCGGCGCGGCAGCAAGGACAGCCAGTTGCGCTGACCCAAGACCGCCGACCGCAGCCAGCTTAGCGGCTGATACCAAAGCGGATTTTTCGCATGATGGCGGACACAGCGGAACGCGTGTCGCTTCTCCGGGTTTGAAGACAGACGCATCCATGGGAGCCGTTCATGTCCGAAATCCTCGATCCTGCCCGACAGGATGACGCGCCATTGGCGACGTCGAAACATGCCTCTGTGGCTGCTGACGCCGCAGCCGATCATTTGGTCGAAGCGCGCGGGGATACGCTTCTGGCGCGCGCCGTAACGATCAATCGCCCGGCCGCAGAGCTGTTCGCCTATTGGCGCGACTTCGCGAATCTCGCGACCTTCATGGATAATGTCGAGCGCATCGATGTCCTGTCGCCGACCCGGTCGCACTGGGTGGTGAAGGCCCCCGGCGGAAAGACGGTCGAATGGGACGCGACCGTTACCGAAGAGATGGAGGGCAGCCTGATCGCCTGGGCCTCGCAAGAGGGCGCGGATGTGCCGAACAGCGGCCGCGTCGAGTTCCGCGACGCCGGCGCGCGCGGCACCGTGGTCACTGCTACCATCCTCTACGATCCGCCGGCGGGCTTTATCGGCAAGGTCGTCGCCAAGATGTTCCAGCGCGAGCCGGCCATCCAGGCGCGCCGCGACCTGCGCCGGTTCAAGCAACTTATGGAAACGGGCGAGATCGCCACGTCGTCGCGTACCCGCGCGCAGCTCGATGAGGAGAAGAACTGATGCGCGCGAAAATTTTTGAAAAGGGAGCACGCTGATGCGCGCACTGGCCTGGCACGGCAAGCACGACGTCCGCGTCGATACCGTCGACGATCCCGAGATCCTCAACCCGCGCGACGCGATCATCAAGATCACCTCGACCGCAATCTGCGGGTCGGACCTCCATCTCTATGACGGCTATATCCCGACGATGCAGGCCGGCGATATCCTCGGCCACGAGTTCATGGGCGAAGTGGTCGAGGTCGGTGCCAAGTCGACCTTGCAAAAGGGCCAGCGTGTCGTCGTGCCGTTCACGATAGCGTGCGGCAGCTGCTATCATTGCGGCAAGCACCAATATTCGGCCTGCGACAACGGCCTGCCGGCCGACAACCAGGACATCGGCCAGGAGATGTACGGCCAGCCGATGTCGGGGCTGTTCGGCTAAAGCCATATGACCGGCGGCTATGCCGGCGGTCAGGCCGAATATTTCCGCGTGCCGTTCAGCGATGTCGGCCCGATCGTAATCCCCGACGGCGTCGAGGACGAGAAGGTGCTGTTCCTCTCGGACATCCTGCCGACCGGCTGGCAGGCGGCCGAGAATGCGCAGATCGAGCCCGGCGACACCGTCGCCGTGTGGGGCTGTGGCCCGGTCGGCCTGTTCGCCATCCAGTCGGCATTTCTGATGGGCGCCGAGCGCGTCATCGCGATCGACCATTTCCCGCACCGGCTCGAACTTGCGAAGAAGTTCGGCGCCGAGACGATCAACTTCGAGGAAAGCGCCACCTATGAGGCGTTGATGGTGATGACCGGCGGCATCGGCCCCGACGCGGTGATCGACGCCGTCGGGCTCGAGGCGCACGGCTTCTTCGTCGACAACGTCGTCGATCAGATCAAGAAGTCGACCTTCCTCGGCACCGATCGCACCCATTCGATCCGCCAGGCGATCCATGCCTGCCGCAAGGGCGGCCGCGTCTCGATGCCCGCCGTCTATGGCGGTTTTGTCGACAAATTCCCGCTCGGCGCGTTCATGGAAAAGGGCCTGACCCTCAAGACCGGCCAGACCAGCGTCCAGCATTACATGCCCGCGCTCCTCAACGCGATCATGGAGGGCAAGATCGATACGACCTTCCTGATCAGCCACACCCTCGGGCTCGAGCAGGCGCCGGACGGCTACAAGATGTTCCATGACAACCAGAACGAAGTGACCAAGGTCGTGCTCAAGCCCGGCCTGGCCCTCGCAGCGGAGTAAGCACCATGGCGAAATTCGGAATCATCACCGGCGCCTCGAGCGGCATCGGTGCGCAGTTGGCGAAGCTCGCCTCGGCCGACGGCTATGAGCTGCTGCTCGTCGCGGACACGCCGTTCGTCGACCCCGCAGCCGGCATCGCCAGCGCCGAGACGCTTGAGGTCGACCTCTCGACGATCGACGGCGTCGATCAGCTGCTCGGCGCGATCGGCGAGCGTCGCATCGACTTGCTCTGCGCCAATGCCGGCCACGGCCTGGGCGGGCCTTTCCTCGATCAGGACGTCGCCGACTGGCGCCATGTGATCGACACCAACGTCACCGGCACCGTCTATCTGCTGCAGAAGGTCTTGAAGCGGATGGTGACGCAGGGCGCGGGCAAGGTGCTCGTCACCGGCTCGATCGCGGGCTGGATGCCGGGCAGCTTCTCGGCGGTCTATAACGGCAGCAAGGCATTCGTGGACAATTTCACTGCCGCGATCCGCAACGAGCTCAAGGATCACAAGGGCATCACCCTCACCACGCTCGAGCCCGGCCCGGTCGAGACCAACTTCTTCCACCGCGCCGGGATGGACGACACCAAGGTCGGCCAGGGCGAGAAGGCCGATCCGGCCGATGTCGCCAAGGATGGCTGGGACGCGCTCAACGCCGGCAAGGATACGATCATCTCGGGCTGGATGAACAAGCTCCAGGTCGCGGCGGCCGGCGTGTTGCCGCAATCGGTACCGGCCGCGATGCACCGCGGCATGGCCGAACCCGGCAGCGGCGACGCGTGACCCCAACGGCAAGCCGGGGCCACGCATGCTCCGCTCGTCGCGCGGCGGCATCCTGACATGCCGCC
>JBEVLV010000176.1:0-26777 GCA_040508955.1 Sphingomonas sp. | reverse complement strand
CGAAGATGCGGCTCAATTCGAGCCCACCGCCAACGCGGTGGCGATGCGGTCGCGCATGCCGGCATCGGCGTGCAGCCCCAGCTTGCTGCGCCGCCACAACACGTCCTCGGCCGAGCGGGCCCATTCGCGGTCGCGCATCCAGATCAGCTCGATCTCCGTCAGGCCGGCGCCGAGATCGGCGCCCATGCCGGCCTCGTCGGTCACACCCCGCAGCATCTCCCCGAGCAGGGCGCCATAGGCATGGGCCATCCGGCGCGAGCGGCTTTCGCCCAGGAAGGGCCAGCGTGCCCGCACCTGCGCGAGATAGGGATCGAACCCGGCGATCGCCCCGCCGGGGAACACGCGCGCGCGCGTCTTGATCCTGGGTGCCACGCCCAGCGGCGGGCCGATCTTTGCCAGCGCCTCCTCCGCCAATGCGCGCGCGGTCGTGATCTTGCCGCCGAAGATCGACAGCAGCGGCGGCCCCTCCACATCGAGCTCGAGGAAATAGTCGCGCGTCACCGACTGGGCCTTGGCCGCGCCATCGTCGTGGAGCGGGCGCACGCCGGACCAGTTCCAGACGATGTCGGAGGGCACGACCTGGCGCGTGAAATAGCGGTTCACGGCGTCGCAAAGATAGAGCTGCTCCTCGTCGGAGCAGACCGCATCCTCGGGCCGGTCGACGGGAATGTCCGTGGTGCCGATCTCGGTGAATTCGCCCTCATAGGGGATCGCGAAGACGATGCGGCGGTCGGGCTGCTGGAGGATATAGGCATGGTCGCCCTCGAACAGCCGGGGCACGACGATATGGCTGCCCTTCACCAATCGGACTTGCGAACGACTCTCGACAGCGAGCTTGTTGAGAAGCATTCGCACCCAGGGGCCGCCGGCATTGACCAGCGCGCGGGCTTCCACACTCCTCCCGCCGGACAGTTCCGCACGCCATGTTCCGCCCTCGCGGCGCGCGGACAACAATTCCGTTCGCGTCGCGATCTCGGCGTCGTTTGCGGCGGCGTCCATGGCATTCGCGAGCGTCAGCCGCGCATCATCGACCCACGCGTCCGAATAGACGAAACCGGCATGATCACCCTTCAGCGGATCGGTGAATGCGCGGTCGCCGGCGCGCAGCCCGCGCGAGCGGGGGAGCGAGGATTGTCCCGAAAGCAGGTCGTAGAGATGCAGACCAAGACGCACCATCCACCACGGGCGCACCGAATGCGCGTGGGGCAGCACGAAGGTCATCGGGCGGATCAGGTGCGGGGCGGCGGACAGGAGCCGCTCGCGCTCGTGCAGCGCCTCGCGCACCAGACGGAATTCATAGGTCTCGAGATAGCGCAGCCCGCCATGGATCAGCTTGGTCGAAGCCGAGGAAGTATGGGCGGCTAGATCGTCCTTCTCGACCAGCAGCACCTTGAGGCCGGCGAGCGAAGCCTCGCGCGCGATCGCGCAGCCATTGATGCCGCCGCCGACGATAAGGAGATCATGGGTCACCGCGCCAGCCTAGGCGGGAGGGCGAGGGGCGGCAACGTCCGGAATTGGTAAGTTAGGCGACGGTCGGCTTCGAGCGGTGCTAGCGTGGTAAGCAGCCCTTAGCTCAGCTGATTGACGTCAACATCTCTTGATAAGCACGGAGGTCGTCACGCTTCTTGATCCATCGCAAGCGAAATACAACACCCACAGTCGCACTGATAACCCCGCCGACTAAGGAACTACTCTCGACCGCCCAAAGCTCACTCCAGCTTAATAAACCCCGAGAATGTGCCCAGAGTAGGTAAGCCAACATTCCGAAAGCCATAAGCGCGGCTAACCCAAACCATATCCAGTAGGTCGCACGCGATGGAACCAATGGACGCCATCCTCCAACAGTTCGTTGCGCGCGTGACGTCGAGCCAATCATCCACCCCTTCTTCCATTGAGATCGAACGACCGCAAGTGGGCGAAGCGGATGGGCTTACGAATGACCGAGAATGGGGCGTCAGCGGTCATTCGGATCGGGATGCTCGATGCTTGCAATGTAGGATTGCATAAGCTTGGCTGGGTGACCCCGCCCTGTATCGCTCTTTGAACCCCGAATATGCTCAGCATCGGCTGCGACGCGTCGCTGTCGCCCGGGTGGCGCCTGACTGTCGCCGGTCTGTCGCGCCAGTGGCGCTTGGCGGGCGCGCCGGTGTCGCGTAGCTGTCGCGCCGGTGTCGCGTCCCCGGCGCGTTGCGTCGCGGCGCCTCTGAGGGAATCGGATTCGACCCGCCCCGGGGGACAACTTCATCAACTTCCGGATCGTATTTCCGGCCCCGTAGCCGGCGGTGCGAGCGGCGCAGGGGTGACGTCGCTCGCATTCATCCCTATCTTCGAGGCCAATGACAAAAGACAAAACAAAAAGGGCCGGACTGCCCACGCGGCAGCAAATCCTCGATTTCATTTCCTCTTCCGATACGCCCGCCGGCAAGCGCGAAATCGCCAAGGCGTTCGGGCTGCACGCGCAGGACAAGATCGCGCTGAAGGCGCTGCTCAAGGACATGGGCGACGAGGGGCTGATCGACAGCGCCCCCGGCCGCGCCTTCCACAGGATGGGCGGATTGCCCAAGGTCACCGTGCTGCGCATCACCGATGCCGATGGCGACACCACTTGGGCCGTGCCCGACAGGTGGGAGGCGGAGGGCATTCCGGTGCCCCGCCTGCGCGTCCGCGAACGCGGCAAGCGCGATCCGCTGGGGCCGGGCGACCGCATCCTGGCCCGCACCGAAGAGGCCGGCAACGGCTGGATCGCCCACCCGATGAAAAAGCTCGCGCGCGGCGAGGAGCAGATGCTCGGCGTCGTGAAGGAGGAGGGCGGGCGGCTCTATCTGCAAGGCGTCGAAAAGAAGGAGCGGCACAGCTACCCGATCTCCGATCGCAACGGTGCGGAGCCGGGCGACTTGGTCCTTGCCGAAAAGGCCGGGCGTCCGCCGCGGATCTTCGCCCGCGTCACCGGGAAGCTCGGCGATCCCTTCGCCCCGCGCAGCTTCTCGCTGATCGCGATCCATCGCCATGGCATCCCCGACGTCTTCTCCGACGAACTGATCGAGGAGGCCGAGCGCGTCTCGCGGCTGGATCTCGGCAAGCGCGAGGATCTGCGGCATCTGCCGATCGTCGCGATCGACCCGTCCGATGCGCGCGACCATGACGACGCGGTCTGGGCCACGCCCGACGACGATGCCGACAACGAAGGCGGCTGGAAGGCCGTCGTCGCGATTGCCGATGTCAGCTTCTATGTCCGCCCCGGATCGGTGATCGACCGCGAGGCGCGCAAGCGTGGCAACTCGGTCTATTTCCCCGATCGCGTCGTGCCGATGCTGCCCGAGATCCTCTCGGCCGAGGTCTGCTCGCTCAAGGAAGGCGAGGATCGCGCCGCGCTGGTCTGCCATCTCCATGTCGGCAGGAACGGCGAGCTGAAGAGCTGGCGCTTCACCCGCGCGGTGGTGAGCATCGCTGCGAACATCGCCTATGAGGATGCCCAGACGATCATCGACGGGCCGGGCTCGGAGCGGCCGTTGCTCGACGAGGCGTTCCGTCCGGGGACCGAGCGGCGCGCGACGATCGAGGCGGCGCTCGAGCCGCTCTGGGAGTGCTGGAAGGCGCTCAACAAGGCGCGCGAGAAGCGCGAGCCGCTCGATCTCGACCTGCCCGAGCGGCGGATCATGCTCGACGAGAAGGGCCGCATCCTCTCGGTCGCGCCGCGCGAGCGGCTGGACGCGCACAAGCTGATCGAGGATTACATGATCGCGGCCAATGTCGCCGCGGCGAAGGCGCTGGAGGCCAAGAAGGCGCCGGTGATGTACCGCATCCACGAGCCGCCGAGCCGCGAGAAGCTGGTCGCGCTCAAGGATTACCTCAAGACCTTCGAGCTGGAGTTCGCGCTGGGGCAGGTGATCCGTCCGGCAACGTTCAACAACATCCTCGGCAAGATCGCCGAGGCGGAGTTCCGCGAAGAGGTCATGACGCAGGTGCTGCGCACCCAGACCCAGGCCTATTACGGGCCGCAGAATGCCGGCCATTTCGGCCTGTCGCTGGGCAGCTATGCGCATTTCACCTCGCCGATCCGCCGCTATGCCGATCTGATCGTCCACCGCTCGCTGGTCGAGGCGTACAAGCTCGGGCCGGGCGGTCTCACGCCCGAAGAGGCCGGATCGATGGAGCGGATCGGCGAGAGCATCAGCCAGCTCGAGCGCCGCGCGATGGAGGCCGAGCGCGAGACGGTCGACCGCTATGTCGCCGCCTATCTCAGCCAGCACGTCGGCGAGGTGATGGAGGCGCGGATCACCGGCGTCCAGAATTTCGGCTTCTTTGCGACGATCGAGGGCATCGGCGGCGACGGGCTGGTGCCGGTGCGCGACCTGGGCACCGAATATTTCCGCTATGACGAGGCGAGCCACCGGCTGGTCGGCGAGGACAGCGGCCAGTTCTTCGCGCTCGGCCAGCGCCTGCCGCTGCGGCTGGTGGAGGCGAACCCGGTATCGGGCGCGCTGCGCTACGAGCTGCCCGACGGCAAGGGATCGGCCGGTGGCGGCGACCCGCGCGGCAAGGGTGGCCCCAAGCGCGTCATCAAGCATCGCGGGCGGCCCGCGAACATCCGTCACCGGGGCAAGAAGCGGTAGGGACAGTAGCGGCGGCCATGCAGATGACAGACGAGCCCAAGGTCGTTCCGATCTCCACCGCCTCGGCCGCGCGGGCGCGGCGGCGGATCGCGGACCATTTCTTCGCGCTGCAGGCCTTCGGGGCCGACAAGGCGATCGAATTCGCGCCGCAGAGCCATGACGAGCTACGCGAGTTCGACAAGCTCCGCGCCGACGGCGTCATCCGCCAGCAGGTGCCCGGCCATTACTGGTTCGATCTCGACATCCACCAGGCCGCGAAGAAGCGCCGCCTGCGCATCTTGCCGATGCTGGCGGCGGGGCTGCTCGTCCTGGTCTGGGCCTGGGCCTATTATCACCGCGGCTAGGCGCCCCGTGCGTGGAGGCACTTCCAGATGATTACCGGGCAGTGATGCGAGACCGGCGGGTGATCGTGCCCACGCGCAGCTATTACGGCGTCTTTCCGGCGCCGATCGGTCGCGCGCGTGTGCGCCCGGCACCGGGCACGTTTCACAGCGAGCTGGCTGGCGTGGAGCTGGATCGGCTAAGTGTCGCCGTCGGCCGCTTTTCCGCAGGCACCAAACAGGTGTCGGACATGGACGCGGCGCACACCTTCGTGTTCCCGACCGAGCCCGGCCTCGTCCGTCGCGTCTCCGGCCGGATATTGGGCCATCGACAGATCTTCCATTTCCGCCCGAACGAACAGACCGTCGCTTCTTCGCCTGCGGGCATGCCCTGGGCGTTCGGGGTCCTCATCGCGCCGTTCGACCTGCTTGCCGCGCATCTTTCGACGGCGGCGGGCGCGGACGGCATCGTTCCACTCAACGACGATCGGATGTTCGAGGCGCCGAAGGCGCCGATGGCGCGGCTGCTGGCGCTGATGGACGATGTGGCGCGATTGGTGCGCGAGACGCCTTGGGTGCTGGAGGCGCTGGAGCCCGCCAGGGCATTGGAAGGCAGTATCCTCGATGCGTTGGCCGCGTGCCTGTCGCAGGGACTGGTGCGGCCGGATCGGGCGGCGATCGGTCGGCACCGCCAGATCGTCGCGCGCTTCGAGCAGGCGTTGCGCGACCGTCCGGAGGAAATGCTTTCGCTCGCCGCGATCTGTGCCGCGGTCGGCGTTGCGGAACGGACGCTCAATCTGGCCTGCCAGGGATTCCTGGGCGAGAGCGCGGTGCACTATGCGCGCGGCCGCCGCCTCGATCTGGTGCGCGAGCGGCTGCGCGTCTCCGATCCGACCGATACCTACGTTACCGACGTCGCGATGGACTATGGCTTCTGGGAGCTGGGCCGCTTCGCCCAGGCCTATCGCCGGCGCTTCGGCGAGCGGCCCTCGGAAACGCTGCGCCGCCCGGTGTAGCAAATCGGCACAGGCGCCGGCGCCCGGCATTCATGCCGGAATGGCATAGTTTCGTGCGCGCAATCTTTCCTAACGCCGCGTCGACGAAGCCCGCTTCTTGGGAGCCGGCCAGCGAAGATGGGAATATCGATGCGCAAGACGATTTCGACGATGGTTGCCGCTGCGGGCGCGACGCTGACGGCGCAGGCGGCGATGGCAACGCCCGCACCCGCGCCGACGCCCGCACCCACGATCGTGTCGGTCAATCTGTTCCATGTCGATTCGAACGGAAATTGCGAGGACACGATCGCCCGCTCGGGTTGCTCGCCGCTGGGCGTCACCCAGGCTGGAGGTATCGCCAATCCGCTTCTCAACAATATGAACGACAAGACGATCGCGCTGGGAAGCGGGTCTTATTACCTCTTCGGCAATCCGTTTGCTGGAACGTCCTTCATGACGCCCGGCCAGACGATCAGCATCTTCCTGCGGCTGAGCACCGGCGTGCTGCTGATCGATACCAAGGTCGTGCCCGACCTCTCGGTGGCGGGCAGGATCCTGTTCGACTTCTCCCCCTACGGCATCACCCTCTCGACCACCGGGATCACAAGCGCCGATCGCATGTCGTTCGGCAATCCGCCGACGGCGTTCAAGGGCGACGGTAACGCCGATTTCGTCCTGCTGCTGCGCTCCGGGGTCACGGCGGTGCCGGAGCCGGCGGCTTGGGGACTGCTGATCGGCGGCATGGGCTTTGCCGGGGCGGCGCTGCGCCGGCGCAAGGCCGGGGCGCAGCTCGCCTGATCGCTATTCGACCGTGAAGCTGAGCCCGGCGTTCGCCTCCAGCCGCTTCCGGAGCGGCTCGGGCATCAGCGCGCCGGGCGTCCAGATGCCGCCCTTGTCCTCGGCCGGCACGTCGCGGATCAGGCAGAGCGCGCTTTCGGTGATCATCCTGCAGGTCGAGCCATAGCCCGGATCCTTGTCGCCCTTGACGCCGAAGGTGACGCGCTCGCCGGTAGGCATCTCGGCGATGAAGGCGATGTCGTAATGGCCGGTGTCGCGCTCTTCCTTGCTTGGGCCCTCGCCTGGTGCGGGGCCCTTCTCGGCCGCCATCGGATTGAATTTGGCAATCGCTTCGGCCGCGGCCTTGCCGATCTCGCCCAGGCCGGGGACAACCAGCATCTCGTCATATTGGAAATCGGCGCCATAGGGCTGGCCGGCCAGGAAATTGGTGCGGTGGACGTTCTTGGTGTTGATCACCGCCATCATGAACGGCGCGACCCAGGCGTCGACCGCCGCGTCGTGATGCGGGACCATGCCGTTCGGCTGGTGCGGCCCGTCAAAGCCCGGCGCGAGCGCGAAGGGATCGATCATCAGCTTGAGGATCGACGGATCCTTTGCCGCGGCGGCCATCGAGGCCTTGCCGCTGGCGAAGGTGCCGCCCGAAAAGGTGCCCTTCATCGCGCGGACGCGGCCCTTCACGCGGGGCGCCGGGCTGCCGAAGCGCTTGCGCGCTTCTTCCTGCACCGCCCAGACCCCAAGATCGAACGGGATCGAATCGAACCCGCACGAAAAGACGATGCGCGCGCCGCTGGCTTTGGCCGTGGCGTCGTATTTGCGGATCATCTGCGCCATCCAGGCGGGCTCGCCGCACAGGTCGACATAGGCGGTGCCGGTCTCGGCGCAGGCGGCCAGCAGCGCCTCGCCATATAGCTGATAGGGGCCGACGGTGCTGATGATCACGGTCGCGCGCGCCACCATCGCCTTCAGGCTGGCGGGGTCGTCGGCATTGGCGGTGAGCAGCGGCGTTTCCGCCGGAGCGCCGATCTCGTCCCGGACCTCCTGCAGCTTGGTCAGCGAGCGGCCTGCCATTGCCCATTTCACGTCGGAATAGCGCTCGGCAAGATATTCGGCGACCAGCCGCCCGGTGAATCCGGTGGCGCCATAGACGATGATATCGAACTCGCGGCTCATCCTGCTCTCCCGTTCGGCATACCGATTTTTCTAAACTCGGCGAATGAAGCAGAAGCGCGGGTACTTGGGAAGGGGGTCAGGCTGCGTCGTGAAACTGTAGCGCGGCCAATCGAGCGTAGAGGCCGCCCTTCGCGACGAGCTCGGCATGGGTGCCGGTCTCGACGATGCGGCCCTCGTCCATGACAATGATCCGGCCCGCGGCGCGGACGGTGGCGAGGCGGTGCGCGATCACCAGCGTGGTACGGTGCTGCATCAGCCGCTCGAGTGCGTCCTGGACGAGCCGCTCGCTCTCGGCATCGAGCGCGGAGGTGGCCTCGTCGAGCAACAGGATCGGTGCGTCGCGCAGCAGTGCGCGGGCGATCGCCAGGCGCTGGCGTTGTCCTCCCGAAAGGCGTGCGCCGCCTTCGCCCAGAAAGGTGTCGAGCCCCTGGGGGAGGTCGCGCAGGAAGTCTGCGGCGTTGGCGGCGGCGGCGGCGGCCCAGAGCTGCTCGTCCGAGGCGTCCCAGGCGCCGTAGCGAAGATTGTCGCGTGCCGAGGCGGCGAAGATCACCGTTTCCTGCGGCACCATCGCCATGCGGGCACGGATATCGGCGGGGTCGGCGTCGCGGATCGGCACACCGTCGATGCGGATCTCGCCGCCTTCGGGATCGTAGAAGCGCTGGAGCAGCTGGAACAGCGTCGACTTGCCGGCGCCTGAAGGGCCGACCACGGCGACGGTCTCGCCGGGCTTCACGTCCAGCGCGAAATCGGTGAGTGCCGATACTTCCGGGCGGGTCGGATAGCGGAAGGTGACGCGATCGAAGACGATCGCACCCTGCGCCGGGCTAGGCAGCGCCACCGGATGGGCGGGCGCGGCGATGTCCGGTTCCTGCGCGAGCAGCTCGGCGAGCCGGCTGGCGGCGCCCGAAGCGCGCAGCAGGTCGCCATAGACTTCGGTCAGCGCGCCGAACGAACCCGTCACCAGGCCCGCGGTGATCACGAACGCCGTGATCGCGCCGCCCGAGATCTCGCCCGCGGCGACGCCCGAGACCGCGTCCCACATGATCAGCGTGATCGCGGTGAAGAGCAGGCCGATGACTAATGCGGTCATGACCGCGCGGAGGGCGAAGCGTTTTTGCGCGGCGGCGAAGCTGCGCGAGACGGCGTCCTGAAAGCGCTGCCCCTCGCGTGCTTCCTGGCCGAATGCCTGGACGATGCGCATCGCGCCGAGCGTCTCTGCGGCGAGCGCGCCGATATCCGCGACGCGATCCTGACTGGAGCGCGAAAGCTGGCGCACCCGTCCACCGAGCCAGACGATCGGCAGCACGACCAGCGGGATGCCGACGATCAGATAGGCCGCGATCTTGGGCGACAGCGCGAACAGGTAGATGATGCCACCGAAGCCGGTGAGGAAATTGCGTAGGGCGATCGACACGGTCGAGCCGACCACCTGCTCGACGATTGCGGTGTCCGAGGTGAGTCGCGACGCGATTTCCGACGGGCGATTTTCCTCGAACCATTTCGGGGGCAGGCGCAGCAGGTTACGGTGCACTGCGGTACGAAGGTCCGCCACCGTTCGTTCGGCGACCCAGGAGACGAAGAAGAAGCGGATTGCCGTAGCGAGCGACAGGGTTGCGACGACGAGCAATAGCCCTTCGAAATAGATGCCGATCCGGCTGGTATCGGCGCCGGCGCTGAAGCCGTTGTCGACGATCTGCTTGAAAGTACGCGGAATCCACAGGGTGGCGATCGACGAAACCAGCAGCGCTATCGTCGCGATGGTGAGCTGGAGCGGATAGCGGCGGGTGAAGCCCCACAGCATCAGCAGGCTGGAGAGCTTGCGCTTGGGCTGGGCAGGCGGTGTCGTTTCGGCCATGCAACGCGACCTAGCGCGGTTCGCGGGGCAGGGGAACTACCCTCGCCGTTGTCTCATTTCAGCAATGGTACGGCGTTGCAGCGCACCATCGCGCCGTCTATATAGAAAAGTCGGTACCCCCGCCGTTTCACAGAGGGGCGACGGGAAGGGACGCAATGCTTTACGACGCCTATGAGATCCAGCGTTCGATGCTGGCCGGCGCTAGCGCCATGGCCAATTTCAGCGCCGGTCTGCTCAACAATCCCGCCAATCCCTTCGCCTATTTCGGCGGCGGCCCGGTCGTCGCCTCGGCCCTGGAGGTATTCGCCCACGCATCGGCGCCGCGCGGGAAGCCGCATTTCGGGCTCGATCAGACCGAGATCGATGGCCGCATGGTCGACGTCCATGAAGAGATCGTGCTGCGCAAGCCGTTCGGCCAGCTCAAGCGCTTCGTCCGTGAAGGCGTGACTGGCGGCCCCAAGCTGCTGATCGTCGCGCCGATGTCCGGCCATTATGCCACGCTGCTGCGCGGCACGGTCGAGCGGATGCTGCCTTTCGCGGACGTCTACATCACCGACTGGCGCGATGCGAAGCTGGTGCCGCTTGCCGACGGTCGCTTCGATCTCGATGATTATATCGACTATCTGGTCGAATTCCTGGCGCATATCGGCGCGGAAGGCGCTCCCCGGCCGCACATGCTGGCGGTGTGCCAGCCTTCGGTGCCCTGCTACGCCGCCGCGGCGCTGATGAGCGCCGACAAGCACCCCAACCGCCCGGCGACGCTGACCATGATGGGCGGCCCGATCGACACCCGCGAAGCGCCGACCGCGGTCAACACGCTGGCGACCGAACGTCCGCATAGCTGGTTCGAGCAGAATGTCATCGCGACGATCCCGCGGGTCTATGCCGGCGCGGGGCGCAAGGTCTATCCGGGCTTCCTGCAACTCGCGGGGTTCATGACGATGAACCTGGGCAATCACATGATCAGCCATTGGGAGATGTTCAAGCATCTCGTCCAGGGCGACGGCGACAGCGCCGAGGCGACGATGTCGTTCTACGAGGAATATCGCTCGGTCTGCGACATGACCGCCGAATTCTACCTCCAGACGATCACCACCGTGTTCCAGGCGCATTCGCTGCCCAAGCGCGAGATGACGCATCGCGGCCGACTGGTCGATCCCTCGGCGATCATCGACATCGCGATCCTGGCGATCGAGGGCGAGCGCGACGATATCTCCGGCATCGGCCAGACCAAGGCGGCGCTGACGATCTCCGACAAGTTGCCCGAGGCGATGAAGCATTATCACCTGGCGGAAGGCGTCGGCCATTACGGGATCTTCAACGGATCCAAGTGGCGCAACCGTATCGCGCCGGTGGTGGAGCAGTGGATCACCGCGCATAGCAGCTGAACGTTTAGGTCCCCATCACTCCGGCCGGAGTGATGGGGGCTATGACCGTGCGTCAGTCATACGCGGTCGTCAGTGCCGTCCATACGAGCATCGCGATCAAACCCCAGATCGTCAGCACGATCAGCACGCCGCCCCAGCTCACCGGCCGCCTGGTTTCCTCGGCCGCACGGGCGCGATGCTCGGCGAACTGATCCGCCGGGATCAGGCGCTCGAACAGCCACACGCCCAGCGGGATCAGGATCACGTCGTCGACCAGGCCGAGCACCGGGATGAAATCGGGGATCAGGTCGATCGGCGACAGCGCATAGGCGGCGACGAACAGGCCTACGAGTTTGGCGGCCAGCGGCGTACGCGGATCGCGCACCGCAAGCCATATGGCATGGGCTTCGGTTCGGATCCGGTGTGCTAGCGAAGGCCCCATGGCGCACAGGGATCGCGCGACGGGGCCCTTGGGTCAATGGCCAGAGTTATCACGATTCGGCGGTGGTGCCGACCACGGCGTGGCTGCCGGCCTCGTCCGATCGGACCTTGCCTCCGAACAGCATTTTCACCTTGCCGGTGAGCGACATATCGGTTTCCCACAGCTCGGCGCTATCGATGTCGAAGCGCAGCAGCGCGAGGTTGGGATCGTCCTTGCCGCCGGGAAACCAGGCCTCGACCTGCTTGTTCCAGAGCTTGTCGATCACACCGAAATCATTGTCGACGCGCGCATTGCCCGAAAGGCAGGCGAAATAGTCGTGCCCCTTCGACACGAACTGGGCCATCGCCGCGCCGCCTTTCGCCAGGCGATTGTCCCTGCCGATGAAGAAGAACAGCGTGTCGACCTGATCGTCGTCGAGCTGGGCGGTCAGCGGCTCGCTGTGCTGACCGTCCTGCAGGCCGATCATCACGAACGGGCTGGCCGCCAGCTTGGACCAGAGATGTTTCTTGAGTTCGGCGGTGTCGGCCATGTGCTGCTCCCGGAATTGCGTGTGCCGGGATAACGAGTAGCGCGCGTCAGGCGTTCCCGTACGCCGCGGCGGCACCGAGCAGCTCGAGGTCGTTGCGGTTGATCAGTGCGACAGGCACTTCGCCGAGCTGGCGGCGGAAGGCGGCCTTGCTCTCCATGCGTCGGCGGAAGCCGGGCTCGGCCAGCTGTGGTTGCAGCGCCCGGCTGATCGCGCCGCTCAGGAACACGCCGTCCCAGGCGCCGAACGCGAGCGCGAGATCGCCGGCAAAGGCGCCGAGATGCTCGACGAACATGCGTACCGCCGATGTGCAGACCGGATCGCGGCCGATGCCGCGCGTCACGTCCTCGGGCTTGCCGAGTTTCTTGCCGCCCGAGAGCGCTTCATAGGCAAGAAGCAGGCCGGGCGCGCTGAGCAGCACCTCGACGTCGAGCAATATGCCCTTGGCCGCGCAATATTGGGCAAAGACCTTCTCGTCGGGCGTGACCGGTGCAAACGCCATGTGGCCCGCTTCGCTCTGCACGGGCACGAGCCGGTCGCCCGCGGTGACCAGTGCTGCGACGCCCAGTCCCGTGCCGCTGCCGATCACGACATAATTCCCGCCGGGCTCGACCGGGCGCGGCTGCGGGCCGTGGAGCTGCGTAAGGGCGGAAACCGGCAGCATGGTGAGTGCCAGCGCATTGGCCGCGCACTCGTTGAGCGCGCGCGGACGCACGCGCAGCACCGCCTCGACTCCCGAAAGCGAGATGTACCAGCGGCTGCCGGTCAGGTTGATCAGGTCGCCACGCGCTGCGCCGGCGACGGCGAGCACGCTCGGCAGACGCGCGTCCTGCAGTCCCAGGCTGCCAAGATAGGCCACGAGCGCGCTGGTGAAGGTGGGGTGTTCGGCAGTCATGAACTTGCGTACGTCGCGCGGCGCCAGCCCCGCCTCACCGCCGGTCAGCCCAAATCGCACCGATTGGCGGCCGATATCGGCCACCAGCGCCAGTCCTTCGCCCATCGGGCGCATCCCCTCGAAATGGCTTCCTTGTGGAAGCTCTGGGCGCTGGTATCGCTAACAAGGATTACCGAAGCAATAACCTTGCCGCGATGGCAGCGTTATCGGGAGGCTAGTGCGTGATCAGGCTTCAGCGCAAGTGCAATGATTTACAGCTGTTACAGTGCAATGCTGGTGTCGATGGCGCGGCGCGGATCGGCGCCATAGCGATTGTCGCCGAGATCGCCCGGAAGCAGGGAAAGGATGAGCATTGCCACGACTGTCGCAAGGAACGTGATCGAGAGCACCGAGGCCAACGGTCCCGGTGCGGGGCTCGCCGTCCATGCCAGGAACCGCAATGTCGAGCTCCCGGGTTGCTGCGGGAGGCTCAAAGCGACGATGGCGATAACGCCCGCCGTCGCGATCACGAGCATCCACCAAGCCGATCGACCTTGATCGTGGAGTCTCCTGACCATCAGCGCAAGGAGCGGGAAGCTCCAGAGCAACGTCCAGCCGATCTCGACCGCGGATGGAGGCGCAAATGGCGTGTGTGGGATGTGCAGGAACTGCCTTCCCACCATATCGACCAGCATCGTCACAGCGAGAAAGGCAAACAGCTCGGATCGCGTGGACCGACCGGCGAACGCCAGGCAATCGCGAAACGGTCTCGCCATCAACGGCAGGAGATCGGATCGGCGAATCTCGGACATTGCCGCAGCATGTACTACGGCAATGTCCGGATCAAGTTGAGGTCAGAGAACTTCGAACAGCCCCGCTGCGCCCATGCCGCCGCCGATGCACATCGTCACGACGACATGCTTGGCGCCGCGGCGCTTGCCTTCGATCAGCGCGTGGCCGGTCATGCGTGCGCCGCTCATGCCATAGGGGTGGCCGATCGAGATCGCGCCGCCATTGACATTGAGCAGTTCGTTCGGGATGCCGAGCTTGTCCTGGCAATAGAGGACCTGGACCGCGAACGCCTCGTTCAGCTCCCAAAGGCCGATATCGTCCATCTTCAGGTTGAAGCGCTCGAGCAGCTTGGGGATCGCGAAGACCGGACCGATGCCCATCTCGTCGGGCTTGGTGCCGGCCACCGCCATGCCGACATAGCGGCCGAGCGGCTGGAGGCCGCGCTTCTCGGCGAGCTTCTCTTCCATCAGCACACTGGCCGAGCTGCCATCCGAAAGCTGGCTGGCATTGCCGGCCGTGACCGTGCCGTTCGGCAGCACGACGTTGAGCGCCTTGAGGCCCTCCAGCGTCGTGTCGGCGCGATTCCCCTCGTCCTTGGCGAGCGTCACCTCCTTCTGGGTGACTTCCTTGGTCTCCTTGTTGACGATGTTCATCGTCGCGGTGACCGGCACGATCTCCGCGTCGAACCTGCCCGCGGCCTGGGCGGCGGCGGTGCGCTGCTGCGACTGAAGGGCATATTCGTCGCAGCGATCGCGGCCGATGCCATAGCGTGCGGCGACCACCTCGGCGGTCTGGAGCATCGGCATGTAGATGTCGTTGTGCATCGCTAGCAGCTCGGGATCGGGCTGGACGCGCATCTGCGGGGTCTGGACCAGGCTGATCGATTCGACGCCGCCGCCGATGGCGATATCCATGTTGTCGACCATGATCTCCTTGGCTGCGGTGGCGATCGCCATCAGGCCCGAGGCGCACTGGCGATCGACCGACATGCCGGCGACCGAGATGGGCAGACCGGCGCGGAGCAGCGCGTTGCGCGCGATGTTGCCGGCCTGGCTGCCCTGCTGGAGCGCCGCACCGAACACGACATCCTGCACCTCGGCCGGATCGATTCCGGCGCGCTCGACCGCCGCCTTGATCGACGCAGCGCCGAGTGTGGGAGCGGGAAGATTGTTGAACGCCCCGCGATAGGCGCGGCCGATGCCGGTGCGGGCGGTGGAGACGATGACTGCGGAACGCATTTCAAGTCCTCTTCTTGTTCCCCGTCCCCGCGAGCTGGCGGGGGCGGGCTGGGGTGGGTGCCGGCGTGATAGCGTCGGCGCTTTGCCTAGTGGAGGAAGGCTCGCGGCTTCGCCGCTCGCACCCACCCCCGGCCCCTCCCTGCAAGCAGGGAGGGGAGGAAGTCACACATAAAACAAGGCGATCCATTCGGCGATCAGCGCCGGCTTGGTCTCGCCTTCGATCTCGAGCGTATATTCCTGGACATGCTCCCATACACCCGGCTTGCGCTCGGAGAAGTTGAGCAGCTTGAATCGGCCACGGACGCGCTTGCCGCTACGCACCGGGGTCAGGAAGCGGACTTTGTTGCCGCCATAGTTGACGCCCATCTTGACGCCTTCGATGCCGTGCGCACCGGTGCGTTCGGCAAGCATGGGCATGAGCGAAAGGCTGAGAAAGCCATGCGCGATCGTGCCGCCGAACGGGGTCTTGGCAGCCATCTCCGGGTTCACATGGATGAACTGGTGATCGCCGGTGGCATCGGCGAACTTGTCGATCATCGTCTGGGTCACCTCGACCCAGTCGGAAACCCGCTCGCTACCGATGCTATCAGCCATCTGTTGAACCGTCATCGTAACCACAGAGACTATTCTCCCCTCCGATTTCGCTTCATAGCGCTGCCCATCTAGTGACCCACACGGGGCTCCCGCAAGCCTCACTCGACCGAGAATATGAAAATGCCGACTGACGTAACGTTACCTTCTCGCGCAACCATGGCAAAGCTTCACCGCGCGAGCGAACCCGATGTTCTAAAGCCGCTGATCGAGCGCGCGCGATTGATCCCCGAGTCGCGCCAGCGGGTGATGGGACATGCGCTGGGCCTGCTCGCGGACCTGCGCGCCGCACAGAACAAGGGATGGGTGAACCAGTTCCTTCAGGAATATCGCCTGAATTCGTCGGAAGGCGTCGCGCTGCTGAGCCTGGCCGAGGCGTTCCTGCGCGTGCCGGATCCCGAGACCGCGGACCTGCTGATCGCCGACAAATTGGGCGATGCCGACTGGAAGACGCACGCCGGCAAGTCGAACTCGATGCTGGTCAATTCGGCGACCTGGGGGCTGATGCTCGGCCGTGCAGTGGTGGGCGAGCAGGGCGGCGTGCTGCGCCGGTTGATCGCCCGCGCGGGCGAGCCCTTCGTCCGCCAGGCCGTGGGTGCCGCGATGAAGATGATGGGCGAGGTCTTCGTGATGGGCCGTACCATCGACGAGGCGATGAAGCGGATGAAGAAGCCCGAGCACAAGGGATTCACCGCGAGCTTCGACATGCTGGGCGAGGCGGCGCGGACCAAGGCCGATGCCGAGCGCTATTTCGAGGCCTATTTCGAGGCGATCCGCGCGGTGGGCCGCGATCCCAAGGCAGGGCATTCGATCTCGGTGAAGCTGAGCGCGCTGCATCCGCGCTACGAGGTCGGCCAGTATCACAAATGCGTGCCCGAGCTGACCGATATGCTCGCGCAGCTCGCGTCAGAGGCGTGCAGCCAGGGCATCCCGCTCACCGTCGATGCCGAGGAGAGCGAGCGGCTCGAAATGAGCCTGGACATCATCGGGGACGTCGCTAAGCGGCCTGAGCTCAGGGGCTGGGGCGGGTTCGGCATGGCCGTCCAGGCCTATGGCAAGCGCGCGCGGGCGGTGATCGGCTGGGCTGACACGCTCGGTCGCCCGATGAACGTACGGCTGGTCAAGGGCGCATACTGGGACAGCGAGATCAAGCGCACCCAGGTCGAGGGACTTTCGGACTATCCGCTGTTCACGCGCAAGGCGGCGACCGACGTCTCGTACCTCGCCTGCGCACGCGACATGCTGGATGCGAAGCACATCGTGCCGGCGTTCGCGAGCCACAATGCGCTGACCGTGGCGACGATCCTGGAATGGGCGGGCAGCTCGCGCGACTTCGAGTTCCAGCGGCTGCACGGTATGGGCGAGGGCCTGTATGAGCGGCTGGTGCGCGAGGACGGCTATCATTGCCGGATCTATGCACCGGTCGGCGGGCATCGCGACCTGCTGGCCTATCTGGTCCGGCGCTTGCTGGAGAATGGTGCCAATTCGAGTTTCGTCCATCAACTTGCCGACGAACATCTGAGCGAGGAAGAATTGCTCGCCGATCCCGCGGAGAAGATCGCGACGGTGGGCGGCACGCGGCACCCGAGCATCCCGCTGCCGGTCGATCTGTTCGGCGCGTGGCGGAATTCGGGCGGGCTCGATCTGCAGGAACGGGGCGTGCTGGCCGATACAGCGGCGGCGATTGCCGCGACGCCGCTGCCGGCCACGGGCGGAGATACGGTTTCGGTGAGCGACGCGATCGGCCGGGCACAGGCGGCGTTCGTCGACTGGTCGAACCGCTCGCTGGACGAGCGCGCGGCGATCCTCGAGCGACTGGCCGACTTGCTGGAGGAGAACCGCATCGAGCTGATGGCGCTGGCGGTGAAGGAGGCGTTCAAGACGTTGCCCGACGCGCTGGGCGAAGTGCGGGAGGCGGCCGACTTCTGCCGCTACTATGCGGCGCGGGCGCGGGACGACCTGGCGCCGGTGGTGCTGCCGGGACCGACGGGCGAGCGCAACGAGCTGCGCATGGCCGGGCGGGGCGTGTGGGCGACGATCGCGCCTTGGAACTTCCCGCTGGCGATCTTTCTGGGACAGATCGTCGCGGCGCTGGTGAGCGGCAATACAGTGGTGGCGAAGCCCGCGCCGCAGACGCCTGAGATCGCGCGCGCTGCGGTGCGGCTGGCGCATGCGGCCGGCGTGCCCGAAGATGCGCTGGTGCTGGTGCCAGGCGGGCCCGAGGTCGGCGCAGCGCTGACCGCTGATCCGCGCATTGCCGGCGTGGCTTTTACCGGCTCCACGCCGACCGCCCGCAAGATCGCGCGGTCGCTGCTGGAGGACGAGAGCCGCCCCCTGGTGCCGCTGATCGCCGAGACCGGCGGGATCAACGCGATGATCGTCGATTCGACCGCGCTGCCCGAGCAGGTAGTGGCGGACGTGCTCACCTCGTCGTTCCGCTCGGCCGGTCAGCGCTGCTCGGCGCTCCGCTTGCTGCTGTTGCAGGAGGAGATCGCCGAAGGTGTGATCGAGATGCTGCGTGGGGCGATGGAACTGCTGGTAATCGGCGATCCCGGCGTTTCCACCACCGATGTCGGACCGGTGATCGACCGGGCGGCCTATGACAAGCTTATGGGCTATCGCGAGAGCGTGAAGGGCCAGTGGTTGAAGACGCTGCCGGTGCCGGCTCAAGGCTTGTTCGTGCCGCCGACCTTGATCCGGCTCGACAGCGCCGATGCGCTGACCCAGGAATGGTTCGGCCCGATCCTGCACGTCGCCACCTGGAAGGCGGGCCAGCTCGAGGAGACGATCGCGCGGGTCAACGCCAAGGGCTTCGGCCTGACGATGGGGCTGCACAGCCGCATCGCGCGATCGGGCGAACTGGCCGAGTTGCGCGCGCGGGTCGGCAATCTCTACGTCAATCGTTCGATGATCGGCGCTGTCGTGGGATCGCAACCCTTTGGCGGCGAGGGCCTGTCGGGCACGGGCCCAAAGGCAGGCGGGCCGCATTATCTCCAGCGCTTCTGTGCCGAGCGCTCGGTGTCGGTCGATACGACCAGCGCGGGGGGCAATGCGACGCTGCTTTCTCTCGACGAGGGCGGCATCTAACCCACTGGATCGTCGCATTCTCGTCGCCCTGTCGAGCCCCGCTCGGCGGCGGCGGCGATTGCGCGCATGCGCTCCCCATCAGGCCGTCCCGGCCGATTGGGAGTGAGAGAAATGCTGTTTCATGTGTCGATCGATGCAGACAATCCGAAGCGTGTCGCCGAGGTTATCGCCGAACTGTGGGGCGGCATCGCCACGCCGTTTCCGCCGGTGATCGTCGGGAGCTGGGTCGCGATGGCGGGCGATGCGCGCAACACGATCGTCGAGATCTATCCGCGCGGCACCGAGCTGATGCTCGGCGAGGGCGAGGCGGACGCCTATGGCGCGATCGGCACCAAGGTCTCGCGTTCGGCGACGCATTTCGCGATGGCGACGGACCTGGATCTGGGCCGGGTGATGGCGATCGCTGATCGCGAGGGCTGGCCGGTCAAATATTGCAAGCGCGGCGGCAAGTTCGGCGTGATCGAGCTGTGGATCGAGGGTACCCGCATGGTCGAGGTGCTGACGCCCGAGATGCAGGCCGAATATCTCGGCGCAATGACCGTCGAGAACTGGCAGCGACTGATCGCCGGCATGGGCATGATGCCGGAGAGCGTGGCGGCGTGAAGCTTACATGCCGCCGTTGACGTGCAGGATATTGCCGTCGGGGTCCTTGAACCAGATCGCCCTGAACGGGCCCTTCGCATGGACCCCGTCGGCGACGCTGTCGAAACCCTCGGGATATTCCTCGAGGCGGACGCCCTTTGCGCGCAGATCGGCGGCGATCGCCTCGACCTCATCGCCGGCATCCCAGACCACCGCGTTTGCCTGGTTGGTGCCGGCGAAGTCGCTGCGATATACGTTGAGCCGTGTGGCGCCGGTTGTCAGAACGAAGACCTCGCCATGATCTGCGGCGATGGAGATGCCGAGCGTCTCAGTATAGAAGGCCTTGGCGCGCGCGATGTCGCGGCAGGCAATGATTGCCGCCGACGCATGGTCCTTGAGCATCCTTCTCTCCTCTCGGCTCATGCCTTTGCCTTGGCCGCATCGGGATAAGGCATGATGATCGTGCCGTCCGGTGCCGCCGTGAATGCGGTTTGCGTCGGATAGGGGATGCGGATTCCCTCGGCGGCGAACTTGCGGACGATGCCGAGCATCAGCTTGTCGCGCACGGCCTGGGCGTGCGGCACGTCGTCGCCGGGGACGTCGAACTCGATCATGAGGTCGATCGAACTGGCGCCGAACCCTTCATAGCTGGCGCGCGACAGCGTGCCGCCGGCTTCCTCGACGAGTGCCTTGATCATCGCGGGCAGCGCTTCGAGCTTCTCGACGGGCGTCTCATAGGCCACGCCGATCGGCAGCTTGGTGCGCGTGTGATGGCGCAGCGTCAGATTTTCGAGCAGCTTGTCGAGCAGCTGCTTGTTCGAGATCACCAGCTCTTCGCCAATGAACGATCGGATGCGCGTCGACATCAGGCCGATCGCCTGGACCGTACCCGAATTGCCGTCGAAGCGGATCTTGTCTCCGACGCGGAAGGGGCGATCGAACAGGATGGTGAGCGCGGCGAACAGATTGGCGAAGATGCCCTGTGCGGCCAGGCCGATCGCGATGCCGCCGACGCCGAGGCCGGCGATCAGGCCGGTGACGTTAACGCCCAGATTGCCGAGTACCACCACCAGCGCGATCGCGAACAAGGCGACGGTAATGAGCAGGCGGATGATGCCGAGCGCGCTGGCCAATCCGCTGCCGTGATAATCGTCGGCGCTGGTCCGATGTTCGATCGCGCCGAAGATCAGCTCGCGCATCCAGATCGCGGCCTGGAACACCGCGGAGATGGTGAACAGGAAGCCGATCGTGGTCTCCACCATCGGCGGAGGGCCGGCATAGCCGGTGACCAGCCGGATCGAGGCCATCAGGATGAAGAAATTGCCGGTCTTCGACACCGCGCGGCCGAGGATCGAATACCAGCTGGCGACGCCTTCGCCCTTGCGGCACAGGCGCGCGCCCCAGGCCTTGATCGCGTGGAGTGCGAAGAAGACGGCGATGGCGACACCGGTCGCGATCAGGATGTTGAGCCAGTGCGACTGAGCCCAGGTCCAGCTGGCGTTCGCGAAGCTCTGCGCCTGTACCTGCAGGTCGTCGCTGCGCGGGAAGCCGGTGGTCGTGCGATTTACGGTCATGGGTTCTTTCAGGCTGCCTTGGCGTGCGGTGCGCCCTCGCCCTCGTCGAGAAAGGCGATCAGACCGCGCTCGTAACGATTGAGGTAGCGGGTGGTGCGCGGCAGGTGCAAGCCCGCACGGAACGCGGCCTGCGCGTCGCGATCCTTGGCGAGATCGATCAGGCGCGGATGGACGTAGGATTTGCGTGCGATCGTGGGCGTATTGCCCAGCGCCTGGGTCACAGGATCGAGCATCGCGTTGAGGCCGAGATAGGCCGATGCCCCCGCCAGCGCCTCGAACGCCAGCACGCTCGCGCTCCAGGTACGGAAATGCTTGGCGGTGAAGTCCTGCGCCGTGGCGTCGCGGATATAGGCGTTGACGTCGGTCGAGGTGACGGGATGTGCGGCACCCGCCTCGTCCACCCAGCGGAACAGATGCTGTCCGGGCAGATCCTGCACGCGCTTGACGAAGCGGCTGAGCGAGCCGTCGGTGATCGTCATCACGCGCAGCTTGCCTGATTTGGCGCGGAACTGGAGGCGGAGCTTCTGGCCCGTCACCCGGGCGTGGCGCTTGCGCAGCGTCGTGGCGCCGAAACTCTTGTTCGCCTGAGCATAGGCCTCGTTGCCGACGCGGATCGTGCCGAGATCGAGCAGCCGGACCACGGCAGCGACGGCCTTTTCCTTGCACAGGCCGCGCAGCTTCAGGTCGTTTTCGACCTTGGCGCGCAGCTTGGGCAGCGCCTCGCCGAAACCGGTGCAGCGATCATATTTCGCCGCCTCCTGCGCCTCGCGGAAGCCGGGATGGTAGCGATATTGCTTGCGGTTCCGGTCGTCATATCCGGTCGCCTGGATATGGCCGCGCGGATCGGGGCAGAACCAGGCTTGCGTGTAGGCGGGGGGCAGGGCGATGCGGTTCAGCCGGTCGATCTCGTCGCGATCGGTTACGCGCTTGCCGTCGGCATCCCAATAGCCCCAGCCATGGCGGACCTTGCGGCGCGTGATGCCGGGTTCATGGTCGTCGACATAGACGATGTCGCTGTGCGGCATTGGGCTCCCTCGCAAGTGCGGCAATGAATGCGTGGATAAGTCGATCGTTCCGGAACTTGCGCGAGCATGTGGGGGTTTTGCGCCGCACTGCGTTATCGAATGCCATGAGGAACATTCCCCTGATGACGGACCTGGCCCACGCGCGCGTGCTGATGCTTGCCACCGATGGTTTCGAGCAGGACGAGCTGTTCCAGCCACGTCAGGCGCTGCTGGATGCCGGCGCCCATGTGACGCTCGCCGCGTTGAAGGCCGATCCGATCACCGGCGAAAAAGGCGGTGAAAAGGGCGAGAGCATCACCCCCGATACGACGATCGATCAGGTCGATACCGAGGGTTATGACGCGCTGGTGCTGCCGGGCGGCGTCGCCAATCCCGACAGGCTGCGGATGAATCCCCGTGCCGTGGAGATCGTCCGCGAGTTCATCTCCGACGACAAGATCGTCGCGGCGATCTGCCACGCGCCCTGGCTGCTGATCGAGGCGGACGTGGTCGATGGCAAGCGTGCGACGAGCTGGCCGTCGGTGCGGACCGATCTCGCCAATGCCGGCGCGAGCGTGCTCGACGAAGAGGTGGTGATCGACGGCAAGCTGATCACCAGCCGCAAGCCGGCCGATATTCCCGCCTTCAATCGTGCGGTGATCGATTGCCTGGCGAAGGCGCGGATGCGGATTCCGGTATAGGCCTGCGGCCACTGTCGGGCAGGCGGAGCGCGTTGATCCAGCGCTGCGCCGGCCGCTCCACCAGATGGTAGAGCATCACCGAGGCGGCGACGACGATGGCCAGATACAGCACGATCAGCGGCCAGCCCACGGCATGGGCGTCTCGGACAAGTGCCAGCTTGAAGGCGTACCAGAGGAGATAGTGGCTGAGATAGGTCGCGTAGCTGATCTCGCCCAGATAGTGGAGCGGCGCGGTTTCGAGCGGATTGCCTTGCCGGCCCGCGCCAAGCGCAAGGGCTAGCAGCAGTGCGGCGAAACCGGCCGGGACCGCGAGGGTCTCGGGCAGCAGTCCAGCGGCCCAGCTGCCCAGCAGCGCGAGCGCGATGGTGGCGCTCAGGGCAGCGGGGAGCCGCCAGCTCGCGCGCCAGCGCAGCCAGAGCGCGCAGATTGCAGTGCCGCTGGCGAATTCGAGGACGCAGCGGATCAGGCCCATCTGGCTGATCTCCTGGCCCAGTTGCCACAGGCCATGCGACACGAAGATCGTGTGGAGCAGGAACAGCAGCGTGCAGACCGCGGCGATGATCGCGACGGAAGGCATGCGACGCCAGTCGACCGCCAGCGCGAGCAGCGGGAACAGCAGATAGGCGTCGAGCTCGCACGAGATCGACCATGCCGGATCGTTCCAGCTCAGCGAATGGGTGAAGCCCCAATTCTGGACCAGCGCGATATGATAGGGCAGCTCGGCGAAGGGGAAGGCATCGCTGTGGCGACCGGTCGCCCGTATCGCCAGCGCCATCAGCACCGCGAAGCCGAGCATGAAGAGGTGGAGCGGCCATATCCGGGCGATGCGGCGCTTGAGGAAGCCGGGCACCGCGCCGAATCCACCGGCGCGCAGCCGCTCCGAATAGCTCAGCCAGATGACGAAACCCGAGAGCAGGAAGAAGAAGTCGACCGCCAGATAGCCCTTCTGGAACACCGCCATCGCGACATCGGGCAGCCCGTCGATCGAGCGGCGGATGTGGAAGAGTACCACCAGCCAGGCGGCGAGGCCGCGTGCCGAGGTGAGCGCCCGCAGCTCGTACCTCACGCCGCCGCCATCCTCGGCTTGCGCAAGGGCCGCCACGACGTCTCGGCACGTTTGCGGGCGCAATAGGTGTCGAGCCCGATCTGGGCGCCGATCAGCATATAGACGAAGGGCTGGAACGCGATCGCGATGAAGGTGCCCCCGAGCATGTAGATCAGGTGGCCGCTCTGCAGCGCCGAGGCGAGCGGGGCGATCCATTCCTGGCCTGGCTCGGGCTTGGCGTAGCGGCGGCGCAGCACCTCCATGCGGAAGATGCCCGCGAGATTGAGCAGCAGCCAGATGGCAAGGCCGGGATAGCCCTGCTCGCCGAGCATCTCGAAATAGGCGCTGTGATAGGCGCGGGCCTTGTCCACCTCCAGGCTGCGCTCGACCTTGGCATTGCCGCCGCTGTCCGCCTCGACATTGACCTTCTCGTAGCGGATCTGGTTCTGGCGATAGGCTTCGAAGCCGCCGCCCATCGGGTGCGACCTGGCGTAGTCCATCGTCCACTGCCACACCGCGATGCGGGTCGAGGCGGATGCATCACCCTGATAGGTCTTGATCGTCCCCATCCGCTCGGTGAAGGCCGAGGGGAGGAAGGGCACGGCGACCAGCGCCATCGCGCCGAGCACGCCGAGATAGACGAACTTCTTCTTGGTATCGCGCAGCATCAGCGCCGCGAGCAGGACGATGCAAAGCAGACCGGTGCGCGTCGAAGTGCCGACCGGGATCAGCAGACAGGCGAAGACGAGCGCGTAGCTGAACGCCTTCACGCGCCAGTCGGGCTTGAAGATCGTGCCGAAGCGGGTGAACCACAGGATCAGCGGGATGATCGCGATCGCCACCATCGAGATGGTACTGCCCTCGTACAGGCCGGAATTGTTGGCGACCATCAGGTTGAGCTCGCCATAGCCGCCACCCGACAGGATCGTCTTGATCCCGCCGACGATGATGATCGACGCGGCGGAGAGCACCATGAACAGCAGCAGCGCCTCGATCCGGAGCTTGGTGCGCAGCGTCAGCGGCAGGAAGGCGGCGAAGGCCAGCGCCTTCCAGACCCAATCCCACTTGTCGAGTGCTTCCATCGGGAAGTCGGCATGTTTGGTGGTGTAGAAGCAATAGCCGAGCAGGACGAGGATCAGGAACTGCCGCGGAGCCACGCGGACGTCGCGCTTGTCATCGATCGCGAGGAAGCCGAGCAGGGCAAGCGCCGCCGCCATCATCGAGATCGGCAGCGAATTGAGCAGGAGATAGGTCAGCCGCTGCGGCGAGACGATGTCGATATAGGCGTAGACGAGCACGAACAGGAACGGCTTGCGAAAGCCGAGCCCGAAAAAGGTGAAGAGGAACAGGACGAAGGCATAGTCACGCACCGGGCTTGCCCCAGCGTTTCGCCTTGCGCGGCTTGGGCGCATCGTTGGGGCCGGGTTCGTGGTCGAGATCGGGACGGCGCAGCAGCAGGAACGCCGCCAGCAGCATGAGGCCGTGGCTGAGGCCGAGCGATAGATTGTCGATCATTTGGCCCGCGCCGCTCCTTCCCGGACCGCTCTAAACGCGCGCGGTTGACGTGGCGTTAAGGGCTCTATGGCATTGGAAAGTCCCGATGCGCATTCTCCACGTCCTGGACCATGGCCTGCCGCTGCACAGCGGCTACACCTTCCGCACCCGTGCGATCCTGAAGGCGCAGATCGCGCGCGGATGGGACGTCGCGGCGGTGACCAGCCCGCGCCACGGCAAGTTCGACACCGACGAGGAGACGATCGACGGGCTGCGCTTCTATCGCACGCCGCGGGTCAATTCGGGGCTGCCGGTACTGAGCGAGCTGCGTGAGGTCGCGGCATTCGCCCGCCGCATCGAAGCAGTGGCGCGGCAATGGCGGCCGGACATCCTTCATGCCCATTCGCCGGTGCTCGACGCGATGGCGGCGCAGCGCGTGGCGGACAGGCTCAAGCTGCCGCTGGTCTATGAGATTCGCGCCTTCTGGGAAGACGCGGCGGTGGGGAACGGGACGGGGCGCGAGGGCAGCCTGAAATATCGCGCGACCCGGGCGCTGGAAACCCGCGCGGTGAAGCGCGCCGACGCGGTCGCGGTGATCTGCGAAGGCCTCAAGAGCGACCTGGTCGAGCGCGGTGCCGATGCCGGCAAGATCATGATCTCGCCCAATGGGGTCGACCTGAACATGTTCGGCGAGCCCTTGCCTTATGATGGCGCGCTGGCGGCGGAGCTGGGCATCGAGGGCGCCGAGGTGATCGGCTTCATCGGCAGCTTCTACGACTATGAAGGCCTGGACGTGCTGATCGATGCCATGCCGGCGCTGGTCGCGGCACGGCCGTCGCTGCATCTGGTGCTGGTTGGTGGCGGCCCTTGCGACCCTGCGCTCCTCGCCCAGGCCAAGGCGTCGCCGGCGGCGGAGCGCATCCATTTCATCGGCCGCGTGCCGCACCAGCAGGTCGAGCGCTATTACAGCGTGATCGACGTGCTGGTATATCCGCGCAAGCACATGCGCCTCACCGACCTGGTGACGCCGCTCAAGCCGCTCGAGGCGATGGCGCAGGGGAAGCTGGTCGCGGCATCCGATGTGGGCGGGCATCGCGAGCTGATTCGCGACGGTGACACCGGCACCTTGTTCGCGCCAGACGACCCCGCTGCGTTGGCGCGATCGATCGCGGGCCTGTTTGCCGAGCGCGATCAATGGGATGCGCGACGGGTGCGGGCGCGCGCCTTTGTTGAATCGGAGCGAAACTGGGCAGTAAACGTTGCCCGGTATGATTCTGTTTACCAAAACTTGGCCATAAGGGGTGCGATGAAGAAATCGTGGTCGCACACGCCCCCGGTGAACGCATGAACCTGCCGATTGCACCCCTTGCTGCACTCGTCCTGGGCGCCCTTGCCGCGCTCGGCGTTGCGGCGATGCCCGCCTCCGGGCTGGAAAGCCTGGTGATGGACAGCGGGCTGCCCTCGGTCATCCCCGCAGCCGAGCCGCCGCTGGGCCTGACCGCGCGCGCCGCTGTGGCGCTGCTGACCGGCGGTTTCGCGGCGATCTTCACCTGGCTCGCGGCCTTCATCCTGGTCGGCACGCGCAGCGTCACGCTGGGCCGCGGTGCCAAGGCGCTCAACATTTTCCACGACGATGTGCCCGCGCCGGTGCTGCGCCGCGCCGACGCCCATCCGGACGCGCCGCCGCGCCCGCCCTTGCTGGCGACCCG
>JBEVLV010000175.1:0-23721 GCA_040508955.1 Sphingomonas sp. | reverse complement strand
TGGGCCGCCCCGGCCCCTCATGCCGCAACGGCCTCGATGAAGAGGGTGTCGAGAAGGAAGGAGCCATCGGGCTCGATCGCGAAATGCTCGGCAACCTCGGCAGGCGCGCCATTTTGGAGGGCGCGGATGGCCGCGACATTTGCCTCGGGGGTGCGCATGCGCGCCGTCCAGACCGAAAACTCCATGCGAAGCCGGCCAGCCCGGGTGGTTCGCACGGCAAAGCCCGCGCGCGCCAATGCGGCACCCCATTCGGACCCCGCGTAATCACGGACATGCGAGACATCGCGTAGCAGCTCGATCGCCTGCAAATGGGTGTCGAGCAGTGCCGGCCCCGGTGAGACCACATCCACGAACAAGGCGGTACTGCCGGGAGCCAGTACGCGACGCGCCTCGCGCAAGCCCCCTTCAAAGTCTTGCCAGTGATGCGCCGAAAAGCGGCAGCCCAGGAAATCGAATACCGCCTCGTCGAACGGCAAACCCTCGGCGGGCGCTACGCAGGTCTCGATATTGAGAAGATTACGATCGCGGGCAGTGTCCGCCACGGCCGCCAGCATCTCCGCCGAAAGGTCGCTGGCGATCACGCGCTGCGCGTGCGTCGCGATCCGATAGGCGACATGGCCCCCGCCCGAGCCGAGGTCGAGCGCGAGGCGCGGAGCCACCCGACGCGCTTCTGCCTCGATTCGGTCGAGATCCTCGCCCGTGGCATGAACGGCGCTTGCCACATAGGCGGCGGCCTGCGCGTCGAACTGCTGCAAGACCTGCGCATGGTGCGATGGCTTCATATCCTCTTGCTCCCGGCATCGCGCCCGCCCCACATGCGGCAGGACAACACGCGGGAAAACCCTCCCGGCCGGCCGCGATCAAGCCCTGGTGATGATCGCGAGCAGCTTGTCGATATCCGCCGGACTGTTGTGCACCGACGGAGCGATGCGGATGCGATTACGGTAGAGCGTGGTGTAGATCTTGGCCTTCAGGAGCGCCTCCTGATAGCGCGGGCCTATTCCTTCCTTGGCGAAGACCAGCGAGGGCCCCTGAAAACCTCGCGGCGTCAGCAATTGATAGCCTGCCTTGATGAGCTCGCGCTGTAGATGCTCGAGCATAGGCTGGCGGTGCCGGTCGATCGTGTCGATCCCGATCTGGTTGATATATTCGAGTGAACCGACTGTCGTCGCAAGCCCGCCCCAATTGGCCGTGCTCACCTCGAAGATGCTCGCCGTATCGGTGCCAAGTTCCCAGCTGCCCCCCGGCGGAGCAGGCGGATCGTATGGCAATTGGAGCATGTGAAAGGTCTTGATCCCGCGCCAGCCGAGCTGGACGCGCTTGAGCTCGGCGAGCCGGTCCTTGCGCACATACAGGAAGGCAGCGCCAAACTCGCCCATCAGCCATTTGTACATGCCGGCACAGCAGAAATCGACGCCGCTCTCCCGGACGTCGAGGGGAATGGCGCCGGCCGCCTGGATTACATCGGCATAGACATAGGCGCCCTTGGCATGGGCGATCTCGCAGACGCGCTTCAGGTCGTGCTTATAGGCCGTCGGGCTCGAGACCAGCGAGATGGCCACCAACTTGGTATCGGGACCGATGGCGCGGTCGAGCTCGTCATAGTCGATCTTCCAGTCCCGCGGCTTCAGGATCGAAAACGGCATCCCCCGCTTGTGCCGTTCGCCATACATGGTGATCGCGGCATCATAGTGGAGCTGGTCCGTCACGACGCCGCGGCCAGGCCCCAGGCCGAGCGCCTCGGCGACCAGGTTCTCGCCCTCGAGCGTGCTTGGAACGATCGCAATCTCGCTCGCATCTGCGCCGATAATCCGGGCATAGAGCTCAGCGGCACGGTCGCGCGCGTTCGTCTCGGGCGCCGGCCAGACCAGGGTCGGGTCAGTCATACGCTTGCGGATATAAGCTTGCGCCGCGGTGTTGGCGCTGCGGCTCGTCATATGCGTGAAGGCGGCATTGAGGTCGATGCCCTCGAACGCGAAATTGCCGCGATCGGGCAGCGAGATGGCTTTCGATCCGAGTGCCCGGGCAGCCTCGGGCAGCGCGCCGCCGAGAAGGGGCGCGATCCCCATGCCCTTGACCAGACCACGCCTGCTGATTCTCATCCCATCCTCCATCGGCACGTTCCAACATGCTCGACGAGGAAGGTGACGAATTTCTGACGAATCGTCAAATCATACGTTACGTATAAATTTCGATACCTCGACACGCCCTGCACACCCTTGTGAAACGGCTATCCGACGGCGGCACGCTGCCCGGAACTTACAGCGTACCGCCGCCGGCGGGCTAACGGAACAGAGTTCGCGCAGCCAAGAGGATCGCCTCGCTGTCCAGTCGATAAGCTTGGTAGAGGTCGGGAAGGTCGCCCGTCTGACCGAAGCGATCGACCCCGAGGGGATGGACGCGCTGGCCGAGCACCCCGCCGAGCCACGAAAGCGCCGCGGGCGACCCATCGACCAGCGTGATCAGGCGGCCCCGGCTGCCAAGCGGCGCGAGCAGCGTCTCGATATGCGAGGCCGCGGCCAGATCGCCCTGCGCGCGCGCGGCCAAGGCCGCGCTCCAGTCCCGGTGCAGGAGATCCGGCGAGGTTATGGCGAGCAGGCCTACTCCGGGCCGGTTCTGTTCCTGCGCCAACGCGTTCCAGGCATCTAGCGCCTCGGGTGCGAGCGCGCCTGCATAAACCAGGGCGTCGCTTCCTTGGGGCCGTATCAGCCAATAGGCGCCCTTCAGCATGTCGTCGCGCCATGCCGTATCGGGCCGCGCTGGCTGGCGGATCTTGCGGGTCGAAAGGCGCAGATATACCGAGCCGCCCTCCGCTTCCTGCATATGGCCAAAGGCCCATTCCAGGATCGCCGCGAGTTCGTCGGCAAAGGCAGGCTCGAAGGCGGTGAGCCCCGGCTGGCCCATCCCGATCAGCGGGGTGTTGATCGACTGGTGCGCGCCGCCTTCCGGTCCGAGAGTCAGTCCCGCCGGGGTCGCTACGAGCAGGAAGCGCGAATCCTGGTAACAACCATAGTTGAGCGCATCGAGCCCGCGCGCGATAAAGGGGTCATAGACCGTTCCGATCGGCAGGAGGCGGGTGCCGAAATGCGGCGCGGCCAGGCCTAGCGCCGCCAGCATCAGGAACAGGTTATGCTCGGCGATGCCCAGCTCGATATGCTGGCCGGCCTGGTGCCCGCTCCATTTCTGCGCCGAGGGGATGCGTGCGGCGCGGAACACGTCCGCCCGCTCGTTGCGCCGGAACAGGCCGCGCTGGTTGACCCATGCCCCGAGATTGGTCGAGACCGTCACGTCGGGCGAGGTCGTCACGATGCGGTCCGCCAGCGGCGTACCCGACTTCGCCAGCTCGAGCAGGATCCTGCCAAAGACGACTTGGGTCGATTCCTCGCCGCCGACCGGCAGCGCGATCGCCGGGACGGCGACCATCGCCGCTTCCGGCTCGGCCGGCTTGGCGGCAAAGGGCGTAGCCTCGAGAAATGCGCGCAGCGCGCCCGCGGCATTGCCCCCCAGCCCGCCATAGGGCTCCCATTCCTCGCCTTGCGCGATCCCGAGGCTGTCTCGCAGCTCTGTAATCTGGGCCTCGGTCATCAAGCCGGAATGATTGTCCTTGTGGCCCGCGAACGGAAGGCCATAGCCCTTGATCGTATAGGCAATGAACAGGGTCGGCACGTCATCCTGCGCACCCGCGAACGCCTGTTCGAGCGTTTCCACGCAGTGACCGCCCAGATTGGTCATCAGGCCTGCCAGCGCGGCATCGTCATAGGTTTCGACCAGCGACAGCGCCGTCACGTCGCTGGCCAGGTCGCGCCGCAATCGCTCTCGCCAGGCGCCACCGCCCTGATAGGTCAGCGCGGCATAGTCGGCATTGGGGCAGTTATCGATCCACTCGCGCAGTGCGGTCCCTCCCGGCCGGGCGAATGCCGCGCGCTGGTGCCGCCCATGCTTGAGCGTTGCGACCCGCCAGCCACAGGTCTCGAATATGTCATCGAAGCGGCGAAACATGCGGTCCGCCGTGGTCGCGTCGAGCGACTGGCGGTTATAGTCGACGATCCACCAGCAATTGCGGATGTCGTGCTTATAGGCCTCGATCAGGCACTCGTAGATATTGCCTTCGTCGAGCTCGGCATCGCCCATCAGCGCGATCATCCGGCCCGCCTGATCCTCGCCGAGCGCGCCATGCGCGATCAGATAGTCCTGCACCAGGCTCGAAAAAGCGGTGATCGCCACGCCCAGCCCAACCGATCCGGTCGAGAAGTCGACGGGAATGTCGTCCTTGGTCCGCGAGGGGTAGCTCTGCGCGCCGCCCAGACCGCGAAAGCGCATCAGCCGCTCGCGACTCTGCTTGCCGAGCAGATAATGGAGCGCGTGGAGGAGCGGGCCGGCATGCGGCTTGACCGCCACCTTGTCCTGCGCGCGCACTGCGGTCGCGTAGAGCACGGCCATGATCGTCGACATCGACGCGCAGCTTGCCTGGTGGCCGCCGACCTTAAGCCCGTCGCGGCTCTCGCGAAGATGGTTGGCGTTGTGGATCGTCCAGGCGGAAAGCCAGCGCAGCCGCGTGTCGAGCTGCTCGAGCAAGCCCGTTGCCCCTTCCTCAGCGTGCGGATCTGTACCCATATCTCCAATATCCTCTCGCTGGAAAAGCGGGCGGCTCCACCGCCCGCCTTCCCGTTTCTAGTCAGGCGACGACGGCCAGGTCACGCGCCGCGACCAGCCGACGCGCCATCGCATCGGCGACGCGGTTGGGCGCCATCCCCGACGATCTCGCTTCGCCCAGGATCACGCGGACGCGGTCACCGATCGCAGTGATCCGCGCCTCGACCGCACTGTCGTCCCAGCGCAGATATTCTCCCGCGACGTTGATGATCCCGCCGGCATTGGCGACATAGTCGGGGACATAGGTCACGCCTGCCCGCGCCAGGTTATCGCCGTTCTCCGGGGCCGCGAGCTGGTTGTTGGCCGCGCCGCAGATGATCGCGGCGCGGACCTGCGCGACATTGCGCCAATCAAAGGCCGGCCCGAGCGCGCATGGCGCCAGCACATCGACCTTGCTCGCCAGGATCTTGTCCGGATCGGCCGGCTTTGCCTTGAGGAAACGCTCCGCCCAGGCGACATGCTTGGCGTTGATATCGGCGACGATGAGCCTGGCACCTGCCTGTGCGAGCAGCTCGCACAGGGCACGGCCGACATTGCCGAGCCCCTGCACCCCGATCGTCACCCCCTCGAGGCCGCCACCAAGGCGCATTCGTACCGCGGCCTGCATCGCCTCGAACACGCCGCGCGCGGTGTGCGGCGACGGATCGCCGCCTATCCGGTTGCCGCGTACCGGCAGTCCGGCGACATGTCGGGTCGCGTAGCCGACTTCGGACATGTCATCGACCGTCGTGCCGACATCCTCGGCGGTGACATAGCTGCCGCCGAGCCGCTCGACCTCCTCGCCGAATGCCCGGAAGAATCGGGCACGATCGAACCTGCCGCGCGGCCGTTCGAGCACAGCCTTGGCCCCGCCCAGGGGAAGGCCCGCCAGAGCGCTCTTGTAGCTCATGCCCTGCGCCAGCCGCTTGGCGTCGCGCAGGCGCGCCTCGTCCCCATCATACTGCCAGAGCCGGCAGCCACCCGCACCGGGTCCCAACAGAGTCGAATGGATGACGATCACGCCCTCGAGCCCGGCCTCGGGTCGGTGCAGGCGCACCACTTTTTCGAATTCTTCCACGTCAGTTCCTATCGATCTGGTTTCGCATTGCGGACGCGACTCCAGCATGGGGCTGGCGCGCCGGGCGTGATCCCTTCGCCTCGCGCGATCCGGCCGCATGATCCGGCCGTCCACCGTGCAACGGGGATCGGCCTGGCTGGTCCGGAGATCCGGGCTTCAGCGGGAAACGCGGTTTCCCGAGAGTGCCTCGATAATTCGCTCGATTTCGGAAGGGCTGTTGTGGATTGCGGGCGAGATCCGAAGCTGCCGCCCCCAGAGGCGGGCCTGGATTCTCGCCTTGCTAAGTCGTTCGCGTACTTGCGCCGCATCGGGCACCAGGAAGCTCACGATCGACGCACGGCTGTCGCGCGGCGTCATCGGCGTCAGGCCCAGGCGCGGCAAGGCATCCTGCAGGCGCTCGACCATCGGCCGGACATGCGCGTTGATCGCCGCCGGACCGGTACGCTCGACGAACTCGAGCGCCTTGTCGGCGGCGACGATCGCGGCGAAGGACGGGGTGCCGACCTCATAGCGCCCGCGCGCACCCGGCCAGCCGTCGAAATCGGCCACGCCGTCGCCCGGAGCATCGCCGGGAAAGGCGTGATAATGCATGCCGGAGAATTGCATGAAGCCCCATTGCGAGCGCTTCACCCGGTCCTGCAGTTCGGCGCGGACATAGAGGAAGCCGACCCCGCAATCCCCCATCAGCCATTTGTAGGTGGCGGCCGCACAGAAATCGACGCCGGCCGCCTTCACGTCGACCGGCACCATGCCGAGCCCCTGGATGAGGTCGACATAGACCAAGGCTCCGCGCGAATGGGCGAGGTCGCATACGGCTTTCAGGTCGTGCTCGAACCCGTTGACCCAGGACACGAAGGAAATCGCGACCAGCCTGGTTTGCCGGTCGATGAGCCGATCGAGATCCTCGATTGTAATCCGCCCGTCCTTGGGACGCGCCACGCGCACCTCCAGGTCACGGCTCGCGATCGAGCGGTACAGGTACAAGGAGCGCTCATGATGTAGGGCGTCGGTGACGATATTGCCGCGGGCCGCAAGTAGGCCGAGCCCGTTGACGATGAGATTCTCGCCCATCGACGTGCTTTGGGTAACCGCGATCTCGCCCGGACTTGCGTTGATCAGCCGGGCAAAGGCCGCGCGCGGCCGCTCCACGATCCCGAATAGCGGGAAGTCAGCCGGGAAGTCACCGCTCTGCTTATAGCCGATATAGCGCTGCACGGCGTCGGCGGCGGGCGCATAAAGCGGATGCGTCCCGGCATTGTTGAGCAGGATGAGATCGGCGGATTTGCGGAAGGGCGCGGTCTGCGCGCCGCCAGCTGCCTGGGCGAGCCCCGGCAGCGCCGCCGAGGCGACGACAGCCCCGAGCAGTGCCCGGCGCCCGACCGGCACGCCGCTAGCTTGCACGTCCCTGCGCCTCCGACCCCGAGCACGGCACGCCGCGGTGCGCCGCGTCGGCGACCGCCAGGTCCTGGACGATATGGCCAAGCGACTTGTAGACGGTGATGTCCTCAGCGGTGCGCCTGCCGGCATGCTCGCCCGACAGCACTTCGCCGATCTCGGCGAGGATATGCCCAGGCCTGACAAGGCCATTGGCCATAGCGCTGCGCAATTCGGCGCCCTGGCTGAGCGCATGCTCGCGCGAATCCGCAAAATAGAGCGATCGCACGACAAAGGCGTCGTCGACCTCGCGGGGTCCAAGCGTGCTCGACCCGACCAGATTGACATGCTGTCCCGGGCGGAAGTCGCCCGCAGCGAGGATCGGCTCCGCCGCCGCGGTCAGCGTGCATATGACATCGGCCGCAGCGACCGCCTCGGCCGGCGTCGCGCAGATTCGCCAGGACAGTCCGCCGAGATGGGCGCGCGCAAATTCCTCCGCGGTCGCCCGGGTACGGTTCCAGAGCGTCACCTCGCAAATCGGCAGGACATTGCGCATCGCCGCGACATGCAGCGCCGCCTGGCCTCCGCAGCCGATGATCGCGAGCGCCCCAGACTGCGGCCTGGCCAGCGCCCGCGTTGCCACCGCGCTCGCCGCAGCGGTCCGCAAGGCGGTGAGTGCCGCGGCGTCCACCGCGCAGAGCGGGCGGCCATCGGCCATGTCGAACAACAGCATCACGCCCTGGTGCGAGGGCAGGTCCCCGCGCGCCGGGGCACTGAAAAGGCTGAGGACCTTGATGCCGAAGCGCGAGAGGAAGGGCGCCGCGCCGGGCATGATCCCCATTCGTCCGTGATCGGCCACGGGCATTGCCCAGCGCTCGGGCGCGATCGTCTCGCCATTGCTCAAGGCCCGCATCGCCGCGTCCACGCACGCGATCGCCTCGCCCATCGCAACACGATGCAGCAAGGCCTCGGCGCCAATCCAGGGCAGCCCGTCCACGGCCCGCGCGACATCCGTTGAAACCAACTCCCGCATCCGCCTGACGGAGCCCCCTCTCTCCGCGCCGCTTTGAATGACGACGTCGCTTCCAGGACATCCACTTCCCGATGTCCGGCATATGTCACAATATCTAATTTAAACTACTTGTCAAAACCCAATCCGGAAAGCGCTGCGCAATCGCATAGAATTACCACGAATTTGCGGTGGCAGCTTTCGGTCTAAGCCACAACGATCACCTTTCATAGCATTGACACAAAATCGTTATGGACATAGTGTCTATATCGATCTGGGGAGGCGCGTAGTGGGTCACGACGTTCTTGAACGGCCGGTGGAAGCTGCCACGAACTGGACCATTCCGCAGGATTGGGCGCGCTATTCGCCGGCCGAACATGCCCTGTGGGATGACCTGTTCCGCCGGCAGGCAAGGATGCTGCGGGGCCGCGTCACGCCCGAATTTCTCGAAGGGCTGGACATCCTGCGCATGTCGAAGCCCGGCATCCCCGATTTCGAGGAACTGTCGGAACGGCTCATGAAGGCCACCGGCTGGCAGGTCGTCGCCGTGCCCGGGCTCGTGCCGGACGAGGTTTTCTTCGACCATCTCGCCAACCGGCGCTTCGTTGCCGGCCGTTTCATCCGCCCGCCCGCACTGCTCGACTATCTCCAGGAACCGGATGTGTTCCACGACGTGTTCGGTCATGTCCCGCTGCTCGCGAACCCGGTATTTGCGGACTATATGCAGGCCTATGGCGAAGGGGGACGCCGCGCCCAGGGCCTTCGGCTGATCGACAAGCTCTCGAGGCTCTATTGGTACACCGTCGAGTTCGGGCTCCTACGCTCGGGCGACGCGCTCAAGCTCTATGGCGCGGGCATCGTCTCCTCTTATGGCGAATCGGTCTTCGCCCTCGACGACCCGTCGCCGAACCGGATCGGGTTCGACCTCGGGCGGGTGATGCGCACCAAGTATCGCATCGACGATTATCAGCAGAGTTACTTCGTCATCGACAGCTTCGAGGACCTGCTGCGCCAGACGCTCGAGACTGATTTCGGTCCGCTTTATACAGAGCTGCGCGACGCGGAAGATATCGAGATCGAGGCGATCCTGCCAACCGACCGCGTCTTTACCCGCGGCACCCAGGCCTATGCTCGCGCGAGGGCCACGGCATGAGCGCGCCCCGCACCAGCACCTTTCCGGTATTTTCGACCCTGATGCCGCAGGCGCCCGACGCACTGCTGATGCTGATTGGCATGCATCGTCGCGACACGCGTTCCACCAAGCTCGATCTCGGCGTCGGCGTCTATCGCGACGCGCTGGGTGCGACGCCGGTCATGCGCGCAATGCGCGCCGCCGAAGCCCGCCTGCTCGAGACCCAGACCACCAAGGCCTATCTCGGCGCCGAGGGCGATCCGCGCTACACCGAGTTGCTCGCCAGCGTCGCGCTCGGCTCAGCCGCTGCCTCGTCGCCGCGCCTCACCGGCGTCCAGACGCCCGGCGGCACCGGTGCGCTTCGCTTGGGCGCGGAGCTGATCGGGCGGGCGCGCAGGAACGCGCAGATATGGATCGGCGCGCCGACCTGGCCCAATCACGCACCGATCTTCCGCGAAGCGGGACTTATCGTCCGCGTCCATCCTTATTATGACGTGGCGAGCGGGACGATCGACTTCGGCGCGATCATGACCGCGCTCGAGGAGGCGGTGCCGGGCGACATCGTGCTGCTCCATGGCTGCTGCCATAATCCGACCGGCGCGGATTTCGACACCGACCAATGGTGCACGCTCGCCGCATTCATGGCGCAGCGCGGCTTGATCCCCTTTATCGACCTTGCCTATCAGGGTCTTGGCGACGGGCTCGACGGGGACGCGGCCGGCGCGCGCATGCTTTTCGAGGCGGTTCCCGAAGCGCTGCTCGCCTATAGCTGCGACAAGAATTTCGCGCTCTATCGCGAGCGCGTCGGCGCGCTCTGGGTGCGGAGCGAACATGCCTCAACGCTCCCACAGGTCCGCGACAACATACTGGTGCTCGCACGCTCGCTCTGGTCGATGCCGCCCGACCATGGTGCCGCTGCGGTACGCATCATCCTGGAGGATGCGGCGCTGCGATCCGACTGGTTGGAGGAGCTTGGCGGGATGCGTGGGCGAATCAACGATCTGCGCGCCGCCATCGTGGCCGCCGAGCCGCGGCTCGCCTTCATCGCGCGGCAACGCGGGCTATTCGCGATGCTGCCGATCGACAAGCAGGCGGTCGTCGCACTGCGCGAGGAGCATGGCATCTACATGGCCGAGTCCGGGCGCATCAACGTCGCCGGGCTGACCCTTTCCACCATTGCGCCCTTCGTGGCGGCGCTCGCCCCCTATCTTTCCTGAGGACGGTCATGACCCACGACAACCCACTCGGCCTTGACGGCTTCGAGTTCTGCGAATTCACGTCCCCCGATCCCGACGCGCTGGCCCGGCAGTTCGAGCTGCTCGGCTTCGTGGCGTCGCATCGTCACCCGACCAAGCAGGTCACGCGCTACCGGCAGGGACGGATCAACCTGCTGCTCAACCGCGAGCCGGCCGGCCAGGCCGCCGATTTCCGTGCGGCGCACGGTCCCTCTGCATCGGGCATGGCGTTTCGCGTCGCCGATCCCGCCCAGGCGTATGCCCATGCCGTGCGCGAAGGCGCGAACGCGGCCGATGCGGCCTCGGGCACGCTGGGCCTCGGCTCCTTTCCCATCGAGGGAATCGGCGGCTCCTATCTCTATTTGGTCAAGGCCGGCGAGGATCTCTACGCCGGCTGGACGGAAGTACCCGGCTGGCGGGAGGCGGCGCGTGAGAACGGCGTCGGGCTCGACCTGCTCGATCACCTCACCCATAATGTCCGCCGCGGCGAGATGCGGACCTGGTCCAGCTTCTACGGCCGGCTCTTCGGTTTCGAGGAGCAGAAGTATTTCGACATCAAGGGCCAAGCCACAGGCCTGTTCAGCCAGGCAATGATCGCGCCCGACAAGGCGATCCGCATCCCCTTGAACGAGAGCCAGGACGACAAGAGCCAGATCGAGGAATTCCTCCGCGAATATCAGGGCGAGGGCATCCAGCACCTCGCACTCACTACGCCGGATATCTTCGACACGGTCGAGCGGCTGCGCGCGCGCGGCGTCAAGCTCCAGGACACGATCGAGACCTATTACGAGCTGGTCGACAAGCGCGTCCCCGGACATGGCGAGGATCTCGCGCGCCTGAAGAAAAATCGCATCCTGATCGACGGCAATGTCGGCGACGAGGGCATCCTGCTTCAGATCTTCACCGAGAACATGGTTGGACCGATCTTCTTCGAGATCATCCAGCGCAAGGGCAATGAGGGCTTTGGCAACGGCAATTTCCAGGCATTGTTCGAATCGATCGAGCTCGACCAGATCCGCCGCGGCGTGATCAAGGTCGATGCCTGAACGCGGCGACGGGGGACCGCACTTGCCTGCCGCCCCGTACGAGGAGATCCAGTCATGACCGTCTCGCAACGGCCAGCCGCTGCCGGCTATCAACCGGGCTTTGGCAATCATGTCGCTACCGAGGCGGTGCCGGGCGCGCTGCCGATCGGGCGCAATTCGCCGCAGCGCGTACCCTATGGCCTTTACGCCGAGCAGCTCTCGGGCACGGCCTTCACCGCGCCGCGCGACCGCAACCAGCGCAGTTGGCTGTACCGGGTACGCCCCGCCGGCAGCCATCCGCCCTTCCAGCCCTATGAGGGGGCGGCAGAGCTGCGCTCGGCGCCGTTCGATGCCCTGCCACCGACCCCTAATCGCCTGCGCTGGGACCCCTTGCCGCTGCCCGGGCCGGCATGGGATTTCCTGGACGGCCTGGTGACCTATGGCGGCAATGGCGATGTCGCGAGCGGCAGCGGCTGCGCGATCCATCTCTATGCCGCCAATGCCTCGATGGCCGGTCGCGCCTTTTTCAATGCCGATGGCGAGCTGCTGATCGTGCCGCAGCAAGGCGCGCTCCATCTGGTCACCGAACTGGGGCGCATCGATGTGGCGCCGCTCCAGATCGCGGTCATCCCGCGCGGTGTGCGCTTCCGGGTCGAGATCGACGAACCCGTGCGCGGCTATGTCTGCGAGAATTACGGCGAGCCGTTCCGCCTGCCCGACCTGGGTCCGATCGGCGCCAATGGGCTCGCCAATCCCCGCGACTTCGAGATGCCGGCCGCCGCATTCGAGGATTTGGATGCGCCGACCCAGCTCATCCAGAAATTCCAGGGGCGGCTCTGGGAGACCAGGCTCGACCATTCTCCCTTCGACGTGGTCGCCTGGCACGGCAATCTCGCGCCGTACCGCTATGACCTGACGCGCTTCAACACGATCAACACGGTCAGCTTCGACCATCCCGATCCATCGATCTTCACCGTGCTGACCTCGCCCAGCGACACGCCGGGAACCGCAAACTGCGACTTCGTAATCTTCCCGCCGCGCTGGATGGTCGCCGAGGACAGTTTTCGCCCGCCCTGGTTCCACCGCAATGTGATGAGCGAGTTCATGGGCCTGGTCCAAGGCACCTATGATGCCAAGCAGGGCGGTTTTGCTCCGGGCGGGGCGAGCCTGCACAATTGCATGAACGGCCATGGTCCCGATGTCGCCAGCTATGAAAAGGCGGTGGCCGCCGATCTCGCGCCCCACCGTATCGCCGATACGATGGCATTCATGTTCGAGACGCGCCACGTGATCCGGCCGACGCGCTGGGCAAGCGAAAGCCCGCTGTGCCAACTTGATTATGACGCCGTCTGGAACGGCTTTCCCCGGGCGACCCTGCCATGACCTTTCTCGACCACACCCATGATCCGCACCTGAGGTGCTGGGTTCCCGGCGCCCATCGGCACCCCGATTTCCCCGTGCAGAACCTGCCGCTTGGCATCTTTTCGGTGGATGGTGATACGCCGCGTCCCGGCGTCGCGATCGGCGACTATGTGCTCGATCTGGGCGGGATCGCCGGGCTGCTCCCCGCAGCGGCGGCGGGAGCGCTCGCGAACCGTACGCTCAACGCCCTTCTCGCATTGCCCTCCGCCGATCGGCGTGGACTGCGGCACCGCATCTCGGCGTTGCTCTGCGAGGACAGTCCGCTGGCGCAGGTCAGCGAAAGCCTCGTGCCGGCGCACGCATGCCGGATGCACCTGCCGGCGACGATCGGCGACTATACCGACTTCTATGTCGGCATCCACCACGCGACCAATGTCGGCCGCCTCTTCCGGCCCGACCAACCGCTGCTTCCCAACTATAAATATGTCCCGATCGGCTATCATGGCCGGGCATCGTCGATACGGGTGAGCGGCCAGCCGGTCGCGCGGCCCTACGGACAACGCAAGGCCGCCGACCAGGCGGCGCCGATCTACGGCGCGACCGGCCGGCTCGACTATGAGCTCGAGCTCGGCGTATGGATCAGTGGGGGAAACCCGCTGGGCACCGCTATCGCGATCGAAGATGCGGCCGAGCATATCGCTGGCCTGTGCCTGCTCAACGACTGGTCCGCGCGCGACTTCCAGGCCTGGGAATATCAGCCTCTGGGCCCCTTCCTCGCCAAGAATTTCCTGACCACCATCTCGCCCTGGATCGTCACCGCCGAGGCGCTGGTGCCCTTCCGAACCGCCCAGCCCGCGCGACCGAAAGGTGACCCCGCCCCGCTTCCCTATCTCTTCAGCGAGGAAGACCAGGCGCGCGGTGGGCTCGCAATCGAGCTGGAGGTGGCGATCTCGACCAAGGCGATGCGCGCGGCCGGCGAGCCGGCGCACCGCCTCGCGGCAAGCCATGCCTCGCACATGTATTGGACGATTGCGCAGATGGTGACGCACCACAGCGCCAATGGCTGCAACTTGCGCGCTGCCGACCTTCTCGGCACCGGCACGATCTCCAGTCCCGACGATACCGGCCTTGGCAGCATGCTGGAGTTGACGCGCGGCGGCGCCCAACCGCTCGTCCTGCCGAATGGCGAGACCCGCAGCTTCCTGGAGAATGGCGACGAGATCGCCCTGTCGGCACGCGCGCAGGCGGAAGGATTTGTCGGCATCGGCTTTGGGCCCTGTGTCGGCCGCGTGACCGGCTAGGCCCAAGGGGACCCCGGGCAAGTCCTCAACCCTCTTTGGGCGCGAATCGGTCGGGATGGGCGGTGCGAAAGGCATAGAGCCGCCCCGCCGCGGCATCGGCGGCGGCAAGCTTCGGCCAGCGGGCGAAGCGCATGTTGAGGCGACGCGCATTATAGAGCTGGGGAACGAGAAAGACGTCCGCGAGATCAGGCATCGCGCCGCCAAGGAAGGGCCCCTCGCCCGCCATCGCCTCGAGTGCGTCGAAGCCTTCAGCCATCCAATGCCGGCTCCAGGCGTCGCGCTCTTCCTGCGAAATCTCGAGTTCGTGGGCGAGCCGGCGCATCACGCGCAGATTGTTGAGCGGATGGATGTCCGCGCCGATCACCAGCGCCCGCGCCATGACCGCCGCCCGTGCATCCCGGTCCTCGGGGATCAGGCGTGGCTGGGGAAAACGCGAGTCCAGCCATTCAATGATCGCTAGGCTCTGCGTCAGCACCTGGTCGCCGATCGCAAGCGCGGGAACCAGGCCCTGGGGATTGCGGGCAAGATGCTCGGCGCTGCGTTGCGCGTCCTTGAGCAGCATCACGTCGCACCGCTCCCAGGTGATCCCCTTCACATTGAGAGCTATACGTACGCGGTAGGACGCCGATGAGCGGTAATAATCGTAGAGTAGCATGTCCCTCCCGGCTGCGACCTCGCTCAGGGAGCCGGCCTGGACGGCTGGCTAGCGACCGCATCGCGGATGAAGGCGGAGATGTCGCGGGAAAATGCGAGCCCCGCGGCCGCGTCTGCATAGACGACGTGCCCGCTTTCGTAGCAGCGGTTGGTAATCCGGCCCGAAAGGTCCGGGGCAAGCGTCGCGGTAGCGATCGCGTCTCCTTCGCACATGTTGAGCGGATCGTAGCGTCCGGTCGCGACGAAGAGCCGCATCGTCTTGTCGCGCTTGAGAGCATCGACGATCCAAGGCGGATTGCGCATGGCCAACGCCGTGACGTCCCCCGTCGCGATGATCGTCGGCACCGTGTCTTCGGTCAGGCCGGGTTGGTTATAATAGAATTGCTCATACGATGCCTTGGCCGCCGGGCCCGGGGTCGGCATATAGCCCCGCTCGATGCCGCGATAGGTCAGGTCGGTGGCGTATTTGAGCTCGTCGCGCATGTAGCGGTCCAGCTGGTCGGGCGTGCCGAATGGGCTTTCGCCTCCATCAGAGCGGGTGTCATGGCCATCCAGGCGCCGGGACAGATCGCCGCCGAAGAACTGCGCGAGATAGGTGTCGACGTTGACGACGAGCGTCTTGCGGCTGACCAGGTCAGGCGAGATCCCGGTATAACGGGCAAGCTGGCGGGCAAGGCTGTCGCGCTCGGCGTCGTTCAGCTGCTCCTTGCGTGCAAGTGCCGGCTGATAGACCGTGCGCGCCCAGTCCAGCGCTTCTTTCATTGTCGCGTCGCGATCGCGCATCAGCTCCGGCGGCAGGCGCTTGTAGAAATAGGCCGTGGCGGTGCGCGCCGGAACATGCATCGCATCATAGAATTCGGTGGGCTGAGGGATATTGGGGATGTCGCCCGAGATCAGGATCGTGCCGGCGAGCTTGTCGCCGCGCTGGGTCAGCGCGTCGGCGACCGCCGCCGCGCGGAACACGCCATAGCTCTCGCCGGCGATGAACAACGGCTGGTCCTGCGTCCGGAAACGCGTGCGATAGGCCCGGATGAACTCGGCCGTCGCGGCGATATCACCTTGGAACTGAAGAAATTCGGGCGCGAATTCCGGCTTGGCCGGCCGGCTGAACCCGGTCTCCATCGCATCCATGAACACCAGGTCGCTGTCGGCGAGCAAGGTCTGGGGATTGTCGATAAAGCCGCCGCCGCGCCGGATCCGCGGACCGAGCCCAAGCGTGTGGATAATCCAGGAGGCGACCGTCGGCCCGCCATTCCACAAGAAGGTGATCGGTCGCTTCGGCGCGCCGCTGGCATGATAGGCCACGAAGAAGATATAGCCCCGGACTTCCCCGGTCTGCTCGGAGCGGATGGGCAGGCGTCCGATACGTGCCTCGTAGCGCAGCGGTCCGTGCGGCGTGCCGATATGATGTTCGGTGACGGTGACGGGTTCGTCGCCCGGTACCACGGGCTGGATCGTGCGTGCGGGCCCGTCGGGGTCCGCCAGGGCGGTACCCGCGCTAGCAGTGCCGAGACAAATCGAGGCCGCCAGGGCAGCTGCGCCTGCTCGTAGCGTCAGCATCCCCACGCGCCTCCGGGTTCTCGGGGTTCGGGGGGCCATGCAGTTCGCTCCTTCAGTTGTACGGGCTCTTGCGCCTGGCAGGTAAGAAATCCGAAGGTTAACGATACGTCAAGTCTATATGGATATTTTGTCAATTCGACCCTGCGCGATAGCGAACGCCTCGTTCCCGCACGGGTGGAGATCGGCTTAGGTAGGTATGGATGCACACAGGTCTGGCGCGCGCGGTGACCCGGCCAACTAGCAATTGGTATTTTCAAGACATAATGTCAGGCTGACACCGTGCCTGCACTCGCTTGGCACGGCCGGCAATCAAACGAGCAGGTCAGTGGAACGCGCGGACAACCAGATGCCCCTCGATGCCGCTGCCAGGCGCGCGGCCGTGACGCCGGCCGGCGTCCGGCGCGGCATGCCCCTGGCAGGGCGGCTCGACGCCTGCCTTGCTGCCGGCGGCGCGCTGATCGGCTGCGACGGGCGCGGCGCCATGCCCAATCGATGCCAGCCTGTGTCGTCGGTCGCGCACACGCCTCGCCCCCTTGCCCATAACCGGCGGCTGGATCGTCACCCCATGAAAGGAAATCCCAAGCTATGAAAATCGTCGTTACTGGCGCGTCAGGCGCGTTGGGCGGAGCCGTCACCCATCGGCTGCAAAAGGTCGGTCATCAGGTGGTCGGTATCGACCGCCACATCGGGGATACCGACATCGCCTGCCCCGATCTTGCCGACGAAGGCGAGGCGCGCCGGGCAATGGAAGCGGCAGCAGATAGGCTGGGCGGTCTCGATGCGCTCGTCCATCTGGTCGGCGGTTTCGACTGGATACCGATAGAGCAGACCGACATCGCAGCGTTGCGCAAGCTATTCTCAGTCAATGTCGAGACCTGGCTGGCCAGCGCCAAGGCAGCGATCCCGCTCGTTGGCGATGGCGGCGCGCTGGTTGCGGTCGGTGCCGCATCGGCCCAGCCGGCCGGCGAAGGCATGGGCGCCTATGCCGCCGCCAAGTCGGGCGTGGCGCGGATCACCGAGGCACTTGCGCACGAGCTCGCGCCGCGGCGGATCCGTGTCAATTCGATCCTTCCGGCGATCATCGATACGCCGCGCAATCGCGCCGACATGCCGGACGCCGATCCCACAGGCTGGACCGCCCCGGACGCGATAGCCGATGTCATCGCCTTCCTGGTCAGCCCGGCATCGCGCGCCATCAACGGCGCGGCGGTTCCGGTCACCAACCCGGGGTGAGGAACAGGACAGGTTCGCAAGCGCAACGCAAGATGCGCGCGGCGGCGCTCCTGCAGCTTCCCTCAACGGGACACCCCTGCCGCTGGGAACGGCGGGGCGTCACGACCACTACTTCACCCAATATTTGTCGCGCAGCCGGGTCTGGCGGTTGGTCATCGAAACCGGCGCGCCCTGAATGAAGACCTGCACGACCTGCGTCCTCACATCGAGGGGATCGCCATCGGCAATCACCACATTCCCTACCTTGCCGATATCGAGCGAGCCCAGCTGGCCGTCCAGGCCAAATGCCTCGGCTGGGCCAAGCGTGATCGCGCGCATCGCCTGGTCATGGGTGAAGCCGAAGGCGACCGAGACTCCCGCTGCATAAGGCAGGTTGCGCGGTCCCCCGGCGACTTCGCCGAGCGTGCCGATCGAGACCTTGATCCCCTTGGCGGCCAAGCGCGCCGGCAGCCTGAAATTATAGTCGTAGCGCCGCCCGGCCTGGGGGTCGTCGAGTAGCCTGCCCAATATGACTGGAAAGCCGGACGCGGCCACGCGGTCGATCTCGGTATCGATCTGGTTGAGGCCGACCAGGACCAGGTTGAGATCGAACGCGTGTGCAAGGTCCAGTGCATCGCCGACCTCGGTATCGTTCACGGCGCGCGCAATGATCCGTTTCTTACCCCCTAGATAAGGGATGAACGCTTCGGCCGTCGCATCATCGTCCCGCCGCACGGCACCCGCGGCGAGTTCGTGCGCGCGCGTCAGCAACTGGCGGACATAGCCTACGATCCCGAACACGGTCGTTGGATAGACATCGCGCCGCCCTTCGAAATCGATGACCAGTCCCGCGTCGCGGTCGATCACCAGCTTTGCCTGGTCTTCGACCAGCTGGATGCTCGCGGAGTGCCCCGGCAGCGGCCCCTGGGTGCCTGCGGCGACGATCGAGTTGGTGATTCCATTGTACCGCTCGATGGCGACGGAGTCGGTGACGTGCACGGCATCGGCGATATAGGCCCAGGGGACGGGCGTGCCCGCTGGGTCATTGGTCGCAGCAGCGCGAACTTCCGAATCCGCCTCGAATAGCCCAATCGCATTCTCGGTATCGAACAGGCCTGGATAGACCGTGCCGCCTTTGGCATCGATGATCTTGGCGCCCTTGGGGATCGCCGTGCCTGGCCCGCCCACCGCTACGATCCGGCCGCCCGTCATCACCAGCGTGCCGTTCTCGATCGTGCCATGGGTGATGGTGATCAGCGTGCCGTGCACGATGGCGACCGGCTGCGCGGCGTCTTGTGCGAACATGGCCTGCGGCCAAGCAAGCCCCAAAGCGGCCACCACCATGAATTTAGACAGGTCGCGCATCAACGATTTTCCTCCGGCTGATTGACCAGGCCAAGCCCGGGAAGCGCGGCGTCGAAGAGCAGCTCGCCATCGATGAAGACCTGCGCGGCATGGCCATAGGTCGACAGCGGATCACCGTCCCAGACGACCAGGTCCGCATCCTTACCGATATCGACCGATCCGATGCGATCCTCGAGGCCGAACACCCAAGCAGCGTTCAAGGTGACCAGGGCCAGCGCTTCGTTGCGATCGAAACTTCCCTTGCCATAGCGCAGCATCTTGCCCGCTTCCTGGCTCAGCCGCCGCGCGATAGAAAAGGCCTCGCCGTGTAGCGCGACCCGGACGCCGGCACGCTTGTCGATGACGATATTCCAGGGAATGCCGTCCTGGGTCTGCGGACTGCCTCCCCACAAATCGCTGATCGCCAGCACCGCGCTGCCCGAGGCGGCGATGGTCTTGGCGACCTTGTAGCTTTCGGTGCCATGATGGACCGTCCGCAGGGTGAAGCCATTGGCCTTGGCCAGTGCAAGCTCGTCGGTGATCGAGCCGGCATAATGGCAGTGCATCTGGATCAGGCCCTTGCCGCGGAGCACCTCGCCAATCGCGTCGAGCTTGGCATCGTCCGCCGGTGGGACGGCGGTCTTGTCGCCGGCCGCCAGCGCCCGTGCATATGCCTCCTTCTTTTGCAGATAGGCCCGCGCCGCGTCATCGGCCTTGGCGCGCGCGGCCGGCACGTCCGCGGGCTTTTCGAGCCCGACGCCCCGTCCCTTCCAGGCGCGATCGGGCGTTCCGCCGCAAGCGATCTTGAGCGACAAGGGCGCGTCGTCGATGAACATTTCCTCGCGCGGCCGGCCGACCTTCATCTTGATCGGCACCGTCTGGCCACCGAAGATATTGGCCGATCCCGGCAGTTCGAGCGCCGTCGTCATCCCCGATGAGAGCATCAGGTAGAAGCCGTAATCGTCGGTCTTGATGCTGTCGCGGATCCGCAGGTCAGCCTGGATCGGCCCGGCATATCGTCCCCAAGGCTTGCCGAGCCACTCATTGGTGTCCTGCGGATCATATAGCCCGCCCATGCCGATATGGCCGTGCGCCTCGACGATACCCGGGGTCAGATACCGTCCCCTCGCATCGATGATCCGCGCTCCGGCGGGGGCAGCGACGGTCTTTCCCACCCCGGCGATCTTGCCGCCATGGATCCAGACCGACCCCCCTTCGATCGTGCCATGGGTCACCGTCATGATGACGGCATTGGTGATGACGACGTCGCCCTTTGGCTTGTCGCCGGCTAGAGCATGCCCCGCGCCTGCCGCCCATGCGATCGCCGCCATTCCACCGAGTTTTCGAACAATCCTGCGCATCGTGCGGCTATTCCTCTTTCCTGGCCGACCGGCTCACATCCTCAATCCGTTTCGCTCGATATAGTCTTCGAGCGCTTTGCCGCGGATGCGCTCAGCCGGCAGTTTCTCGGCATTCGCCAGACGCAACAGCGTTATCGCCGAAACCGCGACGAGCCTGTCGAGAGGTTCGGGACGGATGATGTTGAGGCGGTCGCAGGCGGCGTGCTGGCACCGCATGAAGTCGGGTCCCGGGGCTCCCGCGATGAAGAGGACGGGAAAGCCCTTCTCCGCATAGGCCTGGGGATCGCCTCCGGGCATCGGACGATTCATGATGTCGCTTGAGAAACCGGCGTCGAGCGCCTTCAGTTCGGCGACGAGCGCGGGGAAAAAGTGGGTGCCGGTGTCCATGCCCCAGGTGTTGAGCGCGACCGGATCATAGCTCATGTCCGAATTGACGACATAGCCGATATTGTCCGCCGACCGGTCGGCGATCTGTTGGCGCAGCAATGCCGTCGATCCGAGTTCGCCCTGCTCCTCGCCCATGTAGAGGATGAACTCGATCGTGCGCCTGGGACGATAGCCGCGCTCGCGAAAGAGGCGCGCAATCTCGAGAACGCTGACCGCGCCCGCGCCATTGTCGAGGGCGCCGGTCGCCAGATCCCAGGAGTCGAGATGCGCGCCGAAGACAATGTGCTCCGCCTTGGGATCGGTCCCCGGCAAGGTCGCCACGATGTTGCGGGCGACCGCCTTGCCGACCCGGTTACGCATCTCGAGCGCCGCCTGCGCTGGCTTGCCCTGCAAGCGGGCTCGGATCGCCATGCCTCGGTCATGCCCGATCATAAGCACCGGAATGGGCAGCGGCCCGTCGAGCCAGGCCTGCCGCACCGACAGATCATTGCCTTGTCCACGATTGATGAAGACAACGGCCTTGGCACCATAGCGGATGGCGAGGCGGATTTTCTCCCAGCGCGCGAGGAAAGGCGTGGAGTCCGGACTGTCCGGAAGGACGGTATAATAAATGAGCGCGATCTTGCCGCGAACCTTGTCCGGGGCCGCCTGATACTCTGCGTCGATACCGTTACCCATCTCGACGATTTCGCTCGACAGCGAGGCGCGCGCCGGCGATCCCCCGAACGCAAGTGCTGGGACGGCGACGCCCGCGACCTGCAACGAGACCGGCCCGCGGATCCATCGCTGGAGCGTGAATGGCGCGAACCGCGCATTGGCATAGCCGGCTGCACGAAAGCGCCTAAGCGCCCATGTCTCCGCCTGCCTCCCCTTGTCCGAACCCGTGAGCCGCGGGCCGATCCGCCCAGTCAGTTCGCGCAACAGCGAATACGCCTGCGAATGCTGGTGCGCGTCCTTCCATAACTGCTCTGCGCCGGGCGCTTGCCCTTGCGCCGCCGCGGCGGGCGATGCGAGCAATGCGAACAGCGCCAGCGCGCCGAAGCGCAAATTTCCAGGGCGTCCCCATCCCCACCGCATGCAGTGCTCCCGCCTTCAGCGCCTCATACGACCGCCGCGCCCTTCTCAGCCCAGCCCCGCTCAGATCGGAGCTCCAGCCAGCAGCGCCACTGATCCTGGGCTGGCAAGCCTCGTTTCTTTCTCATTGTACGTCAAGTCTACTTTGACAGATCGTCTATGTCGGAAATGGAGCCTGCCCTGGGATTTGTCGGCACAACGGGCGCCGCACGCACGAACCTGGCGCCAACATGCCGGACACCGCTGGATTTTCGGGACCTGGCCCGCACCCTATTTAGTCCAGCGCCGTCCCCGTTACGCGCCGGATAAACGCCGATAGATCCCCCAAAAACGGCGTGCGCGCGCCATCGTCGCGGTAGATGATATGACCGCTCTCATAGCATTTGGTGGCGACCCGACTGGCGAGATCGGCCGGCAGCGTCGCTGCGGCGATTGCATCGCCCTCGCACATGTTGAGCGGGTCATAGCGCCCCGTCGCCACATAGACTTGCAGCTTCGGGTCGCGGCGCAGTGCATTGACGATCCAGGGCGGATTCGCACGCGCCAGCGGCGCGACCTCGCCGGTTCTGCGAAGCTCCGCCATCACCTCGGGCGTCATACCGGGTTGATTATACTGCCATTGGTCGCCGATCGTCAGCAGCTTGGGCGCGGGAAACGGCACATAAGCGTCCTCGAGGCCGGCATAGCTGAGATCGGTCGCATAGCCGAGCTCGCCGCGAATATAGCGGTCGACCAACACACCATCCCCGAGATCGTCGCCCTCGGCTCCCACGCGAAGCCGCATATCCTCTTCAGTCAGCGGCTGCGTACCGTCCTCGGAGAGGAACTGGCGAAGATATTGGTCCGCGTGGACGACCAGGGACTTGCGGTCGACCAACTCGGCGCGGATTCCGATATAGCGCGCGAGCGCCTCGGCGATCTTGTCGCGCTCGTCTGGCCGAAGCTGGTCCACGCGCTCCAGCGCGGGCAGATAGACGGTGCGGGCCCAATCGACCGCCTGGCGCATCGTCGCATCGCGGTCGCGCATCAGATCGGGGCCAAGACGCTTGAAATGAAATGCGGCCGCGGTGCGCGCAGGCACGTGCATCGCGTCATAGAAGGCCGGTGATTGCGGGATGTTCGGGATATCGCCCGAGACGAGAATGGCGCCGGCAAGGGGCTGGCGCCGCTCGGTAAGTTGATCGGCAAGTGCCGCCGCCCGGAATACGCCATAGCTTTCGCCAAGAATGAAGAGCGGCTGGTCGACCGCGCGAAAGCGCGCCCGATAGGCCCGAATAAATTCGGCCGTGGCCGCAACGTCGCCGCGCAGGTTCATGAAGTCCGAGGCGAATTCCGGCTGGGCGGGCCGTGAAAATCCCGTCTCGACCGCGTCCATGAACACAAGGTCCGAGGTTCCGAGCAAAGTTTCCGGGTTGTCGACCATGCCCACCTTGGAGCGCCTGCGCGGACCGATGCCTTCCATGTGAAGAATCGCCGAGGCGACCAACGGCCCGCCATTCCAGGCAAAGGTGATCGGCCTGGGATGTCCCTTCGCATGGACCACATAGGCGGCGAAGAAGATATAGCCTCGGACTTCGCCCGTCCCTTTGCTGCGGATGGCAAGTCGGCCGGCTCGGGCTTCATAGACCAGGGGTCCGTTGCGGGTCTGAATGCGGTGCTGCGTCACCACAATCGGCTCGTCGCCGGCCACCAGGGGCACAAAAAGATCGGCTCGCGTCGCGGCATCTGCCGGCTGCGCCTGGGCGGAGCCGGGCGCCGTCACCAGCAGGACCGCCGCGGCCATACCATTGCACGCCCAACGGGCCATCCGGGCGAGGCGTCCGGGTTCGGCTAAAGGCAGCACCACCATCATTTCTCCATCGATCCGGCGGCGACTCAAGCCGCACGCGTGGCGCGAATGTTGGCGGAGGGCCGAAATACGTCAAGACTATTTGGACTATCTGTCAGGAAATACCATCATCGCAGCCTTTTGGAATAGGCG
>JBEVLV010000174.1:0-13166 GCA_040508955.1 Sphingomonas sp. | reverse complement strand
GTGGAGCGGGCGGCCTTTCTAATGGTGGGCGCGGCAAGGATTGAACTTGCGACCCCTGCGATGTCAACACAGTGCTCTACCACTGAGCTACGCGCCCGATCGCCTCTCGGCTAAACTCGGGAAGCGGGCCTTTAGCGAGGGAATCCCGCGCTTGCAACCCGCCGATCGTTCGAAATCAATTGCGGGTCGGAATGCTTTCCGCCTCGAACAGGCGATCGACCTCCATCACCAGGTCGCGCAGGTGGAACGGCTTGGAGAGGACGCGGGCCTGCGGCACCTGCTGGCCGGCGCGCAGCGTCACCGCGGCGAAGCCGGTGATGAACATTACGCGCATGTCCGGGGCGATCTCGCTCGCTTTCTGCGCCAGCTCGATGCCGTCCATCTCGGGCATGACGATATCGGTGAGCAGCAGATCGAATCGCTCGTTCTGGAGCAAGGGCATGGCTTCGGTGCCCCGATCGACCGCGCTGACCGCATAGCCCGAGCGCTCGAGCGCCCGAGTGAGGTATTCCCGCATCACACGGTCGTCCTCGGCCAGCAAAATCCGGATCATCGTTACCCCACCCTACGCAAGCGCCCATCTTATGCTTGAAGCGATTAACATTTTCCAGCTTCGCGCACGTGCCATTGCTGAAATCTTAGCACGGCCTTAGGCAGAAGTGGTGACGGCGACGCCTTCTTTTGCGCGGTACGGCCCCCTGGAGCCGATCAGCCCCGTCGTGCTGTCCGTGCCCCATGGCGGACGCGACTATCCCCTCCCCCTGCGCGCGGCGCTGCGCGTTCCGATCGAGGCGCTGAAGGGCCTCGAGGACCGTTATGCCGACTCGCTCGGCCTGGGCGCACGTAGCGGCGAGACGCTGTTCGTGGCAGAGCGCGCGCGGGCCTGGATCGACCTCAACCGCGCCGAATATGAGCGCGATCCGCGACTCGACGACGGCGCCAACGCGATCGGGCGGCCGCAATCGGCGAAGCTGCGCAGCGGCTTGGGACTGGTACCGCGCCGGGTCGGCAATTCGGGCGACATCTGGAGCCGGCGCCTGTCGGGCGAGGAAGTCGCCGAGCGGATCCGTGCGGACCATCGCCCCTATCATTATGCGGTCGACGCCGCGCTGGCATCGGCACGGGCGCGATTCGGCGTAGCAGTGCTGCTCGACATTCATTCGATGCCTCCTCTCGGCGATCCGGCGAGCGCGCCGCGACTCGTGCTGGGCGACCGATTCGGCAAATCCTCGGCATCGCGCTTTATCGGGCGAATCGAGGGCGTCGCCCGCGCACACGGCGTCGCGACCGGCGCCAACAACCCCTATTCCGGCGGGCATATCCTGGAGCGCCATGGCGAGCCGCGGCGCGGCATCCACGCGATCCAGCTCGAATTCGATCGATCGCTGTATCTGGATGCTGCGCTCGACCAGCCCGGACCCGGGCTGGCACGCACCGTCGCGCTGCTCCGCGCGATCATCGATGCCGTCGCCGACGAGGCCCTCCCAACCGCTATCGCCGCCGAATAGGCGCATAAAAAAACCACCTCGCGGTTACCCACGAGGTGGCCAAGGTTCAGGGAGGAGACACGCCCGGAGGCGTGCCGCACGGCCCAGCGAAAGGGGGGACACCAGACCGTACAAGGGCTGATATAGTTGAGCGGTTGGGGAGTTCAAGGCCCGCTTGCCGCGTTGCGACAAACTACGACAATTATGTCGAAATCGTTTTCAGCGGCCGCGCGAAACCCAGGGCAGCATGCGCGCCAGCACCCTGTCGCGCAGCAACAAATGGTGACGCAGCGCCGCGACGATATGGATCAGCACGAGCGCGGTCATCAGGTAGCCGAGCAGCTCGTGCATCTCATGCGCGCCGCTCGCGATCGCCGGAGTCGCCGGCAGCTTCGGCACCTCGAACAGGAAGAACCAGCTGAACGGGCGTGGCTTGGCCGGATTGGACGACATCAGCCAGCCGGTGACCGGCAGGATCAGCAGCAGCGCATAGAGGATGAAGTGGACGGTCTTCGCCGTCGCCCGCTCCCAGGCGGGCACCAGATCGGACAGATGCGGCGGCTTGTGCGCGAGGCGCCAGGCAATGCGGCCGATCGTCAGCACCAGCACCGTGATGCCGATCGAACGATGGAGCGGCATCACCTTCCATTCGCGGGGCAGGCCGTCATGGAACAGCCCGAGCCATAGATTGAAAAGGACGAGCGCGGCGATCACCCAGTGAAAGGCGATCGCCCCCCGGCTGTACCGATCGCCGCGCGCGAACCTTGTCGCCATCAGACGAGCTGCGGCTCGGGCATCTTGCCGGCGCTCACCTGGCGCGCGAAGATGTCGCGCATCAGCTGCAGCGAGAAGAGGTGCGCATAGATGAGCGGCAGCATGCCGTTCTGCACGATCTTGCGCAGCTGGTCGCCGCGCAGCTCATTGAGCTTGGCCTCGTCGACCATCAGGAAGCCGCGATAGACGAAGGGCTGCGCCGCGCCGTCGGGCTGGATGCTGACTTCGCCGTCGATCAGGATGCCGAGTTCCTTCAGGTCCTTCATGAACATCGAGGTACGGGCGCCCGCCTGCTCGAACTGCTCGTTGAACTGCAGGATGTTCTTGGTGAACTCGCTCGGCTGGCCGTCTTCGAACAGCTTCTCGCCATCCTCGAACGCGCCGACGACGTCGGAGGTCGGATCGAAGCAGAGCGACAGCTCGTCGGTGTCCGGACGCAGGCGCGCCAGCATGTACGGATAGCGGCGGATATAGGCCGGCACGTAGAAATTGGTCTCGAGCAGCGTGCCCTCGTCGTCGAAGAAGGTGTTCACGCCCTCGTTCAGGCCCATCAGCGCGAGCGGCACGGGATCCTCGCCGACCGAGAAGACGATCGGCATGAAGCGCTGCACCAGCGGGAATTCTTCGACGGTGACGGGAACCGCATGCTGCTTGGCCAGGAAGGGCGCCTTGTCGCGGATGCGCAGGCGGAAATCGGCATGCACCTGGCTCGAGAGCGGTTCGAGGCCGTTGTAGAACAAGGGAAGCTGCTGCTGTGGCGCGCTGGCCATCATCGTCTCCTGAAATAATGCGGAATGCGTGAAAAGTTCGGGCGCGGGTCTATGGCTTGCTCGGGCTCGGCGCAAGCGCCACCAGCTTGCCGGGATTTAGAATCCCCTGCGGATCGAACGCCGTCTTGATCGCGCGCAGCGCCGCCATACGGGACGGCGCACTCAACCTGGCGAGCTCGTCGCGCTTCATCTGGCCGATGCCGTGCTCGGCCGAGATCGATCCGCCCGCAGCGACGACCATGTCGTGGACGAAGGCGCTGATCGCCGCGCCCTGCTCGGCATACCAGCGCTCGCCATCGACCGCCGCGGGCGCTCGGACGTGGAAATGGACGTTGCCGTCGCCGAGATGGCCAAAGGCGATCGCGTGCGTGCCGGGGAAACGCGCCTCGGCGGCGGCGGCACCCTCGACCATGAAGCGCGGCATGTCATCGACCGGCACCGAGATATCGTGCTGGAGCGCCGGACCGGCCGAGCGCTCGGCCTCCGAGATCGCGTGGCGGATGCGCCAGAACCCCTCGGCCTGCGCCTCGCTCGCGGCGATAACCGCGTCCCCCGCCACGCCCGATTCGAGCGCGGGCGCGAGCAGCCGCTCGAGCAGGGCGGCGGGCGGCTCGGCCTCGACATCGGTCGCCACCGCCTCGACCAGCACGTGCCAGGGATGGCTGGACGGGAGCGGCTGACGGGTGCCCGGCACGTGGCCCAGCACCAGCTGCAACGTGTCGTCGGGGATAACCTCGAAACTCTCGACCGCGTCGGTCCGCGCCTCGATCGCGCGGAGCAGCGCCAGGCCCCGGGCGGGGCTTTCGACACCCACCCACGCCACTGCGCGGGCGACCATGCCCGGCACCAGGCGAAGGCTGGCGGCGGTAACGATGCCCAGCGTGCCCTCGGCGCCGATCAGCAGCTGGTTGAGATCATAGCCGCGATTATCCTTCTTGAGCGCGGCGAGACCGTCATGGATCGATCCGTCGGGCAGCACCGCCTCGACGCCCGCCACCAGGCTGCGCATCGTGCCGAATCGCAGCACCTGGACGCCGCCGGCGTTGGTGGAGACGAGCCCGCCGATCGTCGCGCTGCCCCGTGCGCCGAGATCGAGCGGGAAGCGGCGCCCGGCATGCTCCGCCGCATCGCGCAGATCGGCGAGGATCACGCCCGCCTCCGCCACGGCGAGATTGCTCTCCGCGGACAGTGCGCGGATGCGGTTCATCCGGCGGAGCGAAAGCAGCAGCGCCGACCCGTCCCCGGGCGGCGTCGCGCCTCCGACCATGCCGGTATTGCCGCCCTGCGGCACGATCGGCACGCCCCGCTCCGCCGCCAGCCCGATCATCGCAGCGACCTCCGCGGTCGAGCCCGGCGAGAGCAGGGCCGCCGCGGCGCCGTGGAAGCGTCCGCGCCAATCATGCACCCAGGGGGCGATCGTATCAGTATCGGTGGTTACCGCCTTGGAACCGAAGCGTTCCAGCACGGCGTCGACAATCTGGCGTTGGGCGGGTGTCATGATGGTTGCGCGTTAGCACGCACTGCGCCAGTTCATCCACTGTTCAAGCCTGTTTCGTAAAAGCGTGCCCCAACCATGCTCAATCCGTTCGCCGCCTCCGGTCTCATGTTGCTGCTCGCGGCGCCCGCCGTCGCGCCCGAGCCATCTGCCTGGCACGGCGCCGTGGCGATGCTCCAGCAGCAGCATGTGACGATTCACGTCCCCCGCGTGACGATAACCAGCACCACGATCATCATGCGTTCGGGCCCGCCCGTGCCTCCCACTCCGCGCATGCCCGCGGTGCGCGAGAAGAAAGCATCGGACTGCGTCAAGATGGAGAAGATCGCCGGCTTCACCGTCAATACCACCGACAGTGTCGATCTGGTGCTGAACGACGGCTCGCTACTCCGGGCCAAGCTGGGCGCCGAATGTCCGGCGCTCGGCTTCTATCGCGGCTTTTACCTGAAGCCGACCGGCGACAAGAAACTATGTGCGGGCCGCGACTCGCTACGCTCGCGTTCGGGCCGTTCGTGCGGCATTCAGGCATTTCGTACGCTGGTTGCAGCCCGTTAGCGCCGCTAACTCTTGACATCGGGCAGCAAATCCGCAAGCGCGTGAAGGCTTTTTCAGAGGCTGCGGCGGACGCGGCCTCCTTTTCCGGACAACCGCATGAGCTTCGCCGATCTCGGCCTTTCAGACGAACTTTTGCGCGCGGTGACCGAGGCCGGTTACACCGAGCCGACCCCGATCCAGCGCCAGGCGATCCCGTCCGTCCTGATGGGCAAGGACCTTATCGGAATTGCGCAGACGGGTACGGGCAAGACCGCCGCTTTCGTGCTTCCGATGATCGACATCCTGGGCGAGGGGCGCACGCGCGCGCTGATGCCGCGTTCGTTGATCCTCGAGCCGACCCGCGAACTCGCCGCGCAGGTGGCGGAGAATTTTGACAAATACGGCGTCAACCACAAGCTCTCGATGGCGCTGCTCATCGGCGGCGTGCAGATGGGCGACCAGGTCAAGGCGCTGGAGAAGGGCGTCGACGTGCTGATCGCGACCCCGGGCCGGCTGATGGACCTGTTCGGCCGCGGCAAGATCCTGCTCACCGGCTGCAACCTGCTGGTGATCGACGAGGCGGACCGGATGCTCGACATGGGGTTCATCCCCGACATCGAGGAAATCTGCACCAAGCTGCCCAAGCAGCGCCAGACGCTCCTGTTCTCCGCAACGATGCCGCCGGTGATCAAGAAGCTCGCCGACAAGTTCCTCAGCGATCCCAAGCGGATCGAGGTCGCGCGCCCGGCGACGGCGAATACGAACATCAAGCAGTGGATCGTGCCGGTAGCCCAGTCGGACAAGCGCGGCGTGCTGCGCGACCTGCTGCGCGGCGAGGACGTCCAGACGGCGATCATCTTCTGCAACCGCAAGACGACGGTGCGCGACCTCAACAAGAGCCTGCAGAAGTCGGGCTTCCGCTCGACCGAGATCCATGGCGACATGGAGCAATCGCAGCGCATCGCCGAACTCGACCGGTTCAAGGCGGGCGACGTCAACATCCTGGTCGCGTCCGACGTCGCGGCGCGCGGGCTCGACATCAAGGGCGTCAGCCACGTCTATAATTTCGACGCGCCCTGGCATCCGGACGATTATGTCCACCGCATCGGCCGCACCGGCCGCGCGGGCGCGACGGGCGTCGCCTATACGCTGGTGGCACCGGACGACGCCGAGAATATCCAGAATATCGAGAAGCTGACCGGCCAGAAGATCGAGCGCATCGCCGCGCCGTCCGGCAAGGGCAGCGATGCCGAGGCGGACGCTCCCGAGACGCGCAAGGCCGAACCGCGCAAGCGCGGCGGCAAGAAGCGCGAAGCGGAGCCGACACCCGAGCGCGAAGCCGAGGCACGTGCGCCGGAGGCTGCGCCGAAGCGCGAGCGCGGTGGTCGCAAGGAACGCGCGCCGGCCGAGACTCGACGTGAGGAACCCCGGCGCGCCGAACCGCGCCGCGAAGAGCCGCGCCGGCATCGGCAGAACGATGACGGTCCGGACGACGGCTGGAACGGGCCGATCCCCGACTTCCTGAACTTCACCCTCGGCAGCTGACCAAGCGCGCAGCGATGCTGTGCAGCTACCGCGAGACGTTCACCGAACGATCGGCGAAATGGACAGGTTAAGCGGCGAACGCCGGATCCTCTCGCCCTGCACCGGCACGTGCAAGCTCGACGACGCGACGGGCTGGTGCCTGGGCTGCGGCCGGACGATCGACGAGATCGTCCGCTGGGGCAGCACCGACCGCGCCGACCGCGCGACCGTGATGGCAGCGCTGCCGACGCGGATGCGGAAGCTCAGCGACTCGCAATAGCCGCAGATCAGGCCGGCGCCTTCTCTGCCGCGAGCGCATCGTCGAGCTGGGCGGCGCGCTTGAACGCGTCGCGGCCGCTCAGCCGGGCGAAATAGGCGGTGAACGCGTCGCGCTTGGGCAGCGTGCCGAACATCGTGCCCCAGCCGACCGCCGAACCGACATAGACATCGGCCGCGGTGAAGCGGTCGCCGGCGATATAGGGATGTGCGCTGACGGCGGCTTCGAGCACGTCGACGGTGAGATCATAATTGCCATAGCCGAACATCCGGCCCTGCTCGGGCTTGGGCACGAATTGCGCGGCATGGTTGGTCACCGCCTGCTCGACCGGGCCGGCGGCGAAGAACAGCCAGCGATAATAGTCGGCGCGCTCGTCCGCCCTCGGCGCCAGCCCGGCACCGGGAAAGGCCTCGGCCAGATAGGCGCAGATCGCCGCGCATTCGGTGACGATCTTGCCATTGTGAACGATCGCCGGGACCTTCCCCATCGGATTGATCGTCAGATAATCCTCGCCCTTCATCGTCGTGCCGTAATCGACCACTTCGGTCTCGTAGGGCATGCCTACTTCCTCGAGCATCCAGCGGGCGATCCGCCCGCGCGATTGGGGATTGGTGTAGAATGTCAGTTCGTCGGCCATTGTCGTCCTCCCGAATCCGGCATGGAACATATCATGAACGATGTCGTGTGCCGGTCAAGCCCCGATCAGAGCGCCCCGCCAAACAAGGCGAGCAGTCGCGCCCAGGCGCGATCGGCCTGCGCCTGATCATAAACCTTGCTGTCCGGCGGGCACCAGCCGTGCATCGTGCCCTTATAGACCTCGATCTCTGCCGGGAGCTTCGCCGCCGCGAAGGCGGTACGCAGCGTATCCTTGTCGGCCGGCGCGCGGCTGTCGTCATTCTCGGCGATCGCGATCAGGTAGTGCGCCTTCATCTGGGGGATGAGCAGATGCGGGCTGTCCGCTCCATCCGCCACCAGGCCACCGCCATGGAAGGTCGCGCCGGCGCGGACGCGGCCGGGGGCCGCCGCCGCGGTCCGCATCACCATCGGCCCGCCCATGCAATAGCCGGTGCTGCCGATGCCGCGCTTGCGATCGACCTCGGGCAACGTGTCGAGATAGGCGACGAACGCCTTGCCATCGCGCACGGTCGCGTCCGCGGTCAGCGCCGCGCGCCAGGGGCCGACCTTCGCGCCAAGCGCGGCATCAAAGCCCTGGCCCGGCTCGACGAACGGCGCCTTGGTCGAGCGATAGAACTGGTTGACGGTGAGCACGGCATAGCCCGACTGGGCGAGGCGGTCGGCCATCTGGCGGAAGGCGGGGCGCAGGCCGAAGATATCGGGCCACACCAGCACGGCAGGATGCCGGCCGCTCGACGGCGCGACGAAATAGGCATCGGCGGTGCCGTCGGGCGTCTGGATCGAGACGTCGCGGCCCTTCACGTCGAGCGCATTGGCCGGGCGGGGCAGCAGCATCGCGACACCCGCCGCCGCCGTGCCGACGCCGAAGGTGCGGCGAGACATGGCGCCCGCCAGATAGCGGGCATTATCCTCTGCGGTCAGTTCGTCACACATGCATCCCTCCACGCTGATGAACCCGTTTCCGAGTCGTTCGCGCGGAGGCTACACAGTTGGTCGTGCGACGTCATGGCGCCAGGCGGAAAACCCATCCGACGCGATGCCGACCGATCAGCGCTTGAAGAGATTCTCGGCGGTAGGCTCGGGCGCCGGGCCTTCCGGCTCGCCGCTCTCTGCGCGCTCGGCGGCATGCACCGCGGCTTCGCGCTCGGCGCGCAGCTCGGTGATCAGCGCCTCGCGATCGCCCTCCAGGCGGGTGTCGGTCGGAGCCTCGATGCCGGCGGCCTTGGCGGCCTTGGCAACGAGCGTGTCGAGCTCGCGCTGCGTGGTGAGGCCGAGCGTCACCGGATCCTTCGGCGTGATGTTGGCGATGTTCCAGTGGCTGCGGTCGCGGATCGCCGAGATGGTGGTGCGCGTGGTGCCGATCAGCTTGCCGATCGCGCCGTCCGACACTTCCGGATGATGGCGTAGGATCCAGGCGATGCCGTCGGGCTTGTCCTGGCGCTTCGAGACCGGCGTGTAGCGCGGGCCCTTGGTGCGGCGAACCTGCTCGGGGCCCTTGAGCATCTTGAGGCGATAATCGGGATTGGCCTGGCCCTTCTCGATCTCGTCCATCGTCAGCTCGTGCGCGCGCACGGGGTCGCGACCGGTGAGCTTGGTCGAGGCAGTGTCGTCGGCGATCGCCTGGACCTCGAGGATGTGCAGGCCGCAGAAATCGGCGATCTGCTCGAACGTGAGCGACGTCTGCTCGACCAGCCAGGAAGCGGTCGCATGCGGCATCAGCGGCTGGGCCACGATATTCTCCAGAAACAATAAGGGCCGCCCTTCACGGGCGGCCGTAACCTGCCTGACTTAGTGCGAGATGCGGCGCGGAGCAAGCATAACGATCCGCCATACGCCGCAAAGCCCTGTCAGGCCGCCACCTTTTCGCCGTCCACCGGCACCAGCGCGCTCAGGAACTGGCGGGCGCTGGCCTCCCAGGTGAAGCTGCGGCCATATTCGGCGCATCTGGCGCGATCGCGAGTCAGCGCCTGCGCGATCGCAACGTTCAGATCCTCGTCCATCGCGCCGGTCTCGGGCGTCAGCACATCGACCGGGCCGGTGACCGGATAGGCGGCGACCGGCGTGCCGCAGGCCAGCGCCTCGATCATCACCAGCCCGAACGTGTCGGTGCGGCTGGGGAAGACGAACACGTCGGCGGCGGCATAGGCGGCGGCGAGGTCCGCGCCGAACAGCGGGCCGAGGAACTTCGCTTCCGGGTAGCGCGCCTCGAGCGTGGTGCGCGCCGGGCCGTCGCCGACCACGACCTTGGTGCCCGGACGATCGGTCTTCAGGAACGCCTCGAGATTCTTCTCGACCGCGACGCGACCGACATAGAGCTGCACCGGTCCCTCCAGCACAGCCATCGCAGGCAGCGGCTCGAGCCCGGGGTGGAAATTCTTGAGGTCGACGCCGCGGCCCCAGTGGCGGACCTGCTTGAGGCCGTGCGCGACCAGCGATTCGCGGATCGACGGGGTCGAGGCGAGGATCGACGCACTCGGCGCATGGAACCAGCGGATATAGCGCCAGATCCATTCCGCCGGCACGCCCGAGCGGGCCGAGACATAGTCAGGGAACTGGGTGTGATAGGCGGTGGTGAACGGCCGCCCCTGGCGCAGGCACCAGCGCCGCGCGGCGACGCAAAGCGGCCCTTCGGTGGCGAGATGGATCGCGCTGGCGCCGAACTCCTCGATCATCGCACCGACCTGGTTCACGCTGGCGAGCGCGAGGCGGATCTCGGGATAGGTCGGGCACGGCAGCGAATAGAAAAGGTCGGGCGAGATCACGAGGACATGGTGCCCCTGCGATTCCAGCACCCGGCGGACCGATTGGAGCGTGCGAACGACTCCGTTCACCTGGGGCTCCCAGGCATCGGTTACGATGGCTATACGCACGGTCTCGGCCCCTGCCGCTGCCGTCACGCCGCCGCCAGTCTGACCTCGGACGCTTCGCCGCTTTCGCGTGCTGCCATCTCCTCGGCCCAATGGAGAATTTCCATGGTACCGTCGTAATGCTCGACGAGCGCGGTGCAACCCTCCACCCAATCGCCGTCGTTATAATATTGCACGCCCTGGATCGTCCGCATCTCCGCTTTGTGGATATGTCCTGCGATTACACCGTCGATTCCACGGGCGCCGGCTTCATGCGCGACGATCTCTTCGAACTTGGAAATGAAGGACACGGCGTTCTTGACCTTCTGCTTGGCGTATTTGCTGAGCGACCAGTAAGGTAGTCCGAACGCACGACGCGCGGCATTGAGCCAGCGATTGAGCGCCATCATCATTTCATAGGCATAGTCGCCCAGGTGCGCGAGCCAGCGGTGCGACATGGTGATCGCATCGAACTCGTCCCCATGGAGCACGAGCAGGCGACGGCCGTCGGCAGTGGTGTGGATCGCCTGGCGCTTGATCTTCACGCCACCGAAATCGAGACCCGAGAACTGGCGGAACATCTCGTCGTGATTGCCGGGGATATAGACGATCTGGGTGCCGCGCTTGGCGCGCTTCAGCACGCGCCAGACGATGTCGTTGTGCGTCGCGGGCCAATAGAAGCGCTTCTTCATCGCCCAGCCGTCGATGATGTCGCCGACCAGGTACATGGTGTCGCTGTCGACATGGTCGAGAAAGTCGATCAGCATCGCCGCGTTGCAGCCGCGCGTGCCGAGATGGACGTCGGAGATCCACACCGTACGGTATTTGCGCCGCTCGGTGATCGCCCGCTCCGGAATCGACGGAGTGGACGCGTGGAAGTCCGCGAGTTGTGCCGTGTCGAACGGAAGTCTGGTGATCGTCGCCATGCGATCAGTTCCCGTGCATTGCCCTTGCCCGGGTCCGGCCTATGCCGACGCTATGTTACATTTGGAATCGTTCGGCTTTCATGTGACTGTCATAGTTCGCTTAAATCACCGCTTTAATCAGTGATCGTGACATGCGCGGGATGCGCCGCGACGCGGGCAAGCCAGGCGCGGACATTGGGGTAGCGCTGCAGGTCGAAGCCGCCCTCCTCCGCGACATGGGTGTAGGCGTAGAGCGCGATATCGGCGAGCGTCAGGCGATCGAGCACGAAATGAGTGCGGCTCTGGAGGTGCTCGTCCATCAGCGCCAGTGCCGCCTCGCTCGCGGCGACCTTGCCGGGAAGCTGGGCGCGCTGGAGGTCGGTGAGATTGTCAAAGCCGACAAATGCCTTCCAGAAGCGCAGGGTCGCGACGTTGGGCTCGTGGTTATACTGTTCCCAGAACATCCAGCGCAGCATGTCCGCCTGCTCGAAGCGATCGGCGGGGATGAGATGGCTGCCATGCGCGAGATAGAAGATCGCGGCGTTGCTCTCGGGCAGGAAATCGTCGCCGGTCTGGAGCACCGGGATGCGGCCGTTCGCGTTAACCTCGCCCAGGAACTGCGCGGTGCGCGTCTCGCCGCGCATGATGTCGTACTCGCGCCGTTCCAGCGGGATGCCGACATGCGCCGCCGTGAGCCGGATCTTGTAGCAGTTTCCCGAGCGGGCATATTCGTGAAGGACGAAGGGTCCCATGGCATGCTCCCTGTTTGCTGATGCCGCCCTTCGCGCGGGGCGAGGGACGGCGTCAAACAAATAGCCACGGCGATGCGATAAGCGGTGCTTGTCTATTCGGCGGCACGTTCCTTGGGCGGCAGCGGCGCGGGGGGCGCCGCCACGTCGGACGTGGCACTGGCGACGAGCGTGTCGAGGGACGAGCCGTCGAAGCCGAGCTCCTTCATCAGCCCGTCGATCACCGGCGCCTGAGCACGATAGCGCAGCGCCGCCGCCACCGCCGAATTGGCGAGGTTGCGATCGCCGTCGCCATCGTTCGCGGCGCCCGCCGCGCCCGCATTGCCACGGCCGGTAAGGCCGTCGACCTGGACGATCTTGATCGAATCGATCGCCTCGAGCGGCTTGGAAGCCTCACGGATCACCTCCGGCAGCACCTTCAGCAGCGCCATCTTGGTGGAATAGGAAACCTGGTCCGAGGACAGGATGTTCGACGCCTCGTTGATCGCGCGCTGGCCCGCCGCCTCGACCTCGAAGCGGATGCGATCGGCCTCGGCCTTGAGCTTGGCGGACTCGGCCTCGCCCTCGGCGGCCAGCCGGACGGCCTCGGCACGATCGGCGGCGGCGGCCTTCTCCGCCTCGGCCTGGACCTTGATGCCGATCGCGGCGCGCTCGGCCTCGCGCGCGGCGTCGATCAGCTCGATGCGCTTCTGGCGCTCGGCGACCTCGGCTTCGCGCGCAGTGCCGACGCGTTCCTCGGCGACCACCGCCTCGGCACGGGCCTTGTCGGCCTCGGCACGGGCCTGGCTCTCCTCGCGGCTCTTGTTCTGGACGGCGATCTGCTGCTCCTGGCGGGCGAGCTCGAGCGCCTGGGCCTGGGCGATCTTGGCCTCCTGTACCGCGCGATCGGCCTCGATCTGCTGGCTGTCGACCAGCTTCTTGGCCTCGATCTTGGCCTGATCGGCCTCTTGCTGGCGCAGCGACTGCTCGCGCGCGACCTCGGCGCCCTGCGCGGCGCGGCGCATCTCGACCTCGCGCTCCTGCTCGAGCCGGGCGAATTCGGTGTCGCGGCTGATCAGGAACGATGCGCGCTGCGCCTCGAGATTCTTGGTCTCGATCTGGACGCGGGTATCCTGCTCGATGTCGTTGCGCGCCTTCTTGCGCAGCTCGATCTGCTCGGTGAGCTTGGT
>JBEVLV010000173.1:0-9444 GCA_040508955.1 Sphingomonas sp. | reverse complement strand
AGGGGACCCGGCGACCTCTTTCATTTTGGGACGCAGGCCCATGCAATGGTAAGCGAATGCTTGCCGCACCCGTATGGACTTGCCCGAGATTGCGAGAGGTGGCGCAATCCTCGCACTCTCGAAGCTTCCGGGCCTTGATCTCCCCGGGCGGGAGCGCAAGATGAAGCCGTTGTCGATTGCCGAGATGGAGGAGCGGCCGAACGTCAGCGCCTGTGCCCGGGTGGTGATGGACGCGATCCCGTCGCCGGTGGTGATGATCGACCGCAGGCATCGGTTGATCGCGGTCAACGACGCATTCTGCGCCTTTGTCGGCGATACCCGAGAGGCGCTGCTGCACGGCTCGCACTATGACCGCCTGCCAGGGCATGTCGTCGAGGCGCTCCACGCGGTGCACGACCGCGTCTTCGCGACGGGCGAGGATTATCAGGCGGAGGAGGTCATTTCGGATCTCACCGGCCGCACGCGCAATGTCATCACCCGCCGGCGACGCATCAATCTGGGCGGCGAGGACATGATCATGTCGGTCCTGACCGACGTGACCGAGTTCCGCCAGGCCGAGGCGCAGAACCGCTATCTCGCATTCCATGACGCGCTGACCGGGTTGCCCAATCGTACCCTGCTCGACGAGCGGATCGGCCAGGCGATGGCGCGCCGGGCCCGCAGCGGCGGCGCCGCGCTGCTGTTCATCGATCTCGATAATTTCAAGGACGTCAATGACGGGCTCGGCCATCCGGCGGGCGACGAACTGCTCCGCCAGTTCGCCGCGCGGATCGGCGCGGTGGTGCGCGGATCGGATACGGTCGCCCGACTGGGCGGCGACGAGTTCGCGATCCTGCTGACCGATCTTGGCGGGCGCTTCGATGCGGAGGAGACGTGCCGGCGCGTACTGGCGGCGGCGAGCGAGCCGTTCGAGCTGGCGAACGGTTGCGTCTTCGTCGGCGCTTCGATGGGGCTGGTCGAAGCCGAGGAGGGGATCACCGCCGAAGAGCTCCAGCGCCGGGCCGATGTCGCGCTCTACGAGGCCAAGCGCGGAGGACGCGGCTGCTTTCGCGTATTCAGCGTCGCGCTCGACCAGCGGATGCTGGCGCGGCGCCGGCTGGAGAGCGACCTGCGCGCCGCGCTGGAAGCCGGCGATCAGCTCGAAGTCTATTACCAGCCGGTGATCGAGGCCCCTGCCGAACGCCTGACCGCAATGGAGGCCCTGGTCCGCTGGAACCACCCGCAGATGGGCCTGTTGCTGCCCGGGAGCTTTATCGATGTCGCCGAGGATTCGGGGCTGATCGTGCCGCTGGGCGATTGGGTACTCGACCAGGCGACGGCGATGATGGCGCGGTTTTCGGACGTGTCGATCGCGGTCAACCTGTCGCCGGTGCAGCTGCGCAGCGAAGGGATCGATGCGCGGATCCTCGCGACGTTGGCCGCGAACCGGCTCGCGCCCGAGCGGCTCCAGCTCGAGATCACCGAGACGGCGATGCTCTCGATGGAAGGCGATGTGCAGGCCAAGCTGCTTCGGTTGCGGCGCGAGGGCGTGAAGATCGTGCTCGACGATTTCGGCACCGGCTATTCGAGCCTGTCGCACCTCCAGCGCTTCGCGGTCGACCGGGTGAAGATCGACCAGAGCTTCGTGCGCGAACTTGCCGATTCGCAGGATGCCCGCGCGATCATCCAGGCGGTGCTCGGCATCGGCCAGACGCTGGGAATCGCGGTGACCGCCGAAGGCGTGGAGCTGGACTCGCAGCGTATCTTCCTGCGCGCCTTTGGCTGCAACGAGTTCCAGGGCTATCTCTACTCGCGGCCGCTCTCGAGCGGCGACGCCTATGCCTATCTTTGCAATGTCGCTGCGACCGAGCGCGTGGCGGCCTAAGCGCCCCGGGGCTCGAATATCGACCAGCCGGTGCGCGCCACCAGCCGCTCGAGCGCCAGCATGCCGAGCTGCGAGTTGCCCCGCTCGTTGAGGCCCGGCGACCAGACCGCGATCGAGGCGATGCCCGGCGCGACGGCGAGGATGCCGCCGCCGACCCCCGACTTGCCGGGCAGGCCGACGCGATAGGCGAACTCGCCCGATCCGTCATAATGGCCGCAGGTGAGCATCAGCGCGTTGATCCGGCGGGCACGTTGCGGCGAGACGATGCTGTGCCCGGTATCGGGGTTCACGCCGCCCGCCATCAGGTAGCGCCCGGCGCGGGCGAGTTGGCGGCAGCTCATCGCGAGCGCGCAATAGTGGAAATAGACGCGCAGCACCCGCTCGGCCGAATTGGTGAGGTTGCCGAAGGCGCGCATATAGTTCGCCAGCGCCATGTTGCGGAAACCGGTCTGCTCCTCCGCCCGCGCGACGGCCTCGTCGATGAAGATCGCCTCGTCGCCGGCCAGGCCGCGGACGAAGCGCAGCATCTCGCCGATCGTCTCGGCGGATTCGCCGCGGCCGAGAAGCATGTCCGACACCACGATCGCGCCGGCGTTGATGAAGGGATTGCGCGGGATGCCGTGCTCGGTCTCGAGCTGGACGATCGAATTGAACGCGCTGCCCGAGGGCTCGCGGCCGACGCGCTTCCACAGCTGGTCCCCCACCGCGCCGAGGCCGAGGGTGAGCGCGAAGACCTTGGAGATCGACTGGATCGAGAAGGGCTCGTCGGCATTGCCAGCGACATGTTCGGCGCCGTCGGCGGTGGTGACGGCGATGCCGAAACAGGCCGGATCGATCTGGGCGAGCGGCTCGATATAGGTCGCGACCGCGCCGCGATCGGTGGCGGCGCGCATTTCGGCGGCGATGTCGGCGACGATTTGGGAGAGGTCCATCCCTTATTGCTAGACGGCGCGCGGGCCGGAGCAAAATGGGGTGGGATTTCGCGAGGCGGAGAAACGTGCCTTTTGGAGAGCGCCCCGACATTTCTGCCGGGGCGCTCCATCCGGATTACGGCCAGGATCAGGCGAAGCGGACCACCATCTTGCGGCGGCGCATGGCAGCACCGGCCAGCGCAAAGCCGCTGATCATCATCGCCCAGGTGCCGGCCTCCGGGACCGCGGCGAGCGTGAGGTTGCCGCCGGTCGAATGCTTCACGGCAACGCCGACCTGCGAATAGGCGAGATCCCAGGTCTTGTCGGTGAAGGGATTGAAGGTGAAGTAGAAATCCTCGGTCGTGCCCTGCACCCCCTGGCCGAACGGGTTGTTGACATTGCCCCACAGGATGAAGGCGTCGGGGCTGCCCATGACATTGTTCGGCGACAGGAAGGCCGTGGCCGTGGAGTAGACGGTCGAGCCGATCGTGAAATCGATGCTCTGCAGCGACGCGGTCTGGGTGGCGGCATCCTGGAGCAGGGTGAACCCGCCGGTTACCGTCTGCGAGTGATCGTTTAGAATGCCCTTGAAGGCATAGGTCTGGATAACCGGGGCAGCTTGGGCAAGATTGGCTGAAACGGCCGCGACGAGCAGGCCGAACGTGTAAGCGATCGTCTTCATGTCATTCTCCCTCCGAGGAATTCCTGGCTCGGCCAAGCGTTCCGTGAGGCAGGTATCGGCTGCCGGAGACTCCCCCATGACAGTTCCATTTCGAGCCGATCGCTTTGGCCGGTCAGATCGAGCGGGTGTCCCAAACTGGGCCTTCAGGTCCCGCTCTTCAGCTTGCGATGATCGGATGCTCGATCCGCAGCGCGTCGGACACCGCCTCCGCCGCGGCGATCTCGGCGGCGCTGCCCGAGGGGGTGATCGACCAGTTGCAATGGGCGTGGGTCGCGGCGCTGTAGACCCGCACCGGCCCGAGCACGGTGCGCCAGCGGCGGCGGGTGCCGCCCTGGTCGCGCAGCAGCCGCGCGAGGAAGCGATCGATCAGGTCGTCGACGGTCATGCCTCGCTCGCCAGCCCCTTGAGCCGGTAGAGCGCGTCGAGCGCTTCGCGCGGGCTGAGCGCGTCGACGTCGAGGCCGGTCAGTTCGGCGCGCAGCGTGTCGATCTTCTCTTCCTCCTGCACGGCCGCGGCGGCGAAGAGGGGGAGGTCGTCGAGCCCCGCGGCGAGGCCGCCGGTCTGGGCGCGGCCGGCCTCGAGCTTGTCGAGCACCGACTTGGCGCGCTTGATCGTCACCGGCGGCAGGCCGGCGAGGCGGGCGACGGCGATGCCGTAGCTGCGATCGGCCGGCCCCTCGGCAACCTCGTGGAGCAGGACGAGATCGCCCTTCCATTCGCGGGCGCGGACATGATGGAGGGTCAGTGCGTCGCAGCGCTCGGCCAGGCGGGTCAGCTCGTGATAGTGCGTGGCGAACAGGCAGCGGCAGCGGTTGTCCTCGTGGATCGCCTCGACCACCGCCCAGGCGATCGCGAGGCCGTCATAGGTCGAGGTGCCGCGGCCGACCTCGTCGAGGATCACGAAGCTGCGCGGGGTCGCCTGCGCCAGGATCGCGGCGGTCTCGACCATCTCGACCATGAAGGTCGAGCGGCCGCGCGCGAGATTGTCCGAGGCGCCGACGCGGCTGAACAGGCGGTCGACAAGTCCGAGCGTCGCGCGCGTCGCGGGGACGTAGCTGCCGGCCTGGGCGAGCACCGCGATCAGCGCGTTCTGGCGGAGGAAGGTCGACTTGCCGCCCATGTTCGGGCCGGTGACGAGCCAGAGCCGCGAGCTTTCGGAGAGTGCGCAATCGTTGGCGACGAACCGCCCGCCCGAGCGCGCGACGGCGTCCTCGACGACGGGATGGCGACCACCCTCGATCTCGAAGCAGCTATGCTCGACCAGGGCGGGACGGGCCCAGCCGCCCTCGGCCGCGCGTTCGGCGAGCGCGGCGGACACGTCGATCCGGGCAAGCGCATCGGCGGTGGCGGCGATGGCCTCGCGGCGGTCGAGCGCGGTGGCGGTAAGGTCCTCGAGATGCGCGGCCTCGGCGGCCAAAGCGTGGGCGCCGGCCTGGGTGACCTTGATCGCGACCTCGTGGAGCTCGGGGGCGTTGAAGCGGACCACGCCCGCCAGCGTCTGGCGATGGGTGAAGCCGCTCTCCTGCTTCATCAGCGGATCGGCATTCTTCGCCGGCACCTCGATATGATAGCCGAGCACGCCGTTGTGGCGGATCTTGAGCGAGGCGATGCCGGTGCGGGCGCGATACTCGGCCTCGAGCGCGGCGATGGCGCGGCGGCCGCCGGCGCCGGCATCGCGCAGGTCGTCGAGCGCGGCGTCATAGCTCTCCGCGATATAGCCGCCCTTGTCGGCGTCGATCGGCGGCTCGGGGACGAGCGCGCGCGCGAGCAGGTCGACCAGCGCGCCATGGCCCTGGAGCTGGGGGATCAGTCCGGCGAGCAGGGCGGGCTTGTCGGCGATATTGGCGAGGCGCTCGGCAAGGCGCCAGGCGCCGTCGAGGCCGTCGCGCAGCTGGCCGAGGTCGCGCGGGGAGCCGCGTCCGGCGGCGAGGCGGCCGAGCGCGCGGCCGATGTCCGGGAGTGCGCGGAGCGATCCGCGCACGCTGTCGCGCAGCCCGGCATCGTCGTGGAAGCGCTGGACGAGATCGAGCCGGGCGTCGATCGCGGCGCGGTCCATCAGCGGTGCGGCGATGTCGCTGCCGAGCAGCCGCGCGCCGGCACCGGTGACGGTGCGATCGACGCTGTCGAGCAGGCTGCCCCTGCGCGCGCCGGCGCTGCTGACGGTGAGCTCCAGGCTCTCGCGTGTGGCGGCGTCGATCGCCATCGCGGCGTCCGCGCGGCTGACCCGGGGTGGGCGGAGGAAGGGGAGCGCTCCCTTGGCGGTATGCTCGAGATAGGCGACGAGCCCGCCCGCGGCGGCGAGGCCGGCACGGGAGAAGCTGCCGAAACCGTCGAGCGTCGCGACGCCGAACAGGCGCTTCAGCCGCGCTTCGCCATTGCCGCTCTCGAAATCGACGCGCGGACGCTGGACCGTGGCGAGATCGGCAAGGGCCGAGGCGTCGCTTGCGACGGTCTCGGCGGGGTTGAGGCGCGCCAGCTCGGCGGTGACGCGCTCGGTATCGGTCTCGATCAGCTCGAACCGGCCGGTCGAGACGTCGGCGCAGGCGATCGCGACCTGGCCGCCGGCCTCGCCCAGCGCGACGCACCAATTGGCGGCGCGACTGTCGAGCAGCGATTCCTCGGTCAAGGTGCCGGCGGTGACGACGCGGATGATCGCGCGGGCGACCAGCGCCTTGGATCCGGCGCGCTTCTTCGCTTCCTCGGGCGTCTCGGTCTGGTTGGCGATGGCGACGCGGTGGCCGGCCTTGATCAGGCGGGCGAGATAGCCGTCCATCGCATGGGCGGGCACGCCGCACATCGGGATGCGCTCGCCGTCATGCTCGCCGCGCGCGGTGAGCGCGATGTCGAGCACCGCCGAGGCCACCTTGGCATCGTCGAAGAACAGCTCGAAGAAATCGCCCATCCGGTAGAAGAGCAGGCAATCCTCGGCTTCGGCCTTGAGCGCGAGATACTGCGCCATCATCGGGGTGGGGGCGGAAGACATCGCCGCTTTCGGTAGCCGAACCGGCGAAGGCGTCAAACACCCGTCCCGGTTTTCCTGGGGACAAACGACACTGTGCGGAATATCGCACATCCCGAGGGGCGGGACTGCGCCTGATCAGGCATTTTCATGCCCGATACCGCTCAAAGTGGCGGATTCCGCGCATTGCGGGGGCGCGGCGCGGACCCTAAAGGAGGGGCAACCCCCGGGAGAGCAGAATGTCCGAAGATAGCAACGTCCAGTTTTCCGATCGCGAGGCGCTGCGTTACCATTCGGAAGGTCGACCCGGGAAAATCGAGATCGTCGCATCGAAGCCGATGGCGACCCAGCGCGACCTGGCCCTGGCCTATTCGCCCGGCGTCGCGGTGCCGGTGCTGGCGATCGCGGAGAATCCGGCGCTCGCCTATGACTATACTGCCAAGGGCAACCTGGTCGCGGTGATCTCGAACGGCACGGCGATCCTCGGACTGGGCAATCTCGGCGCGCTCGCCTCCAAGCCGGTGATGGAAGGCAAGGCGGTGCTGTTCAAGCGCTTCGCCGATGTCGATTCGATCGATCTCGAGCTGAAGACCGAGGATGTCGATCGCTTCATCGACGCGGTCGAGCTGATGGAGCCGAGCTTCGGCGGCATCAACCTGGAGGACATCAAGTCCCCCGAATGCTTCGTGATCGAGCAGACGCTGCGCGAGCGGATGAACATCCCGGTGTTCCACGACGACCAGCACGGCACCGCGATCATCGCCGCGGCGGGGCTGATCAACGCGCTGTACCTGACCGGGCGCGACATCAAGACGACCACCGTCGTGATGAACGGCGCGGGCGCGGCGGCGATCGCCTGCGCCGAGCTGATCAAGGCGATGGGCCTGCCGTCGGACCAGCTGCTGATGTGCGACCGCAAGGGCGTGATCTATCAGGGCCGCGAGGGCGTGAACCAGTGGCAGTCGGCGCATGCCGTCGCCACCGAGCGCCGCAGCCTGGCCGATGCTCTGGTCGGCGCCGACGTGTTCATGGGGCTTTCGGCGGCGAACGCGCTGCCGGCCGAGCTGCTGATGCAGATGGCCGACAAGCCGATCGTCTTCGCGATGGCGAACCCCGATCCCGAGATCACGCCGCCGGACGCCAAGCGCGCGCGGCCCGACGTGATCATCGCCACCGGCCGTTCGGACTATCCGAACCAGGTCAACAACGTGCTCGGCTTCCCCTTCATCTTCCGCGGCGCGCTCGACGTGCGGGCGACGACGATCAACGACGCGATGAAAGTCGCCGCGGCCGAGGCGCTGGCCCAGCTCGCACGCCAGCAGGTGCCCGAGGAAGTGGCGGCGGCCTATGGCGTGCAGCACAGCTTCGGCCCCGATTACATCATCCCGGCGCCGTTCGATCCGCGGCTGATGGAGATCGTTCCCGCCGCCGTCGCCCAGGCAGCGATGGATTCGGGCGTGGCGACCAAGCCGATCGCCAACATGGCGGCCTATCGCCAGGAGCTGCGCGCGCGGCTCAACCCGACCACCTCGGTGCTCAGCCTCGCCTATGAGGGCGCGCGGGCCAATCCGAAGCGCGTGATCTTCGCCGAGGCGGAGGAGGAAGTCGTGCTGCGCGCGGCGATCGCCTTCAAGGAGGGCGGATACGGCGTGCCGGTGCTGGTCGGCCGCGAATCGGTGCACGACCGGTTGCGCGCGCTCGGCGCCAATCCCGACGAGTTCGAGGTGCACAACAGCGTCAATTCGCCGCTGGTGCCGAAGATGGTCGAGTTCCTCTACCAGCGGCTGCAGCGCCGCGGCTATCTCCGCCGCGAGGCCGAGCGGATGGTCAATCGCGACCGCAACATCTTCGGCGCGCTGCTGCTCCAGCTCGGCGAGGCCGATGCCATGATCACCGGCATCACCCGCACCTATGCCCAGGCGATCCGCGAAGTGCGCCGCGTCATCGATCCGGCCGAGGGCCGCACGCCGTTCGGCATCCATGTGATGGTCGGCCAGTCGCATACCGTGTTCATCGCCGACACCACGGTGAACGAGCGCCCGACTGCAGAGGAACTGGCCGACATCGCCGACGGCACCGCGCAGGTCGCACGCCGCATGGGGCATGAGCCGCGCGTGGCGTTCCTCAGCTATTCCAACTTCGGCAATCCGAACGGCCAGTGGCTCGACAATATCCGCGACGCCGTCCAGGTGCTCGACGAGCGCGGGGCGAGCTTCGAATATGAGGGCGAGATGTCGCCCGACGTCGCGCTCAATCCCAAGCAGCTCGCCAACTATCCGTTCGCACGCCTCTCGGGCCCGGCGAACGTGCTGATCATGCCGGGCCTCCAGTCCGCCAACATCTCGGCCAAGCTGCTGCGCGAGCTGGGCGGCGATTCGACGATCGGTCCGATGCTGATCGGCATGGAGAAACCGGTCCAGATCGCCCCGATGACCGCGACGGCGAGCGAGCTGGTGACGTTGGCGGTGCTCGCGGCGGGCGGGATCGCGCGCTGACGACGTGCATGATCCATTGAAAGTATCGCCCTCGCGTCTATGCTAAGCTTGGCATGACGGGGGGACTTCATGACTGCAATTCGCCGATACTTCGCTTTTTTTCTGTTTCTAGTATTTTTTGCTTCGCCTGCAGCGGGGCAAACGCTGCAGGGATGGCAAGCGCTTGAGACTGCCGTCGCGAATCAATCGGTCGGCCAGTTCGCTGCGCTGAATGGTCGCCAATTCCCTGTTACGCTCAGTGGTGCCACGGATCGCGGAATTACCTTGACGCCGGCCGCGGCCTTTTCGGTGGCTCGCACAGACAATCGCTTCGTCATCACTATCGTGAATGCCGAATTGCTGCTCGAGCGCTTGCCCGGGAATATCGCCAGGAAGCGCGAAATCAGCTGGGAAGTCAGCTTTGGCAGCGGGTCGATTTTTGGGCTCGCGATCGAAGGCGTAGACGAATGCCTGTTCAGCCTGACGTTCAATCAGGTGGGGGGCGAAATTCTAGATCTGAACGCGATGCGTAGCGACGATGACGTCAGTTGGACT
>JBEVLV010000172.1:0-31178 GCA_040508955.1 Sphingomonas sp. | reverse complement strand
TCGTCGATACGGGTCAGCACACCATGACGGGAGGCCGGCTGCGGCGCCTTCGCGAGTGGCTCGGAAACGAGACGTTCATGGTCACCTATTCCGATGGCGTCGGCAATATCGACATCGACGCGCTTGTCGCCTTCCACCGGTCGCACGGCGGCCTGGCGACCGTCACGGCGGTCCAGCCGCCTGCACGCTTCGGCAATCTGGAATTGGTCGACAACAAGGTCGTCGAATTCACCGAGAAGGTTCTGAAGCACGAGACATGGATCAACGGCGGGTTCTTCGTCTTCGAGCCGGAGGTCCTCGATTATCTCTCCGGAGATGACGAGCCGCTGGAGCAGGCGCCGCTTGCCGCGCTCGCGCACGACGGCGAATTGTTCGCGTACAAGCACACCGGCTTCTGGCATCCGATGGATACCGTCCGGGATCGCGATCACCTCAATCAACAGTGTGTATCCGGCGACATCCCCTGGATGAAGATGCCCTCCCCCGGGGCGGTCGAACCGCCACGCCAGGCATTCGCGACCAATGTCTGACGCAGCGCTAGACGAAAGCCGGTTGAGCCAGGCGCTGGCTGGCCGCCGTATCTTGCTGACGGGACATACCGGCTTCAAGGGCGGCTGGCTGGCACTCTGGCTCCGGCGACTGGGCGCCGACATAACGGCCGTCGCTCTGCCCCTCGGCGGCGGCCAACCCAGCCTCTTCGACGCACTCGATGGCGCGTCCCTGGTCCGTCATCGTGTTGCGGACATCCGTTCAGCCGAGCAATTCGATGCGGCAGTGGCCGATCTCGATGCTGATATCGTGATCCACATGGCGGCGCAGGCTCTCGTTCGTCGCTCCTATGCCGATCCGACCGGGACCTTCCACACCAACGTTGTCGGTACCGCCATCGTGCTCGACGCGGCCCGACGCATGCCAAGCCTGCGAGGCGTCGTGGTGGTCACCAGCGACAAATGCTATTCGAACCGGGAATGGCCCTGGGGATATCGCGAGATCGACCGGCTGGGGGGCGCCGACCCCTATAGCGCCTCAAAAGGTTGCGCCGAGCTGGTCGTCGACGCCTATCGAAGCTCGTTCTTCCGCGAGCCCAACGGTCCCATCATCGCCACCGCCCGCGCCGGCAATGTCTTCGGCGGCGGCGATTGGGCCGAAGATCGCCTGGTTCCGGATATCGTCCGTGCCGTGACAGCCGGCCGGCCCATGAGCATCCGCAACCCGCACAGCGTCCGCCCCTGGCAGCACGTGCTCGAACCGCTCGCTGGATATCTCACGCTGGCGGCCGGCATGATCGAGGGGAACCGCGGGATCGAAGGCGCATGGAATTTCGGGCCCGACGGCGCCGGCATCGTCGATGTCGAAACTCTGGTGAACGCATTCCGCCAAACCTGGGAGCGCGGCGCGCTCGAGGTGCTGTACGATCGCAGCGATACGTCACGCCCCGAAGCCGGCCTTCTGAGCCTCGACAGCACCAAGGCGAAGATCGGACTCGGCTGGCGCCCCCGGCTCACGATGGAACAGGCCGTGGCGCTGACAGTCGATTGGTATCAGGCGCATCTCGACCACGCCGACATGCGGGCGTTCAGCGAGCGCCAGATCGAACAATATGTCGCGGGAACGACAGTCTCGGCGAGCGAGGCGGCGGCAGCGACGGACTTCACCCGGGAGGCGACGAAGCTATGCGCGTGAACTACGGCCAGACGGTCCATGGCGAAGACGAGATCGAGGCTGTCGTCGCGGTCCTGCGGGGTTCGACCCAGATGGGCGGCCGCGTCCGCGAGATGCAGAGCCGCGTCGCCGCGCTCTTCGCGAAGCAGCACGGGATCATGGTGAACTCGGGCTCATCGGCGAACTATCTCGCGGTGGAGCTGCTGGATCTTCCCCGCGGCAGCGAAGTCATCACGCCTGCCCTCACCTTCGCCACGACGGTCGCGCCGATCGTCCGCAACGGGCTAGTCCCCGCCATCGTCGATGTGCGTCCCGGAACCTACAATATCGACGAAGACGCGATCGAAGCGATGATCACCAGCCGCACACGGGCGATGATGATCCCGTCGCTGATCGGCAATCTTCCCGACTGGGACCAGATCCGCGACATCGCCGATCGCCACGGGCTCATCGTGATCGAGGACAGCGCCGACACGCTCGGCGCGACGCTCCGTGGTACCAGTACCGGCAGGAGGTCGGATATCAGCACGACGAGCTTCTACGGCTCGCACGTCATCAATGCGGCAGGCAATGGCGGAATGCTGTGCCTCAACGACGAGGCAATGGCCCGACGCGGCATCCTGCTGCGCTCCTGGGGCCGGTCCTCCTCGCTCTTCGTGGATTCGGAGGCGGTGGAGCGGCGGTTCGACGTCGAATTGCAGGGCATTCCCTACGACGCCAAATTCGTCTTCGAGGAACTCGGCTACAATCTCGAACCGTCCGAAATAGGCGCAGCGTTTGGCCTCATTCAGCTTACCAAGCTCGAGCGCAACATCGTCTCGCGCGAACGCAATTTCGCGCGACACCTCGCCTTCTTCTCGCGCTACCAGGATTGGCTGACTTTGCCGCGACAGCTGCCCGAGGCACGGACCGGCTGGCTCGCCTTCCCTCTCACCCTCCGTCCGGGGGCGCCGTTCAGCCGACGCGATCTCCAGATCTATCTCGAGAAGTGCGACATCCAGACCCGGGTCGTGTTCACCGGCAACATCCTGCGCCAGCCGGCCATGGCGAACGTCGCGGTTCACGTCAGGGCCGAAGGCTATCCGGAGGCCGATGCGGTGATGAAGGGCGGCATCCTGCTTGCCTGCCATCACGGCCTGGAAGAGGCCCATATCGATCATATCCATGCCTGCTTCGAACGGTTCGCCGAAAGCGTCGCCGGAAAGAGCGAACCCCTGCGCGACTGCGCCTAGCTGAAAGGTTGAACGATGGAGCGACTTGAGCACTGCCGTGCCTGTTTGGCGCCGCTACCCTATCTCTTCCTCGCGATGGGCGATCATCCGCCAGCCAATATGTTTGTCCGCCCCGCGGAAGTCGATGAGGTGCAGCCGAGCTTCTCGCTGAACACCCAAGCCTGCCTGCATTGCGGCTTGATCCAGATCGCCGACCAGATCCCGGCCGATTTCTTCCGGCACTATCTCTACGTCCCGTCGGGTGCCACCACGATGCACCGGCACTTCGGCGAGTTGGCGGAGGCCCTGAAGCAGCGCGCCGGAGACGGGCTCATCATCGATATCGGCTGCAATGATGGTCTGCTTCTCAAGGCGTGCAACGATCTGGGCTGCAGAACGCTTGGAGTGGATCCCGCGGCGAACCTGGCCGAATTGGCCAATGAGCGGGGCGTCGCGGTGCATGTCGCCTATTTCGACCCTACGACTGCTCGGGCATTGCGCGAGGAGCGCGGTCCGGCGAAGGTCATCGTCACGACCAACACCTTCAACCATATCGGCGACCTGCATTACTTCATGGCCGGCGTCATGGAGCTGCTCGACGAAGACGGCGTGTTCGTCGTCGAGGTGCCCTGGGCCAAGGAACTGCTCGCGCGCAACGAGTTCGACACCGTCTACCAGGAGCATGTCTCCGAGTTCAGCCTGTTGTCGATGGCGCGGCTCGGCGAATTCTTCGACTTCGAGGTGGTCGACGTGCATCGATTGCCGATCCATGGCGGATCGATGCGGGTCTTCTTCCAGCGGAAGGGCAAGGCCGAGGCCGCGCCGGCGGTGGACGAGATGCTCCGGGAGGAGCTCGGAGCGGGCATGCTCAAGGCCAAGACCTATGACGATTTCGCGGATCGGGTCGAGGAGATCCGCCGCGACCTGATCGGCATGCTGGCCGACCTGAAGGCGCAAGGCCTGAAGATCGCCGGCTATGGTGCTCCCGCAAAGGGCAATACGCTGCTCAACTATTTCAGCGTCGGGCCCAACGACCTCGACTTTCTGGTCGATCGCAACCCGCTGAAACAAGGTCTTTTCTCCCCCGGCATGAAGATCGAGGTGCGATCTCCCGACGCGATCGAGACCGAGCGTCCCGATATCCTGATGGTTCTCGCGTGGAATTTCTTCGACGAGATCCGGGAGCAGCAGACCGCGTTCACCTCGCGCGGCGGGCGCTTCCTCGTGCCGCTGCCGCGACCGGTGCTGACGAACTGACCAACAGAGGGAAGCGCCGGCAATGTCGGAATGCGTTCTGATCACGGGCGGCGCGGGCTTTATCGGATCGAAGCTGGCTGCGGCGCATGCCGAGGCTGGCGACGAGGTGCATATCATCGTGCGGCCGCGTGGGCAGATCCGCTCCAACCGCATCGCGCCGGGCGTGGCTGTCGCCCGGGTGCATCTCGAGGATGGCGAGGCGCTGCCGGACTATCTGTCCAAGGTGCGGCCGACGATCGTCTATCATCTGGCGAGCGGCACCGGCCGCAGCTCCGGTTGCATCCATCCGCTCGATACGCATGCGCTGACCGGCGACCTGCACAATTTCCTGACCTTGCTGACCGCGATGCGGATCGCACCGCCAAAGGTACTGGTGCGCGCCGGATCGCTGGCCGAATATGGCAACGGCATCACCCCCGCACGCGAAAGCCAGCGCGAACACCCTTTGTCGACCTATGCCACCGCCATGGTCGCCGGGGCGCATTTCGCCGCCCTCCTCCAGCCGACGCTCCCCTTCCCCATTCTCACGGCCCGCCTCGCTCTCACCTATGGCGAGGGCCAGTCCGACACCTTCCTGGTCCCGCGCCTCGTCCAAAGCTGCCTTGCGGGCATCGCGTGCGACGTGGCGCATCCCGACCGGCGACGCGACCTGATCCATGTCGACGACGTAGTGGAAGGCCTACGCACGCTTGCCCGATCGGACCTGCCTGGCGGATCGATCGTCAACCTCTGCACCGGCATCGCCCCGACGATGAAGGAGGTCGCCCGGCGCATCGCCGGCCTAACGGACGCCAATCCCGCGCTGATCACATATGGAGAAGACGTGGAGTCGCAGACCGAGATCACCACCGTTCTGGGCTCGCCCGACCTCGCGCTTGCGCTGATGGGATGGAGCGCACGGATACCGCTCGACGAAGGCCTGGCGCACACCGTGGCGGGCGCGAGACAGCAGGCATTCGCATGACCAGCGGCGGGGATACGCTGGTATCGGTGCTGGTGCCGGTCCTGAACGAAGCCGCGAACGTCGAGCGTGCCTATGCCGAAATCACGCGCGTATTCGAGGATCTCCCCGGCTATGCCTGCGAGATCGTCTTCACCGACAATCATTCGACCGATGCGACCTTCAGCCTGCTGCGCGCCATCGCCCATGCCGATCCGCGGGTCCGGGTCCTTCGCTTCGCACGCAACATCGGGTACCAGCGCTCGCTGCTCGTCGCCTATCAGAACGCGCGCGGCGCCTGCTCCGTCCAGATCGATTGCGACCTCCAGGACCCGCCGGACCTGATCCCGCGCATGCTGGCGCTGTGGCGCGAGGGGCATCAGGTCGTCTACGGCGTGCGGCGCTCGCTCGCGGAAGGCCGGTTCAAGGCGATGATGCGGCGATGGTTCTATCGTGGCATCAACGCCTTGAGCGAAGACGATCTGCCGTTGAATGCCGGCGAATTCAGGCTGGTCGATGCCCGGCTGCTTGCCGAACTGCGGGCGGTCCAGGACACCAGCCCGTATCTGCGCGGGCTCATCAGCTCGATGGGGTTCTCGCAGATCGGCTTCGAATATGATCGCGGTGCGCGGATCGCGGGCGAGAGCAAGTTTCCGCTGAGCAAGATGCTGAGCCTCGCCGCAGACGGCGTTCTCAATCACTCGCTCGTTCCGCTGCGCGTGGCGTCCGCGGTCGGCCTTGTAGTCGGCACCTCGACGACCCTGCTCATCCTCGTCTATCTGGCGGGGCGCCTGGCCTTCGGACAGCAATGGCCGGCAGGTTTCGCCACCACGACGATGCTTCTTCTGCTCGGAATCACGCTGAATGCGTTGTTCCTGGGAGTGATCGGCGAGTATCTCGGGCGGATCTTCATGCAGGTGAAGGGACGCCCGGTGCCCATCATCGAGGCCCGGCTAAACGACACGCCTGTTTCGGCATCGCCGACGAGCCCGAAGCCCCGAGCGGCACCGCGCAGTCCGCAGCCGGCGGAACCGGTCGCGTAAACAGGACCATGTCCCGCGCGACATTGCCCCGCCCGATCCGAATGCCGTGCGCAACATATCCGTTTGCGACGGCAAAGGCCGACAGCGGCGCGTCGAGCGCGCCCTCCTGCCCCGTCAGGATCGCTATTGGGGGCGTGCTTTCCAGCATGGCCCCGACCGTCGCCGGCGAGGTCAGGGATCGATAGTGCCTCCGGTCCTCCGCCGGTATCCACGCGCTGGCGCGATAGACGAAAGGCCCCATCGCAAGCGACGGATAGACGTCCAGATTGCCCTCGAGCGCGTAGACCGGCGACAAGGTCGCCATCAGACCACGCTGGTCCTTCGCGCGCGCAATCTGTGCCATGCGCGTCGCGTCGCGGTGAACCTGGAATCCGGTCCAGCGCGCGATGTCGACGATCCTCGGAGCCGTGGAAAGCAGGATGGGCGTGCCGATAAACGCCGCCAGGGCGAGCGCCGCGATCAGGAACGGCCGCGTCATGCGCTGTTCCCAGCTATCGAGCGCGCCGTGCAGCAGCGCGATCAGCATGAGCGCGAACGGAATCGGGATCGTGAAATATTGCGGGAAACCCGGCGTCGGCAAGAATGAAACCGCAGCCGCGAGCGCGGTGATGCTCGCCAGCAACAGGATCGGCCAGCGCGCACGCCAATCGAGCAGGAAGCGGAAGCGGCCTCCGCGAAAGCCCAGCGCCGCATAGAAAGCCAGCGCCAGCAGCACGATGAGATTGGTCCCGCTAAGCCAGGATCGCTGTGCCATGATCGCCTTGGCCGACAGGCCGATCGCCTTGGGATCCAGGGGATCCGGGTTCGTCCCCCAATAGCCGAGTTGAGGACCGCGATGGAAGCGCACCACATGCGCGAGGAAACCCGACGGGTCCTGCGCCAGGAAGTACAGGGTCGGCGCCCCGCCGATAATGCCTCCCGCGAGCATCGGCAGCGCGATCTGCGTCAGTCGGGCTCGCATCGGGAGCTGCGGCGGGACAAGGATGGCGGCGATCGCGACGGGTGGCAGGAGGATGGCGTAGTTCGCCTTGAACCCGACTGCCACCGCAAGCAGAAAGCCGGCGAGACCCGCCAGCGCGCGGGACGGCATCGGGCGCGTGGCCGCTTCGATGAAGGCGAGCAGGCCGAAAAGGGCAAACGGCGTGGCGATGAAATTGTTCGTGACCGCCATACCCGTCGCATCGAGCAGCGCGGGATTGGCCACCAGCAGCGCAACCAGGACGGCCGCAACCATGTCGCTCCTCGCGCAACGGCGGCCGATCAGAGCGAGCGCGCCGACTGCCATCAGCCATGCGAGAAAGACAACCAGCCTTCCCACCAGGACATAATATCCGCCAGCAACGGCGAACACGGCGGAAAGCAGGATCGGCAGGTTCGGCAAATGGCTGAAACCGAAGTCCGGATAGAGTCGCCCAAACGAGAAGAGTATCCCGGCGGGAACGTAGAAATGCTCGTCGTGCTGGAGAGGGTAGGTCATTATCCTGACGAACAGACCCGTCAGGAAGCACAGCATCATAACGGACCAGATCAGATCGGTTCGCTTCGATCGACGAGCGCCCATCCTTTCGTCCCGGCCGCCCGACGCCACCTGCGTGTGCGCATTGATCTGCATCGACCCCCTCCTTCCTCGCAAGGAGGCAGAATAGGTCTATCAGCCCTGCATCCGATGTGCGCAGGGGGGGTAGTCCGTTGTCGAACGCGGCGAAGAATGTCGCCGCTGCTATCTTCCCGATGCTCAAACGGAGCGACCTCGCGCTTCACCAAGCAATGGGCGAACCGTGCAAACCGCATCCAAATTCTTCTCCGCAGACCCCAACAGCGTGACCCCACGCGACGAAGCGCGGTTCTTCGGCGGGCTGCGCACGGGCAATTTCACGTTCAAGCGGACGGAGGAGGGCCGGCTGCGGGCCATAGACGGCGCGCTGCTCCGCCATCTCGATCGGGAAAACGCCACGATCGAGACGGTGCTCGACCTCGGCATCTCGTCGGGCATCACCACCGCTGAACTCGCAGTCGCGCTTGCGCAATCGGGCCGTTCCGTCCGGATGACAGGCACCGACCGCGCCTTCGCTGCACGGATCATCGATCTCCCGATGGGCTGCCGCGCGCTGGTCGAGCCGACCGGCCATGTGCTGCAATATGAGATATTTGGGCGCGCGCTACGCCCCTGGACGCGCCGACTGGACTATCTGACCGGGATGGCCCTCGCCCGGAAGGTTGCGAACCGCGCGCTGGGGCCAATCGCTCGCACCCGAGGCGCATCCCCCCATGCCGGCGCGCCCGTCGAACTCGTCAGCCGGCGGCTGGCGCGTTTGGATGCCATGCGCCTGATCGAGGACGACGTCACCATCCGCAACCCCGTCCTGGCCGGCAGCTTCGACCTGATCCGGGCGGCGAACATCCTCAATCGCCACTATTTCGAGCCCGCGATGCTCCAATGCGCCGTCGACAATGTTCGGTCCTATCTGCGCGGCCCCGGCGCCTGGTTGCTGGTGCTGCGCACCCATGGCGACGCCGACCATCGCGGCACGCTCTTCCAGATGGACGATGACGGCACCCTTATCGTTATGGAGCGCTGGGGGGGAGGATCCGAGGTCGAGGAAATGTTCGTGCGCGAGCCCGTTCTTCAAAGCGGCTGACGTCCCGCCATCCGCCGGGTGTGCGCATAGTGCAGGAATTCATCGAGATTGGCCCAGCCATTGCCATTGGCATCCTGCCACGCGTCGCTGCGGCGGGGATCGCAACCATTTGCCGTTTCCCAGCGATCCGACATCCCGTCGCCGTCGCTGTCCCTGTACGGCACCCCGTTGGCGATCGGCGGGAGCACGCGATTGGATCGGCCGATCGCCCCTGTCCGACTGCGGACCTCGCCAACGATCCGCGCATCGACCTGATCGCGCGGGAACGCACCCGCACCGGCCAGCACCGCGTTGAACGTGGCCCTGGCAGGGGCCGGCTTTACCGTGAGCGGGCAGACAGGAGTAGTGACCAGCGCCGCCTGCGCCGCCGGAGATATCACGATACCTCGACCATCGACGACATTGTCCCGCGTGTAGATACGCGCGATGCCGGTGGAGGCCACCCGCGGCCGATCGATCCCGAAGGCTAGACGCGGCGTGTTGGGACCGCGGCGATAATAATTGCCGACGATATTCACCGGCGTTCCGCCATAGCTTTCCCAGACTTCGCTGAACTGGACCTGCGCGTTGTACAGGACATTGTTGACCACCTCGACGCAAGAACCCGGCGGGAAGTTGATGTCCGGGTTGCGATCGCCGTTGTGTGCGCACAGGTTCTTGATGAAGCTCACCCGCTGCGGACCCGTCGGGTCACTCGCCAGCAGCGCGCATTTGTCGTGCCGCGGGACGCCTTCTGCGAAGATCGACCATGACACCGTGATGGCATCATTGCCCGCATAGCCGCCGAAATTCTCGTCGCGGGCCCAGGAGCCGCTGACATGGTCGAGAATGACGTTCCGGCTGTTCTCGACGATGAAGGCACTGTCGGCTCGCCGCTGTTCGCCAGGCCGGTCGAGCCGCACGCGAATATTCCGGACGATCACGTCATGCGTGTTCTTGATGACGAACGGCGTGAAAGCGCCCTTCCCGCCCGCGTGCGTGATCAGGATTCCGCCGCCGGGGGCCGTCTCTCCCGCGATCGTCAGATACGGGTTGCGAATGTCCGGGCGCATCGTCGTGTAGCGAATGACGCCTCCGACACGAAAGACACAGACTCGCGGGCCGACCGCAACGATGCAGGCACGCAACGACCCCGGGCCGGCATCTGCAAGCGTGGTCACCGCGATGATCCGGCCGCCGCGCCCGCCCTGCGCCATCCTGCCAAAGCCCTCGGCCCCGGGGAACGCAGGCCGCATGGGCGGTGCGGAAGGCTCCGCCCCCAGGAACACCGCGGAGACGAGCGTCACGCCGGCGACGACATAGCTGGCCAGCTTTATGGTCCGACGACCCTTGAGATCGGTCATGTCCTTCGCCTTCTTGTCAGAAACGGATTCGTACGCCCAACTCGACAGTCGCGCGCGTGAAACGGTCAGTGACGAGATCCGCGTCGCGACGCGCGAATCCGATGGCGACGAACGGCGCCAGGACGCGGTTCGCAAGATAGCGTGCCTCGCCGCGCAGCTGGAACGTCTGCTGGCTGCGTGAGACAATCCCGCGATACTGCGTATCGAGCCACGAGATTTCTCCCGTAAGCAGTAAGTTGTGCCGCGCCTCCTGATCGACGCGCAGCGCGATCTGCGTGTCCGTCCGATTGGTGGCACCGGAGCGCACGGTCGCAACGTCGCCGCGGGAGACCTGCGCGGTCAGCGCGGTCCGAGGGCGCGGCGACCAGGTCAGCTGGCCGTTCGCGGCGAAGCCGGTGAAGCCCGACAGCGCCCTGTCGTCCGGGTCGAACCGGAAGGCACCGACTCCGAATCGCCCCCGCAACTTGCTCGAGACGTCGCGGCTCACGCCCGCCAGCAGGCCCAATGTGGTCGCATCCCGATTGATACCGTTGATGTCGAAGCTGGTGATGAAGTCACGGCGCGTGGCGAACCCTTCGATGAAGATGGAAATCGGCGCCGATGGCCGCCATGCGATGCTGGCCGATCCCCGGTAGATACGCAGATTGCGATCCCGTTCGCGCGCGTCGCGATAGAAGAATTGCTGATATCCGCCGTTGAGCGCCAGCCCGATCTGGGTGCCGCGAATGCCATAGCCCAGATCGGCACCCAGAATATCGATCCGCCGCGGGGGCTGGTTCAGGTTGCGCCGGGTTTCGGGATCCGCACGGCTTTCGATCGCGCGATCGTAGCGGGTGGCGAACGAGAGCGTCTGCCTGGGACCGGGCACCAGTTCGGCCGAAGCCGCGGCGCCGAAGCTGGCGGCGCTTTCGCGCCCCACCCAGCCATGTTCGCGGACCTCCGCATAGACTTCGCTGTGCAATCGCATGTCCGCGGAATTGCGATCGACCTCGATCCGCGGCCGTACGATACCGATCAGGTCGTCGCGAGGCTTGGTCGAAGTCGCATAGACGTTGGAATCGTACAGCGCAGACGCCTCGATCTCGAGCCTGACCGCAGTCCTGCCGATCAGGATCGGCCTGGGCTCATAGCCCGGCCGGGGCAGGTCCAGGGGCGACATGGGGGCCGTCTGGTCTTGCGCCGCGGCGGGCGCAGCAGCGACCCCTGCCAGCACATAGACGAGCGATACTGCCACACCGCAACGACGGGACCGAGGTTCGGAGCGGCGCCGAAATCGTTCGCTGCTCAGAACCATGCTTCCGGTACCATAAGCGTGTCACCGGGCAGAACCCGTGCGTCGGAACCGGCTCGTGCCCTGTACGAAACGCGCTTACGGGTCCGGATGAGTTCGGCATCCTGCTTGTTCGCGCGGAAGGTATAGCCGCCCGCGATCGATACCGCGGTCAGCACCGTCATGCCGGGAACATAGGGATACTGGCCGGGCCTCTGCACCTCGCCCAGGATGTAGAAGGGCCGGAATTTCTGCACCTGGACGCTGACGCTGGCGCGAGGAGCAAGGTCGCGGGTCCGCAACTGGCCGCTGATTGCCGTTTCCAGTTCGGCGGTGGACAATCCTTCGACTTCGAGGGACGAAATCAGCGGCAGGGAGATCGTACCGGCATCGCTGACGGTATAGGCGTTGGTCATCGAGTCGAAACCGTACACCACGACCCGCAATTCATCGCCGGGGCCCAGCCGATACGTCTGATCGGCGACGCTCTCCACGGGCGGCAGTTGCGAGACGTTGTTGGCGCAGCCACCGAGCGACATCAGCGCGGCGGCCAAGATCAGTCGAGGCATCGGGCGGTCCCCCTATCAACGCTTCAAGAAACCCGATGAGACTACGCTATTCGCTCCTGATCGGGCTGGGCCATTCGGGTCGCCGGCATGTCCAAATGGGGTACGCCAGGCCGGCGGGCACGCAATCGCGGCGCAAGGATAAGCGCCATGGTGACGAACAGCGGGACACCCCAGCTGCGCGAATACATATGCGGTGCGGCCATCGAGAAAATGAGGAATGACGTGAAGACGGCTAGCCCCAACCCCGCCGCAAGCCGGTCGCGTGCGATCGTTCGGATCACCAGTGCGACGGGGACCAGGATCATTACGATCCAGCCGAACATCGAAGCCAAGCCCCCCTCCGCCCAGAGGAGAAGGAATATGTTGTGCACGGGCGCACGCGTGCGGCTGACCGCTCGATACTGGTCGACGCCGATACCTATCACGCTGGTCCCATCGACGATCGTCCAGGCTTCCTTGACTAGGTCCAATCGGCCCGAATAGGTGCCAGCCTGCCTCAAATCCTGATTTTGCAATGCTCCGGCGACGCGCTTCTCGAAGGCCGAAGGAAGCGCGAGGCCCGACCCGATCACGACGGTACCGACCGCAACCAGCGCCAGGACCAATTTCGCGGAGCGCGCACTGCCGCAAATTAGCAACAATAGCCCCACGCTCACCACGGTTGCGGTAAATCCGGTGAAAGATCCCGTGAACAGCAATGCAATCGTCAGAACAACGAGCGATCCCGCAGCGACCACGGTGCCGATATGCCGCTTGTGCTGGAGGTAGAAAGCCAACGGAACCGTCATCGCGATGACTGCGGCGTTCCAGTTCGCATCCGCCATGAATGCGCCAAGGCGATGCTCGCCCGTAATGAACTCCGGGCCAAAGCGCTTCGCTCCTTCATAGGAGCCGGCCAAATGATAAAAGACGCCAATGCCGAACAGTTCCATGATCACGACCCCGCCGAGCAGCGCCTTGGCCTGACGCACCGCCATTTCGCAGGTGACCGGGATCATCAGCATCGGTATCAGTGCGAACGCGAAAGCATATTGCGCGGCAACGATGGTCCATCGCATCGGATCTCCATTGACCAGGCTGCCGAGCAAAAGGCCTGTCAGGAGCATGGCCAGCCCGACGAACCACATCGGCGTCAGGTCGCCGAACGGCCGTGCGTTCAGCCGCCGCGCTGCGAGGTAGAGGAGCGCTCCCAGGCAAAAAAGCGCATCGCTGAGCGTGAATAGGACACCGGTCACGATCCGCCATGTGGTATATGGCGCGAGAAACGTCGCGACGAGCACGACCGTTTCGCCGATCCTTCCGAAAGCACGGTCATTGGATGGCCGCACACCTGGATGATAGATCGGCGTGGCGGATGCCGCGGTCATTGAACCGGATGCGCTCCGTCGCTCCAGGCGCTCAGATCCCGATCGAGAAGAAGCCCCAGCTCCGCGACATCCTCCGCATAATAGTCGTTCAGCCGCATGCGCAGGTCGGCCGTCATCCGCGGATATTCGATCGAGCGGGCAAAAAGCCGGCGCGTCGCTTCGAACGCCGGATTGCCGCGCAATGGCGCAACCAGATTCTTGATCGACGGTGGAAGGCGCCGTAGCGGCAGTGGCACCAGCGGCGCCTCGCTGTCATTGCTGCGCCGCCGGATGCGTTCAGCGTCGATCACGGGCGGCAGATGCAGCACTTGGCATATCTCGGCCAGCACACGCTCCGGCTCGGCACGAATGTCATCGTAGAGAATGATCTTCAGTCGATCGGCGGGAAAATGATCGCGCCACCGGGCGATATGACGCGCATAGAGCCCATCTTGCAGGAAGCGCGGCATCGCCGATCTTGCGTCGAGATACCGTTCGATATCGCGGCCGACATGTCCGCGCCGATAGAGCATGCAATAGTCGGAATAGGCCCGCTCGACGGGGTTGCGCAGCTGCGCGATCAGCATCGCGTCGGGCAGGAGCGCCGCGGCTCGTGCCGGGGCCGCGCGCTCTGCAAGGTAGTCGGCGGATTTCTCTCCGATCAACTGGCCATCGCGCGCATCGGCGAAAAGCGATGCGTACCACGCCTCGCCGCGATCATAGGCGCGGCTGAAATAATGGGGTTCGGGCCCGGGCAGGAACACATCGTCGCGCGCACGAAGCTGGTCCGCGATCCAGGTCGTTGCCGCTTTCACCGCACCGATTATCAGGAATTGCGGAAGATGCCGCTGTGTCATGTCTTCCCCCGGTCAATAACTGGCTTTCGACACGACCGACACGACGGCCTGCGCCATTCGCTCGACATCCTCCCCACCCAATGTCTGGTCACAGGGGAACATCAAGCTTGTCTCGCCCAGCATCTTCGAAACGCGCAACCGCGCCAGAGGCACAGAGGGAGTACCGACAAAGGCTTCCTCGCGATAAATTTCCGGACAGATCCCGGCCCCGGCCGGCAGCCCCCGCGAGATCAGCTCGCTCAGGATCCGATTGCGAGACCATCCGGGTCGCAGCGCCGCCGGCCGGATGAACGCATAATATTTGTAATAGGCGTTCAGGATCGAAGGAGGCGCGACCACGGTTCGCACCGCCGGCAGCACGGTAAGATGGCGATTGAGGATCGCCGCGTTGCGGTTCCGGTCGGCAACCCATCGATCCAGCTTGCCAAGCTGCAACAGCCCGATTCCGGCCTGCATCTCGGTCATGCGGTAGTTGCTCCCGACGGATCGGTGAAGCCAGCGGAATTGCCCATCGCCGGGCGGCACGATCTCCTCCGGAGGAGACTTGCCGTGATCCTTGAACGCCCAGGCGCGTTCCCAGACCTCGCGGTCCCGCAGGACGAGCAATCCGCCCTCCCCGCCCGTCGATATGATCTTGTCGGTGCAAAATGAGAATGCCGCGGCATTGCCGAAACTGCCGACCGGATGCCCGTTCCACCGTGCGCCATGCGCCTGCGCACAATCCTCCACCACCGCGACTCCCAACGCCTCGGCGAGGGTCGTGATTTCGTCCATCGGTGCCGGCCAGCCGGCGAGATGCACGACGACGACCGCGCGCGTCCGCGGAGTGACTACCGCGGCAATCGTCGATGCGTTCAACGTCTGGCTGTCGGGATCGACATCCGCGAAAATCGGGACCGCGCCGAGCGTCACGACACAACTGGCGCTTGCTACGAAGCTCCGCGCCGGAACGACGACTTCGTCGCCCGCGCCGATTCCCAGGGCACGCAAGGCCAGCTCGAGCGCCAGCGTGCCGTTCGCGACCGCAATGGCATGGGCGCGTTCGCAACGCGCGGCGAAAGCCGCTTCGAATGCACGACATCTTTCGCCATGGTGCAGCGCGTTGACGCGGCCCGATCGAAGGATATCGGCGACCTCCGCAATCTCGTCCTCCGCATAGGTCGGCCAGTTCGATCGGATCGGCTTGTCGCAAGTCGCCACCCGAGCAACCGGCGCGGGACGAACCATGCCGGGATCGAGAACAACTGCCACGCGCGTATTGTTGGGCAAGACTTCCTCCCTGATTAGCCGAGCTGAGCGACCAGTTGGGGCCTTGCGATCTGGCCATCCCGACGCCGCTGAGACGGAGCCGCTTCGCGCGACAGCAACGCCAGCGCCACGCTCCGGCAAGCCGCATCGTCACCGCGATTGGCGGCATCCTCCAGCTGATCGAAAGCGCGCCGCAGGATGGGTTGCGGCAGAACGTGGGAAACCGCCTCAAAAACGCCCTGCATGCCTGACGGAAGCTGCTCCTCCTTGCTGTCGAACAGTTCCTCGAAGAGCTTCTCTCCGGGGCGCAGGCCGACGATCTCGATATCGACGTCGAGGTCCGGCTCCAGGCCGGCGAGGCGGATCATGCGGCGCGCCACGTCCATGACACGGACCGGCGCCCCCATGTCGAGCACATAGATCCGGCCGCGGCTCTCCTCGTCGTCCAGGCCGCATGCGGCGCTATGGAGCACCAGCTGCACCGCTTCGTGGACGGTCATGAAGAACCGTTCGATATCCCTGTGGGTTACCGTCAGCGGCCCCCCCCGGCTGAGCTGCCGCTGGAAAAGCGGGATCAGCGATCCGCTCGAACCCAGCACATTGCCGAAGCGGACCGTCATGAACCGGGGGGCGTCGACGGTATCGGTGCCGGCCAGATCCAGTGCCTGGCAATAGAGCTCGCCCAGGCGCTTGGTCACTCCCATGAACCCGACGGGATTGACCGCCTTGTCCGTAGAGACCTGCACCATCGCGCGCGCGCCATAGCGCTTGACCGCATCCGCAACGTTGCGTGTGCCGAGGACGTTCGTCTGCACCCCGGCCGTCGGGTGCTCCTCGACCAGCGGCACATGTTTCAGCGCTGCGGCATGGAAAACCAGTTCCGGACGATGCTCGGCGAAGACCCGCATCAGTTGTTCGCGCTGACGGATCGAGCAGAGCACCGGTGCGCGCGGCACGCCTGGGTGGTTCTCGCGCATCTCCAGGTCGATCTCGTAGAGATTGAACTCGCATGCATCGAGGAGGATCAGGCGCTCGGGAGCGAACGCCGCGATCTGGCGGACGAGCTCGCGCCCGATCGTCCCGCCGGCCCCCGTCACCAGCACGCGACGTCCGCGGATTGCTGCCGCGACCGACTTGCTGTCGAGCCCGACCTGCGGGCGACCGAGCAGTTGGGCGATATCGATGAAGCGCAGATCGAGCTTCTCGCTCGCATTCGGCTTGTAGGTGGTGAGGCCGGGAAGATATGCCACGTCGAGGTTCAGGCTCTGCGCCTCGGCCGCGATGCCGACGGTCGCACTGCCGCGAAGCTGATCCGGATGGCTGGCGAACAACAGGCATTGCGGGCGCCGGTCGCTTGCCTCCAGCCGCTCGACGACACGGCTCAGTTCGCAGATCGAACCGAGGATCGGAACGCCGCGCACCTGCATCGGCCCGCGCACCCCTACCGTATCGAGAATGCCGATCGGCTGGAGCCCGGTATCGCCTTCGCGCTCGATATAGCGCAGCAACCGTTCCACCCGATCGCTCGATCCGACGAGCAGTACCCGGCGCGATCGCGCGACGGGCAGCAGGATCGGTTGCGGTGGGTTGACGATGCCGCTCAGATATTCCGCGGCCAAGCGGCGGAGGACGCGGGTGCCCCCCATCATCGCGATCTGCACGAGCCACAGGATCGCAGGGATCGACCGGGGCACCCACATGATATGGCCGATCAGCAACAACACCAGGAGATAGGCTGCGATCGCCAGTGTCGTGCCCTTGGCCAGCTCGACCAGATCATCGACCGAGACAAATCGCCATAGGCGGCGATATGTTCGCATCATCCAGAATGTTGCCATTGCAACGACAAGGAACAGCGGCGCCGCAAACGGGAAGTCGTTGAGAATCTCTCCCGCGCGCTGGCTTCCCACACGAAGTACCAATGCGATGTAAAGACTCGATGAGCACACAAGCGCATCAATGGAGAATGTAATCATCGAATGACGAGATGGTAGCGACTGAGTAAGCCTAGTTAATTTGAACATTATTAAGCTCCACCCGTAGAATTCAAGAATATGTGCGCAACCGCATCCTTCCTGCCGAGCTGGCTTCGCCGATACGAGATCGGTGATGTTGCCCCTTGCCGATCCGATATCTTAAGCGCTTCTTGACCATGCGGAAGTCGACCAGAAGGTTCTGACCTTTTGGACAGCAAAGTTCGGCGATTGGGGGGAGCCGCCTCGCAAGATGCGCGCAGGGATTAGCTATTGCGCCAAAACGGCGCGCTCGCACCAAAGGCGAACGCGAAGCGGAGCCCCGACATACCTCCAAAGGAGATGGCCGGATTATCACGCCCGCCCTGCCTCATGCCCGCGTAGATTTCTTGTAACCGGCTGAGTCCGGACGCCAGGGGGCCTCGTCACCGCATGAGTACGACAGTGATTCCTACGGCGGAAGAACGGGAAAGCCCGCCGAATTCCGCAATCAAGCCCGACATGCTTTCCAAGGTGCGGTTCGCTGCAACCAGTCGGAGTGGGTGCGCCGAAGCCCGCGCCAGCTTGGGCATCGAACGCCAGGTTCGGGCAATCACCGCGACCTACCAGGAGGCCCTGGCATGAAATCGATCCGCGCCGCGCGTCTTCCAATCGCGATCCAGCATGTCACGACCAGCCTGAACCTGGGAGGCGCGCAGGCGATGCTGGTCAAGCTCATCGAAGCCGGTGCGAGCAGCGGCCGCAATGATTCGAGCGTGTTGTCACTGATGCGGCCCGGCGTAATGGTGCCCGCGCTGCGGGAGGCCGGATGTCCGGTCTATTCCCTCGGGCTGCGTCGTGGGCTGTTTGGCCCTCTTTCATTGGTCCGATTGCTACGCATCACCGCGCGCGTGAGCCCGGACGTAATCCAGGGGTGGATGTATCACGGCAATCTCGCCGCGAGCGTGGCCGGCTTCGTGCAGGGCGCCCATGTGCCGGTCGTCTGGAATGTCCGCCACTCGCTCGGCGATCCGATGCTGGAGACGCGGGCGACGCGGCGGCTACTGGCGCTGAGCGCGCGCATGTCGCGTTCCGCTGCGGCGATCATCTACAACTCCCAGGCAGCGGCGCGCGAGCATGAAGCGATAGGCTTTGCGAGTGACCGCGCGACCTACATCCCCAACGGCTTCGACTGCGATTGCTACAAACCCGATCGATATCGCCGAGCCTATCTGCAGAAGCTGTTCGGCATTCCAGAAGATGCAATCATCGTCGCGCTCGTCGCGCGCCTTCACCCGATGAAGGACCATGCGATGCTCGTCCGCGCCGTTGCCCGTGCGCGGGCGGCAGGCTGCAACCTGCATTTGCTGATGGTCGGAACCGATCTGGACAATCCTCCGCCGGCGCTCGCCAAGCTTGTCGCCGACTCCCTGCCGGAAGGAAGCGTGACGCTCGCGCGCGAGCGCGGCGACGTTGCCGATTGGCTTCCAGGCGTCGACATCATCGCATTGTCGTCGGCCTGGGGCGAGGCATTTCCCAATATCCTCGGCGAGGCGATGGCCTGTGGCATTCCCTGTGTCGCTACCGATATCGGGGACTGCAGATTCATCCTGGGCGAGACCGGACTGATCGTACCCGCCCGCAACGTCGAAGCGATGGCCGCAGCCCTGGCCCGCGTCGCCACGCTGGGCGCGGTCGGACGAGCAAGCATGGGCGCAGCCGCTCGGGAGCGCGTGGTCAGCCTGTTCGAGCTGCGCCAGGTCGCGTTGCAATATCGTCGCCTGTACGCCGCCGTACTCGATCGGACCTTTGCCCCGACCACGGACTGGAGCGGACCCGGCGTTCGCGGTGCGGGGGCTCGGCCGGCATGAAGGTTCTCATCATCGCCAGCCTCTCCTATTCGCTGATCAATTTCCGCGGTGCGCTGATCTCTGCCATCCTCGCAGAGGGACATGAAGTCGTTGCATGTGCGCCCGACGACGATCCGGAAACGGCCGGGGCGCTATCGGCGATGGGCGCGCGCTATCGCCGAATTCCCATGGACCGCACCGGCATGAACCCGCTCCGGGATCTCGCAACCTTGCGGCACCTGGTAACCCTGATGCGCACCGAGGCCCCGGACGTTGTCATGGCCTACACCCAGAAACCGATCATCTATGGCGGGCTGGCGACCCGGATCGCAGGTGGGCGCGCGCACTTCCATGCGATGGTGAGCGGGCTCGGCCATATCTATTCGAACATCCCCGGCATGCGCCACGCCCTGCTGCGCCGTGTGGTTTCGCTACTGTACCGCATCGCGATCGCACGCGCTGCGGCGGTCATCGTGTTCAACCGGGACGACGATGCCGAGATGCGCCGTCACGCCATCCTGCAGCCCCATCACAATGTCGTGCAGGTCGCCGGCTCGGGCGTCGATATCGTCAGGTTCAGCCCCTCCCCGGCAACCGACGGTCCTCCGGTCTTCCTGATGGTCGCACGCCTGATGCGCGACAAGGGCATTGTCGAATTCGTCGAGGCTGCGAGGCTGGTACGCGCGCGCTTCCCGGATTCCCGCTTCCGTATCCTCGGGCCGATCGACCCCAATCCGACCGGGATCAGCCTCGCCGAGATCCAGGCCTGGGCAGCGGCAGGAGACGTCGACTATCTCGGCGAGACCCGCAACGTGGCACCGCATCTCGCGGACGCCAGCGTATTCGTGTTGCCGAGCTATTATCGCGAGGGCCTGCCGCGGACGATCCTCGAGGCGATGGCCTGCGGCAATCCCGTGATCACCACCGACACGCCGGGCTGCAGGGACGCCGTTACGCACGAACTGGACGGGTTCATCGTGCCGACTCGCGACGCGCGAGCACTGGCCGAAGCGATGACGCGATTCATCGAAGCCCCCGATCTCGTCGCTCGAATGGGCGCCCGCGCGCGCGAAACAGCCTGCCGGCGCTTCGATGTCGCCAAGGTCAACGCACAGCTTCTCGGCGTGATGGAACTGGATCAGGGTACGGAGAGCCGGCCCGGTAGCCGGCCGCGCCGCGCGATCGGCGATTTCGCGCCATTGCAGATCATGATCGCCGCCCTGGCGATGCTGGTGGCGGTGCCCATCATGGCGATCGTCGCGCTTGTCGTGCTGTCGACATTGGGCACGCCAATCCTGTTCAGACAGCGCCGATCAGGCATCGGCGGGCGCACTTTCACGCTCGTGAAATTCCGCACCATGCGGATCGCCGACGATATCGAGGGACGCCCGCTGCCCGACGCGGCGCGCCTCACCGCCACCAGTCGCGTGCTTCGCCGCACGCGGCTGGACGAGCTGCCTGGCCTCTGGAACGTGCTTCGCGGCCAGATGAACCTCGTCGGCCCGCGGCCGTTGCTGCCGGAAACCGTGATAGCGCTGGGCAAGGGCGGAGCGACACGGGGCGCAATCAAGCCCGGCCTCACCGGATGGGCCCAGATCAACGGGAACGCACTGCTAAACGACGCGGACAAGCTCGCGCTCGATCTCTGGTACGTTCAGCATCGCAGCTTCCGTCTCGATCTCGAGATCCTGTTCCGGACCGCGGCGATGCTCGTTGGCGGCGAACGCATCAACATTCTCAACATCGAGCGGGGCTATGCGGGCACTATTGATCGGCGCGGTTGAGAGCACGCGGATCGCGGCGCAGGCGATCTCGCGCGCGCCGGGCTGGACGCTGGCCGCGGTCGCGACATTGCCCCCACATCTAGCACACCGCCATTCCGATTTCGTCGACCTCACCGAGCCAGCGGCCGCGGCGAACGCGCCGCTCCTCCACGTATCCAATATCAACGGCGCCGAATTCCTATCGCAGATGGACGCGCTCACGCCCGACATCACCTTCGTGATCGGCTGGTCGCAACTATGCGGCGATACGTTCCGCATGGCCGCGCAAGGGCGCGTCCTGGGCTATCATCCGGCGCCATTGCCCCGGCTGCGCGGCCGGGGCGTCATTCCCTGGACGATCCTGCTCGACGAGAAGATCACCGCGTCCACGCTCTTCTGGATCGACGAAGGAACGGATAGCGGGCCGATCGTGGCACAGCGATACCTGCACGTCGCGCCCGACGAGACCGCAGGCTCGCTCTACGCAAGGCACATGGCGGCGCTGGGCGAGCTGCTGGCAGATACCCTGCCGGACCTGCTCGCCGAAGACTGTCCCGGCCATCCGCAGGACGAGACTTTCGCGACCTGGGCCGCGCGCCGGCGACCGGAAGACGGCAGGATCGACTGGACGCGCACGGCGGCGGAGGTGGAGCGGCTGGTCCGCGCGGTCGGCCGCCCCTATCCGGGCGCCTTTGCCGGCGACGGCGACCGGCGCGTGACGATCTGGTCGGCCAGGCGGCAGGAAAATCGGCAAAACCACCACGCGCTGCCCGGCCAGGTGATCGGGCGCGCAGACGACAGCTTCGTCGTGACCTGTGGCGACGGGGCGGCGATTTCCGTGTCGGATTTCACCACGCCGGCCGGGAAGCCGCCGGCGCTGCACAGCATGGTCGGAGCCTGATCGATGCTGCGCTCTCCGCACAACGCCGGTCGCGTCTTGGTCATCGCGCCACATCCCGATGACGAGGTCCTGGGGTGCGGCGGTACCATCGCCCGGCTCGTTCGGATGAACTGCAATGTCGAGATCGCGATCGTTACCGAAGGCAAGTCGCCCAGATATGATCGGGCGAGCGTCGAGAAGGTGCGTGCGGAAGCAGCCGCGGCGCATGCCCTGCTCGGTGTCCGCTCGACCCATTATCTCGAGCTTCCCGCTGCCGAGCTCGACGGCGTTCCCCATGCCGATCTCAATGCGGCGATGGGGGCTCTGATCGAGGCGACGACGCCCGACACGATCTTCGTGCCGTTCGTCGGCGATATCCATCTGGACCATCAGCTGGTGTTCCGCTCGACCATGGTCGCCGCCCGGCCGCGTAAACCGACATATCCGCACACGATCCTGGCATATGAGACGCTGTCGGAAACCAACTGGTCCGCGCCCTATCTCGAGCCGGTTTTCGCGCCGACCGTCTATGTCGACATCTCGTCGACGCTCGATGCCAAGCTGGCGGCCTTCGCCGCCTATGAATCGCAGTGCTGCATCTTCCCAAACGAGCGATCGCCCGAGGCGATCCGCGCGCTGGCCGCGCTGCGCGGTGCGACGGTGCACCGCCATGCAGCCGAGGCATTCGTACTCGTGCGAGAGGTGATCTAGTCATGCTGACACAAACCGGAATCGACGACATGGCAATCGACAGGGCCGGAGCCACCGGCGAGCGCAAGCGCCTGACCATGCTCGTCACCTCGGCCGGACGTCGCGTCGGACTGTTGCAGGCGTTTCGTCGCGGCGCGGAGCAGCTCGGTGTCGAGCTTGACCTGCTGGCGTGCGACCTGGAGCCCGAATTGAGCGCTGCCTGTCATGTTGCCGACAGCGCGTTCGCAGTTCCGTCTGCAGACGACGACGGATACGTGGAATCGATCCTGGCGATATGCCGCCGTCGCCGGGTTCAGTTGGTCGTCCCGACGATCGACCCCGAACTTGCGCCGCTAGCGGAGGCGAAGGACCGATTCGCCGCGCTCGGCATCGTCGTCGCCGCCAGCGCACCCTCTGTGATCGATATTGCGCGGGACAAGCTGAAGACGGCCGAGTTCCTCACCGCGCACGACATTCCAGGCCCGCGAACCGCAACGCTCGCAAACGTCCGCAAGAACCCCGGAAGCTGGACATGGCCGGTGCTCCTAAAGCCGCGCCACGGCAGCTCCGGACGATCGGTGTCCGTGGTTCAGACTCCGGTCGATCTCCCGCTGCACGAGGACGAACCGATGATCGTCCAGACGCTGCTGCGCGGCGAGGAATGGACGGTCAGCTTCTATATCGACGATGCTGGTCGCCTTCGTGCTGTCGTGCCGCACCGCCGGATCAAGGTTCGCGCCGGGGAGGTCGAAAAGGGTGTGACCCGCCGCGCGCCGCGCCTGATCGAGATCGGCGAGCGGATCGCCGCCAGTCTTCCCGGCGCACGCGGTGTCCTGTGCTATCAGGCGATGGTCGCACCGGACGGCACAGCCAACGTCTTCGAGATCAACGCGCGCTTCGGCGGCGGATATCCCCTGGCCGACCATGCCGGCGCTACCTTTGCCCGTTGGCTGATCGAGGCACGCCTGGGCATGCCGAGCAGCGCCGGCAATGATTGGGCGGAGGATGTCGTCATGCTTCGCTACGATGCTGCGGTGTTCGTCCGGACATGACGATCGCGATCGTTCTCGACCTCGACGACACGCTCTACCTGGAAGAAACCTATGTCCGCAGCGGCATCGCCTGGATCTCGAACTGGCTCGAGCGCGAAACGGGACTCAAAGGTTTTCAGGCCGAAGCCGAGGCATTGCGCGAGATTGGCGTGCGTGACCACCTGTTCGACCGGACCCTGGCACATCTCGGCATCGCGCCCGATCCCGCCTTTGTCAGCATCCTCGTCGCGAAGTATCGATCGCATCCTCCGTCGATCTCGCTCGCAGCCGATGCGGAGGCGTTTCTGACCGCCGACCACGGTTTCGCGCTCGCACTCATCACCGACGGACATGCGGTCGCGCAGCGGGCGAAGATCGCCGCCCTCGGCCTGGACCGCTTCGCGATCCATCCGATCGTCTGCACCGACGAATGGGGGCGGAGCTATTGGAAACCGCATCGCCGGGCCTTTGAGGTAATCGAGGCATGTCTCCGAAGCGAATGCGATGCCTTCGTCTACGTCGCAGACAACCCCGCAAAGGATTTCCTGGCACCGCGCAAGCTCGGGTGGCGGACCGTCCAGATCGATCGAGCGGGGGCGGTCCACCCCCGTCTCCACCCAATCGCGAGCCACCATGCCGACACGCGCATCCGTTCCTTCGACGAGCTGACCTGGTCGCTTGTCGAACGGCTGCCCTGCCGGGCACGAATGGTCGGATAGCATGCGTATCGCCTTCATTCTCGCGGCCCTGGATGCGGGCGGCGCTGAACGGATCATCGATTTCCTTTCCCGTGCCGCACTTGCGCAGGGTTGGGACGTGACGATCATCACGTTCGACCGGCCGACCGATCGCATCTTTCATCGATATGACGAGCGGGTCCACTTGCGGAGACTTGCTCTGCCGACCGTCGCGAAAGGCGCCGCGCGTCTCTTCCTGATGATGCGGCGCGTCCGGACGCTGCACACGCTCCTGCGCAAGGAGCGCTTCGACGTCGCCGTTTCATTTCTCACAAAGATCAACGTGCTTTCCCTACTCGCAAGGATCGGCACCGGAACCCCGATGATCGTCTCGGAGCGCAACAATCCGCTTCGCCAGCGATCGAATGTCGTTTGGAGGATCCTGCTGCGCTGGCTGTACCCGACCGCCGCGGCCATCGTCATGCAGACCGAACGGAGCAAGATCTGCCTTCCCTACAGGCAACGCGCTCGGGCCCTGGTGATACCCAACCCTATGATCGCGCCGGTACCTGCACCGCGCGCGCCGGCCCCGCCCGCGATCGTCGCGGCGGGGCGGCTGAACGAACAAAAGGGCTTCGACCTGCTGCTGGACGCCTTCGCGCAAATTGCCGACAGGATACCCGACTGGCGATTGATCATCTTCGGCGAAGGACCTGATCGGGCTGCGCTGGAACGCCAGGTCAGCCGCCTGGGCCTGGTCGGCCGCGCCTTTCTGCCCGGAGCGAGCGCTACCCCGGGCGCGTGGATCGCTGCCTGCGACATATTCGTCCTGTCGTCCCGTTATGAAGGGTTCGCAAACGTCCTGGCCGAGGCGATGAGCTCGGGCCTGGCGGCGGTCGCCTTCGACTGCGATTTCGGCCCTGCGGACATGATTACCGACGGAGTCGACGGGCTGCTCGTTCCTCCCGAAAGCTCCAGCGCACTCGCCGCTGCCCTGTTACGTCTCGCGAACGACAAGATGCTTTGCCAGCGCCTCGGGATGGCCGCTGCTGCCGCTGCAGTCCGGTTCGACCTGCACCAGGTAAATAGGAGCTGGACTGACCTGATTGCGAAGTGCGCAGCCCCCGGTGGTGGGGGTTGGTTTCCGAGTCGGTAACCACCGCGTGAGCTTGCTTCAGACATTTTTTGGCCGATTCGGCGGCTTTCAGCCAATAATCGTTTCCCGGCGCAGGACTTGCGGTCGAAACTTTAGAAAAGTCCTTCGTTACGCTCGAGATTAATGCAAGTTAGAATTCCTGCAATGCTTGCCACGCTGCTTCACTTCGATGTGGCGCATACGCAATTCGGATTAGCCTGTTTGTACAGGCTCGAGGCGCCGATACCCCATATTGCGCCTTCTATCTGTGGCCCTTCAAGATTCTACCTATAGCCTTTTAGCTCCACATCGGACATATTCTGAAATGTTCCGCAACAAATAGGGGGTCGCATTTCCTAACTAGCAAGGGGTACCGGAAATGTCAGAGTGTATGCATGTTTCGATCTTGGGGAAGAGCGAGATCATCCGGGAGGGTTTGAGGCGGATCCTGATCGATCAGGGTTTCGTGGTAGATGCAGCAGAATCGAATTCCTTCGATTTCGGACCGCTGGATTGCGATGTCATCATCGTAGATGCGCACGCGCTGGACGACGGCCTTCAGTCCTGTCGCGAGCTACGCGACCGCTTTCCGTTGTGCCGCATCGTGCTCATGATGGACCAGTATCACATCGAGGAGGTCGCGCATGCGTTCGCCTCGGGGATGGTCGACGGCTATCTCGTCAAGGCAATATCCTGTGCACCGCTCGCCGGAGCGCTACGCCTCATCGCCATGGGCGAAAAGGTTCTTCCATCGGAAGTGGCGGAGTCGCTGACCCATTCCATTCCACAGATCATGTGGAGCGGCCGCGAAACCGGCGTCATCGGTCAGCCACTGTCCAATCGCGAGATCGAGATCCTGAAGTGCCTGCTCGACGGAGATCCCAACAAGGTCATTTCCCGCCGATTGGGAATCGCCGACGCAACGGTCAAGGTCCACATCAAGGCGATCCTGCGCAAGTTGCGCGTGCAGAACCGCACGCAGGCGGCAATCTGGGCTGCAAATCGCGGGCTCACCCTGTCGACGGCGACGGATCCCGCGCTGCTCGTCGCAGCGATCGCGTAAACAGGAAAGCCGATGCAGGCAGTAGAATTGCGTTGAAGGCAATGTGCGCGAATCCGGCACCGACCACGCCCAGCCGCGGCACGGCGGTGAACAGGACAGCGTAGAAGGCGATCGCCGAAACGATTACCGCCGGCATGATCTTCGTCTGCAGGCCCATCGATGCAAGGCCAGGCCGCAATGCGCTGCCCGAAAGAAAGAGCAGCGCAGCAAAGGACTGAACGATCAATGGGTTCGTGGCATCTTCGAACTTCGACCCACCGATGACGCCAATGATTTGCTCCCCGGCCAACACGACGACGCCGACAAGCGCGAAGCCAAATGCAACCGTCAGCGCTTCGACTTGCCGGATCGTCGTGGCAAAGGCCGCAAAATTACGCCGAGCCCAGAGTCGCGCGAGGTCCGGGTAAATGACCTGCTGCATCATTGCTCCCGCCTTGGTCGCCGCCATCGTGAATTTGCGCACGAGATGATAGACACCGGCGCCAGCCGGGCCCGTGATTGCAGCGACGGCCAAGAGATCGATCTCCTGCGTGCTCTTGCGGATCAGCAGGGTGCCGTTCGCAGCGAGGATGAAGCCCCAGATGCCGGGGAAGCGCTCGCCAGGACGTGAGAGCGACGCGGTGATGAAGTCGCCATAGCCTTGCGCCCTCAATTCTCGCCAGGCCATCCAGCCGAGCAGCAGACGCTGAGCGCATTGGAGGATGATCCCGAGCAGGAGAAAGGCCCAGAGCGAGCCGTCCATGACCCAGATGATGGCGACGCCGACAAGTCGAACCAGCGCGATCGCGGGATCGAGCCAGGCTATCGCAGCAAAGCGGTCGAACAGGCGAAGCACCCCGATCGGGGTCGAGGAGACACCGAAGAGCACCGCGATGCAGTAGATTTGCGCCATCATGCTGGTCGCGGCATCCCAGGCAAGCCAGTGCGCCGCTACCGGAACCGCAAGAAACGCCACGGCCGCGGACAGTGACGCGCCGAGAAAATCCATGATCACCCCGAGCTTGACGAGCGCCCGGAACCGGTGACCGTCTCGCTTCTCCAGCGCGTCTGCGCCGTAGCGGATCAACGCCTGCCACGTCTCCAGCCTGACGATCTGGTCGACCATGCGGCCATACCCCTCGATGGTCGCGAGAATGCCAAGCAGAGCGGGGCCCAGCATCTGGGCGCTGAGCGCCAGCGTGATCATGCCGAGCGCCACGGCCGATGCGTTGCCACTGGCGATATGAAATGCGTTGCGCGCGAACCGCATCAACGTTCCGGCTCGTGGCGAGACCCTCGCCACGACTGTGGCGACCGACGGGTCCGGCGGCAGCGTGCTCATTGCCATGGCCGGCTGGGATCTGGGGGCTTGGCAGTCATCAAAGTCCTTCCGCACACGTCGCAGGACATGCCACCACGCTGGCGAAACGGCGCTTCCGATATCGAGATACCCCGGAAGAGGTAGTGAGACCGCAGCGCATTACCCATCTTGGACCGGCCTGACTCCAAGACGATGGACCGGAGTCTCCCGGCCCTATCCTTCATTGCTGCTGCGACGGCGGTCACGGAGACCTAGAAGCTTGTGTGGTGCGCAAATCATCGATGCGGATGCGCGCCGCTACGGGATGAACAGCATGAACATGCACGAACCCCTGCTACAGGACCATCGAGGCCTCGACGCCCGCCCTGACGAGCCTTCCATCGGCACCGACTTTCTGCGCGTGCTCAGGCGCCGGTATCGCGCGATACTCGCAACGATAGCCCTTGTGCTGGGCATCGCGGTGATCGCGCTGCTGGTGATCGAACCTCGCTACCAGGCAACGGCGGTGATGCGGGTCGATACGGACGATCTCGAGATCAGCGGTGATGATCCGGCGTCGCCGACATCCATTCGCGACCTGGAATTGCGGCGCACGCATCAGATCGAAACCCAGATCCAGCTCCTGAACTCACGATCGGTCGCGCGCCAGGTGGTTCGCGATCTGGCGCTCTTCGACGACCCGGAGTTCAATCCCGCCGCCGGGACGCCGTTGCCAGGTTCGTCGAAGTCCGCGCGAGCGGGAACCCAGGCCGTCGCGGTGCCGCCCCAGCTGATCGAAAAGGTCACCGACCGCCTTCAGGCGGCGGTGAATGTCGATCAGGATGGTCAGACGAGCTTCATCAACGTCACCGCGACCTCGGGCAACCCTGCCAAGGCTGCGAGGATCGCGAACAAGGTCACCGCGGCCTATATCGATATCCAGATAACCGAACGTCGCGCCGCCCAGCGGCGCGTGGCCGAGGCACTCGGCCGTCGCGTGGAGGAGCTACGCCAGCAGCTCCTCGCCACGAACTGGTCGATTGCCTCCTATCGCAGTAGCCACAATATCGATCCCGGGCCCGGCAGCGATGCCAATTCGGCTCAGATGAGCAGGCTGGCATCCGAGCTCGCCGCCGCACGCGCTGCGCGCGCCGAGGCAAGCGCGCGCAGCGGAGGGGCGGGCGCAGGCGGGCAACTCATGTCCTCCTTGCTCGCGGACCTGCGCTCCCAGGAGAGCAGCACGAGCCAACGCCTCGCACAATTGCTGACCCTATATGGCCGCGCGCATCCCGACGTGCAGAAAGCCGATGCCGAGCTCGCACAGGTCCGCCGCGGAATTGAGGCGGAGACCGCCCGCCTCCGCCAGCAGTTCAGCAACGACGTCACCGCGCAAAACGCCCGCGAAGCGACCCTCTCGGGGGATCTGGGCAGCATGCGCTCGCAATCGCTCGCGCGTGGAATGATGAGCGTCCCGCTCCTCGACCTCGAACGAAACGCGACCGCGACGCAAGCGATCTATCTGTCCCTCTTGTCGCGGCTCAAGCAGACGCTGCGGCAGAGCGACTTGGTCAAGGCGGATGCCACGGTAGCGTCCCCCGCACTCTCGCCGACCCAACCCAGCTTCCCGCGCCCGGCGCCGATCCTGGGAGCAGCGCTTGCCGCGGCGGTGATCTTCAGCCTCATCCTGGTTCTCATCGCCGAGGCGACGGACAATCATGTGCGCACCGCTTCGCAGGTCTATGCACTCACAGGCCTTCCCACCTTTGGGCTCATCCCGGAGATTTCACGTCGGAAACGGCTGGCGGCGCATGTCGCCGTGATCTCCCGGCCCTATACCGTCTTCGCCGAAGCGGTCAGGACAGTGGAAGGAAAGCTGGCTCGGCTACTGCCCAAGCCTACTGGCAACGTCGTCGTCGTGACCTCACCGCTGCCCGATGATGGAAAGACGACCGTGGCGATCGCGCTCGCCGCCGCCGCGGTGGCGACCTTCCGGTCGGCAATCGTCGTCGATTTCGATCTCAGGCAGCCCGGACTCGATGATCTAATCGATCCTGCGGGAGATGAGAGGGACCTGCTCGACTATCTTCGTGGAGAAGCGACGCTCGATCAAATCATCATATCGAGCGCGACGTCGCCTGGTCTGAAGGCAATCTTCGTCCGCAATGCCCTTGCCGATCCGGGCGCTGTCCTGGCTTCGCCGCAAATCAAGACCCTGTTGGACGAGTTGCAGGCGCGCTTCGACCAGGTCATCGTCGTCACGCCGCCCGTTCTCGCGGCTGGCGATGCGCGCTCCGTGTCGCGCTATGCCGATGCCGTGCTGCTGGTTCTGAGATGGGGCAAGACCACTCCGGATCTGGTGCAGTCGACCCTGATGCAATTCGACGGCGAGGTGACCGGCGTCGTCTTCAACCGTGTCAACTACGCCAAGCACGCGCGGCTGGCCTGTGGTGACGGCCTGCAATATTATAGCAAGTTCAAATCATATTATGCTCCCGGCCCTACGGTCGCCTTGCCCAGCATCGCCCGGTCATGATGGCCGACCCAACGACCATCCTGTTGTTTTTGCAGCCATAATGCTGATGTCCAGAACCGATCAGCCATCGGACTCGGGCAATGTGACTATCCTGCCGCTTCCCGGGCGCCGCATGCCTCCCCCGCCCCCGCCGGGGGGGACGGGACGATCTCGGGCTCGACTGCTCATCGTTGATCCGCGGTCGCTGACCCGGGATTGCCTGGTCGCTGCATTGGGGGACGCGTCAGACATCGAATCGGCTATCGCGGTCGCAAATCTCGACGAAGCCGTCGCGATCACCGAAAGTACCCGCATTGACGCGGTCATCGTCAATCTCGCGGCCGACCCGTTCAGCGAGGCGGATCTGGCCACTATCGTGACGACGTTGTTCAGCCTGGGGGGCTTGAGCGTCATCATCGTGCTGGCCAACACGATCGATCCTCCCCACGCGGCAGCGGCCCTACGGCAGGGCGTGCGGGTATTCCTGAGCAGCGATACGCCTTTCGACAGGATCATCGAGGCGATCCGGTTCGCGTGCGCTGGCTGGACGATCTATCCCGCCTATGATTTTTCGCTCCTAAACGCCTACGACAAAAGCATCTTCCCGACCGCCGAACGCGGCACCGAATTTTCGTGCACGCCGCGGCAATTGCAGGTGCTCGAGGGCTTGGAACGAGGACTGACCAACAAGAGCATCGCACTGGCGCTCGGCGTCAGCGAGCGCACGGTCAAGGCGCATGTCAAGGAACTGATGCGCCGGTTGAAAGCCAATAACCGGACGCAGGTAGTCGCGCTCGCGTCGCACATTCCGAAATCCCGGTCCACGGTCCCGCCTTCACGCTACTGACGCATCGAAGCCGTCGCACCGACTGAGCACCTGTCCTCGCGGCCATGCGCTTCAGGCCAATAGATTTCTGGGCGGTTTCCCGATACTCGACCGCCTGCCTGCCGTCGGTTCCAC
>JBEVLV010000171.1:0-31448 GCA_040508955.1 Sphingomonas sp. | reverse complement strand
CAATGCCTCAGATCTCCCAGCTCGCCGAAACCTTCGCGTCGCAGATCTTCTGGCTGCTCGTGACGTTCGGCTTCGTCTTCTTCGTCGTGGGCAAGTTCATGGTGCCCAAGGTGCTGTCGACGATCGACCAGCGCGACCAGTCGGTCTCGGGCGATCTCGCGGCGGCCGAGGCTGCCCGCGCGGCGGCCGATCACGCCGAGGAGAATTGGCGGGCGGAAGAGAATGCCGCGCGCGAGGCGGCGCAGAAGCGCATCGCCGATGCGCGTGCCAAGGGCGCGGCTGCTGCGGAGAAGACTCTCGCGGCGGCCAATGCGGAGACCGAGGCGCGGATGACCGCGGCCGAGACCCGCATCGCCGACGCCAGCATCGCGGCGATGGCCGAGATCGAGGCAGTCGCGGCCGATGCCGCGAAGGATATCGTCGCCCGCCTGTCGGGCGCGAACGTGACGGCCGACGAGGCCAGGAACGCAGTGAAGGCGGCCCTCAATGGCTAACGCGCATCCGGTCGAAGCGGCCACCACCACCGAGACGGTCGAGCATCAGGCGCCTGCCGAGGGCCACCACGCCGATCCGTCGGTGTTCGGCCTCGACGCCACCGTCTGGGTCTCGATCGCGATGACCGCGTTCATCCTGGTCCTGCTGTGGAAGAAGGTTCCCGGCCTGGTCACCCGCGGCCTCGACAACCAGATTGCGGCGATCCGCACGCGCCTGGAAGACGCCAAGCAGCTTCGCGCCGAGGCTGAGGCACTGCGCGACGAATATGCGCGCAAGATCGCCGGCGCCGAAGCCGAAGCGGCGGCGATGCTCGCCCATGCCGACGAGGAGGCCAAGGGCGTGCTCGCCAAGGCCGAGGCGGACGCCAAGGACCTGACCGTGCGCCGTGCCAAGATGGCCGAGGACAAGATCGGCGCCGCCGAGCGTGCCGCGCTCCAGGCGATTCGCGCCAAGGCGGCCGACGCGGCGGCCAAGGCGGCAGCCTCGATCATCGCCGAAAAGCATGGCGCTACGGCCGACAAGGCGCTGGTCGATCAGACGATTGCGGGGCTGGGGCGCCTCAACTGATCCGATTCGGAAGAGGGGCATCCAAACCCCGTTGCCGCTTCGAAAAAAAGCCCTAAGACAACGCGATGCAATCCCGTCGCGACTTCGGTCTCATTGCGCTCGTCGTCGCTTTCGGCATCCTCGCCACGGCGGTGCTCGGCACTGTGCTATTGTTCAACGAGCAGCAGCGCGCCCAGAACTGGGTCGTGCACACGCTCCGCGTCAAGGCGCGTCTCGGTCTGGCGCTCTCGCACCTCCAGGATGCGGAGACGGGCCAGCGCGGCTACCTGATCACCCGTGATCTCGCCTATCTCCAGCCCTATACCGATGGAACGCGCGGCTTTTCCGACGATCTGACCGCCTTGCGGGCATTGGCCGGCGACAATTCCGCGCAGCTGACGGCGTTGAACGAGCTCGAGAGGCTCGCCCGGCATCGCTTCGAGCGACTCGCCATCGGTGTCGAGAAAGCGCGCCGCGATCCCGCCTACCAGCCGGGACCGGAGATGCGCGCGGGTGCCGGCAAGTCGCTGATGGACGTATGCCGCAAGATCATCGCCGACATGCAGGCGCGCGAGAGCCAGTTGCTCGACGTCCGCGCGAGTGCCGCCTCCGCGCGCTCGACCTGGCTGACGGTGTGGCTGCTGGTCAGCGCGATCGCCGTGGCGCTGCTCGCGGTATTCGTGACGCGCGATGCCCGTCGCCGCGCGGTGGTTGCAGCCGATGCGCGCGACCAGCTCCGCGTGGTCAATGCCCGGCTGGTCGAGGAAGCCCGCAACCGGGAGGCTGCCGAGGCGCAGGTGCGCCAGATGCACAAGATGGAGTCGATCGGCCAGCTCACCGGCGGCATCGCGCACGACTTCAACAACATGCTGGCGATCGTGATCGGCTCGCTCGATCTCGCCAAGCGGCGCATTGCCAAGGATCCCGAGCGCGCCAGTGACTGTATCGACAATGCGATGCAGGGGGCCGAGCGCGCCGCGCAGCTCACCCAGCGCCTTCTCGCCTTTTCGCGCCAGCAGCCGCTGGCCCCGGTAGCGATCGATGCGAATCGCCTGGTCGGCGGTATGTCCGAACTGATGCGCCGCACGATCGGCGAAGCGGTGCGCTTCGAAACGGTGCTCGCGGGCGGGCTATGGCCGGCGTTCATCGATGCCAGCCAGCTCGAGAACGCGCTGGTCAATCTCTGCGTCAATGCGCGCGACGCGATGCCCGAGGGCGGCCGGCTGACGATCGAGACGTCGAACACCCATCTCGACGAGCTTTACGCGACCGAGCATCACGAGGTCACCGCGGGCCAATATGTCATGGTCTCGGTCACCGACACCGGCTGCGGCATGCCCGCCGAGGTGATCGAGCGCGCCTTCGATCCGTTCTACACCACCAAGGATGTCGGGCGCGGCACGGGTCTGGGGCTCAGCCAGGTCTATGGCTTCGTCAAACAGTCCGGCGGTCATGTGAAGATCTATTCGGAGCCCGGCGTCGGCACCACGGTGAAGCTCTATCTCCCCCGCCATTTCGGCGTGGCCGAGGTCCAGGGCACCACCGTGAGCGATGCGGAGCTGCCGCGCGCGAAGCGGCTCGAGACGGTGCTGGTGGTCGAGGACGAGGAGCGCGTCCGCCTGCTTTCGGTCGATTCGCTGCGCGAGCTTGGCTACACCGTGTTCCACGCCGATGGCCCGCGCCAGGCGCTCAAGCTGCTCGGCGAGCTGCCGCGGGTGGACCTTCTCTTCACGGACGTGATCATGCCCGACATGAACGGCCGCAAGCTGGCCGATGCGGCGCGGGTCGAGCGCCCCGATCTCAAGGTGCTCTACACCACCGGCTATACCAAGAACGCGATCGTCCATAACGGCATGCTCGACCATGACGTGGCGTTCCTCGCCAAGCCGTTCACGATCGGCCAGCTCGCCGCCAAGGTGCGCCAGGTCCTGGACGCCTGAGGATGCGCTGGCTGCGGCTCGGCACGGCGCTGGTGATCGTGGCGATCGTGGCGATGCTCGGCGTCGCTTGGCACTCCGCGACGCATGGCGATACCGGCGGAGAGCAGATCCGGGCGCGCGCCAAGGCGCAGATGGAGCGGATCGAGGCCGAGGCGCGGCGCCTGGAGAATGCGACGCGGTGAGGGGTGTCATCTCCTTCTAGCCCTCTCCCGCAAGCGGGAGAGGGGTTTTGCACATCACTCCTATTTCGGCTTGCGGAACTTGAAGACGAACTGGTCCGTCTTGCCCCGGATCGACGGGTCGAACACGCTTGCGGTGTGCGGGTCGGCCGAATCGGCCAGGATCGGCAGCGACCCTTCGAACTTGAACCCCGCCTTCTCGATCTCGGCCCGCGCGGCGGCGGGATCGATACGGTGCAGCGTCGAGGGGGCGGCAAAGTCCGGATCGGTGTTGGCGACATGGTCGACGACCAGAAACACGCCGCCTGGCTTCAGCGAATCATAGAGCTTCTTCGCGAGCGCCCCCGAAAATCCCGGCGGGGCGAACTTCAGGTGCATGTCGTGCCAGTTCTGCACCGTCACGATCGCATCCAGCGGTGCCGGGAAGCTGACATTGGCGAGCGATTCGCTCGACGCGGTGACATTGGCATAGGGCGCCACCGCGGCCTTCTGCTCGTCGGCATAGCTCGCCTTGAACTTGATGAACTCCTCGGGCTGATAGGCATAGACATGCCCCTTGTCGCCGACCGTCTTGGCCAGGATGCGCGTCCAATATCCGCCGCCCATCACGAAATCGGCGACCTTGTCGCCGGGCTTCACCCCGGCAAAGGCGAGGATCTCGCCAGGATGCCGCGCGGCGTCGCGCTCCTTGTCGGCGGCGGGGCGGCCGGCATCGGCGACGGCTGCCTTGATCGGCGCGGACACGGTCTGTGCGGCGGCGGGAACGGACAGCGCGATGAGCGCGACGGCGGAAAACAAGGCCAGCTTCATGACGACTCTCCCATGGTGTTTCACTGCAGCATGACACATCGGCACGGCCGTTCAAGTTGCCCAGCGATGGGCGTGCGCCTAAATCCCCGTCGAACATGTCCGATCCCAATTCCCCCAATCGCTTCAACGAGGAAAAGGCGACCTACGCGGTGCGTGGCGCCGAGGCACTCGATCTCGAGGCGGGCGTCGCCGCGATCCGCAACGTCCTGAAGACCTTGCCGGTCCGCCCCGGCGTCTATCGCATGCAGGATGCGCGCGGCGACGTCCTCTATGTCGGCAAGGCGCGGGCGCTGAAGAACCGCGTGACCAACTACACCCAGGTCCAGCGCCTCTCGAAGCGGCTCCAGCGCATGATCGCCCAGACCCGCTCGATGACGATCGTCACCACCAACAACGAGGCCGAGGCGCTGCTGCTCGAGGCGCAGCTGATCAAGCGCTTCCGCCCCGCCTACAACGTGCTGCTGCGCGACGATAAGAGCTTCCCCTTCATCCTGCTGCGCCGCGACCACGATTTTCCCCGGGTCCAGCTTCATCGCGGCGCACGGCGCTTCAAGGGCGATTATTTCGGCCCGTTCGCCGGGGCCGGGCAAGTGCGCAAGACGCTCAACGCGCTGCAGAAGCTGTTCCTGCTGCGCAGCTGCACGGACAGCTTCTTCGCGACGCGCGACCGGCCGTGCCTGCTCTACCAGATCCGCCGCTGCTCGGCGCCCTGCGTCGGGCGCATCGACGAGCCGGGCTATGCTGAGCTGATGAACGACGCGCGCGATTTCCTCCAGGGCAAGTCGACCAAGGTCCAGGCCAAGCTCGGCGAGGCGATGCAGGCGGCCGCCGAGAATCTCGACTTCGAGCTGGCCGCGGTGCTGCGCGACCGGTTGAAGGCGCTCACCTTCATCCAGGGCAGCCAGGCGATCAACGCCGAGGGCGTCGGCGATGCCGATATCTTCGCGCTCGCCAACAAGTCCGGCGTGATGGGCATCCAGGCCTTCTTCATCCGCGGCGGCCAGAATTGGGGGCATCGCAGCTTCTTCCCCGCGCATACCAACGAGGTGCCCGAGGACGAGGTGCTCAGCGCCTTCCTGATGCAGTTCTACGAGGAAGTGCCGCCGCCGAAGAACGTGTTCGTCGATCGCGAGCTCGAGGAAGCCGGCATCCTCGCCGAGGCGATGGCCGAACGGGCAGGGCACAAGGTCGCGCTCTCGGTTCCCCAGCGCGGCGCCCGCCGCCGGCTGATGGAGCAGGCGCAGCGCAACGCCGTCGAGGCGCTCGACCGCCGCCTCGCCGAGAGCACCACCCAGGCCAAATTGCTCGCCGAGATCGCCGACCTCTTCGAGCTGCCCGAACCGCCCGATCGGATCGAGGTCTACGACAACAGCCATATCCAGGGCACCAACGCGCTGGGCGCAATGGTCGTCGCCGGGCCGGAAGGCTTCCGCAAGAACCAGTACCGGAAATTCAACATCAAGCGGCCCGAGACGATCGCCGGCGACGATTTCGGGATGATGCGCGAGGTGTTCTCCCGCCGCTTCGCGCGCGCGCAGGAGGAGGATCCGGACCGGCAGGGCGATACCTGGCCCGATCTCGTGCTGATCGACGGCGGACGCGGCCAGCTCAATGCGGTGCGGGCGGTGCTGGAGGATCTCGGCATCGAGGATGTCTGCCTGGTCGGCGTCGCCAAGGGGCCGCATCATGGCCGCGACGGGCGCGAGGTGTTCCACCTGATGGACGGGCGCGAGCTGACGCTCCCGGTCAATTCGCCGGTGCTTTTCTACCTTCAGCGCCTGCGCGACGAGGTGCACCGCTTCGCGATCGGCGCGCACCGCGACAAGCGCTCCAAGGCGATCGGCGCGTCGCCGCTCGACGAGGTTCCCGGCATCGGCCCCGCACGCAAGAAGGCGCTGCTCATGCATTTCGGTACGGCACGCGCCGTCCGCGGCGCCAGCCTGGAGGATCTGCAGAAAGCGCCGGGCGTCTCGGCGGCGGTCGCGCAGCAGCTCTACGACTATTTCCATTCGCGCTGAAAAGCATCGCGACGGGTGCTCCCCGCCTGCACCGGGGGTGCACCGGATCCGCTATTGAGTGCGTGCAGGAAAAGGTTAGATTTGGGGCGATTGCACGGGGGATTTCAATGTTCGGGCGAGTGACTTTGGCGACGGCGCTGTTGTGCGTCGGGGGTGTCGCGCATGCAGGCGACAAGCCGATCTACACCGGTGCGCCCGACTGGGTCGTGCCCGCGCCGCCGATCGACGCGACGCATCTCACCGACGCCGATCCGGTGCTGCTGATGATGGACCAGCAGCAGCGCCTCCAGGACGGCTCGGTCTGGGTCTATACCGACATGGCAATGCGGATCGCCTCGCCCGCGGTCCTCACCCAGGCCGGGACCGTGCCCTTGCCCTGGGACCCGGACAAGGGCGACATCACCATCCACCGCGTCGAGATCATCCGCGGTACCGAGCATATCGACGTGTTGAGCGCGGGCGCGCGCTTCAAGGTGATCCAGCGCGAGCAGCAGCTGGAGCGGGCGACGTTCAACGGCATGCTGACCGCGACGCTTCCGGTCGAGGGGCTGCGCGTCGGCGACGTCCTCCGCCTCAGCTTCTCGGTCACGCGCAAGGATCCCGCGCTGCACGGCCATCTCCAGACGGTCGCCGTGCTGCTCCCCGCGCCGACGCGGCTGCAGTTCGGCCGGTCGCGGCTGCTATGGCCCAAGTCGATGGACCTGAAGATGCGCGCCTATATCAAGGGCATCGATCTCAAGCCCAGCGATCGGACCGACGGCTATCGCGAGACGGTGCTGACATTGCCCGTCGCCAAGCCGCCCGAGATGCCCGGCGACGCGCCCGGCCGCTTCCGGACGCTGCCGATCTTCGATGCGACCAGCTATGCCGACTGGACCGAAGTGTCGAAGGACATGGCGCCGCTCTACGTGACCGACAACACGATCGCGCCGGGCAGCCCGCTCGCCGCCGAGGTCGCGAAGATCGCCGCCGCCAGCAGCGATCCGCGCACCCGTGCGGCGCTGGCGCTGCAACTGGTGCAGGACAAGGTCCGCTATCTCTTCCGTGGCATGGACAATGGCGATTACGTCCCCCAGTCGCCGACGCTCACCTGGTCGGTGCGTTATGGCGATTGCAAGGCCAAGTCGGTCCTCCTGCTCGCGATCCTGCGCAGCCTCGGGATCGAGGCGGAGCCGGTGCTGGTCAATACCGAGCTGGGCGATCTGGTCTCGGTCCGGCTGCCGATGCCCGGCGCGTTCAACCATGTCATCGTACGCGCCACGATCGGGGGCGAGAGCCTGTGGCTCGACGGCACCGCGCTCGGCACGCGCCTATCGGATCTCGGTGACGTGCCGCCGTTCCATAACGGCTTGCCGCTGCGCGCGGCCGGTGCCGGGCTGATCGATCTGCCGATGCAGCCCAATGCCCGCCCGATGAACGATGCCGAGATCGACATCGACGCGACCGCGGGCATCTCGCTGCCGATGCCCTTCAGCGCGCGGATCGTCGTGCGCGGGCCGACCGCCGAGACGCTTCGCGTCGTCGCGATGCAGAGCGGCAAGGAGGAAGCGGACAAGACCGTCGACAGCCTGTTGTCGAACCTGCTCGGCTCCAACGAGGCGGTCGACCGCACGATCAAATATGACGACGCGACCGCGAGTGCGACGATCGCCGCGCACGGCGTGACCTATCCCGAATGGAACAAGCGCGACGGCCGTTTCGAGACCAATCTCGATTCGACCATGAACGGGATCGACTTCACGCCGGATCGCGCGCGTTCGGCATGGCGCGACATCCCGGTCGCGACCGGCGACTATAGCGACACGCGCATCCGCACGCGGATCCACCTGCCGAACGGCGGCAAGGGCTTCGCGCTGGACGGCGCCCGCACGCTTCCCGCCAATCTGGCGGGCAGGGCGCTGATGCGTACCGCGGCGCTCGATTCCGCGGGTGTCGTCACCGTCGACGACCGGATCGTGTCGGGCGTCGCCGAGATCGCCCCGGCGGATATCCCCGCGGTGCGCGCGCAGGTCGCTCAGGCCAAGGCGCACCTTCTCAAGGCGCAGGCGCCCGCTGACTATCCGACCTTTCTCGCCCAGCTCGATGCCGCCCGGCGCGGCAAGGCGCTGGCGCCGATCGCTGCGGTCTATGCCAAGCAGATCGCCGAGAAGCCGGAGGAGGTCGGCAGCTACACCGATCGCGCCTGGTTCTATGAGCGGACCTACGATCGGTCGGCCGCGATCAAGGACCTGTCCAAGGCGATCGAGCTCGAGCCCGACGTCGACACCTATCTGCGCCGCGCCCGGCTCTATGCCGCGCTGAACGACGACGTGCACGCGCTCGCCGATGCGCAGGCCGCGGTCGAGCTCAACCCGAGCTCGAGCGACGCGATCGGCATGGTCGCCTCGATCCAGGCGCGACAGGGCAAGCGCGACGCGGCGATCGATCTGCTCGCCGAGCATGCCGCGCTGGGCGGCGACGAGCGCCCCCGCTTCACCACGGCCCAGGCCGAGATGCTCGCCGGCGGCGGCCGCACGGATGAAGCGCTGGCGCTGCTCGACGGCCTGATCGCCAAATCGCCCCGCAACGCCGCGCTGATGAACTCGCGCTGCTGGATCAAGGGCACGCAGAACGTCGCGCTGGACAGTGCGATCAAGGACTGCACCCAGGCGATCGAGCTCAGCGAATCTCCGGCCGGCGCGCTCGACAGCCGCGCCATGGTCTATTTCCGGATGGAGCGTCTGGACGATGCGCTCGCCGATCTCGATGCCGCGCTCGAATATGATTCCGAGCAGGCAGCGAGCCTCTACATGCGCGGCGTGATCCGCAAGCATAAGGGGGCGGCGGGTGCCGATGCCGATCTGGCGGCGGCGCGGACGATCTCGCCCCGAATCGACGAGGATTATGTGCGCTACGGCATCAAGCCCTGAATTAGGGCGGGATTTGGAGTTTATTCACGCCGGCGCGATACTCCCGGCATCATGCCGACGCGTGTATTCCTGACGATCGATACCGAGCTGATGTGGCGCCACCACGTCGCCGGGCTCGATGCCGATACGATCGTCCAGCGCTCGCTGGAGCCTGCCGGCGTGGGTATCGGCTGGCAGCTCGCGCAGTTCGCCCGCCACGGCCTGAAGGCGACCTTCTTCGTCGATCCGATGCCGGCCCTGGTCTACGGCCTCGATCCGATCAAGCGCGTCGTCGGCGCGATCCTCGAGGCGGGGCAGGAGGTGCAGCTCCATCTCCACCCGAACTGGACCGGCGCGACCCTGGGTGATCGCGGCGCGACCTACGGCCCGTTCGAACTGATCGACTATAGCCTGGAGGAGCAGGTCAAGCTGCTCGCCGGCGCGACCGACATGCTCGTCGCCGCCGGCGCGCCCGAGCCGGTCGCCTTCCGCTCGGGCAGCTATTCAGCCAGCGACGATACGCTGCTCGCGCTGGCCGAGCTCGGCTTCCGCTATGATTCGAGCCATAATGGCTCCGAGCATCCCTGGCCCAGCGCGATCGGCCTGGGCGCGCGCCAGATCGCGCCGATCGAGCATCGCGGCATCACCGAGGTGCCCGTCACCTTGATCGAGGACCAGAAGGGGCATCTCCGCCATTTCCAGATCTGCGCGCTGTCGGCGGCCGAGATGAAGGCCGCGCTCGATCACGCCGCGCGCCAGGGCCATGCCGCGGTCACCGTGGTCGGCCACAGCTTCGAGCTCGCCAACCGCGCAGGTACCCGGCCCAACGCCGTCCATGTCCGCCGCTTCGAGACGCTCTGCCGCCTGCTCGGCAAGCGCCGCGAGGCGCTGGTGACCAGCCATTTCCGCGACCTGCCGCCGCTCGCGCTGGGCCAGCACGACGCGCCGCTCGCGCCCAGCCTGTTGCGCACCCGCCTGCGCCAGGCCGAGCAGCTTTGGTCGAACCTGGTCGAGGAGCGCGCGGCATGACGGTGGTGCATCCCGCCCGACCGGTGCCGCTCAAGTTCGAGATCGGCGCGCGCACGCTGCTCAAGGTCCAGCGCCAGCTCGCCCGCGTGCCGCTCACCCTGGAAGAGGCACGCGACGGCCGGTTGCCGATGCTCCCGCCGCTGGAGCCCGGCGCGCACGGCTATTCGGTCACCTCGCTGCCCGCGGATCGCCAGCAGGCGATGATCTTCGCCTCGGGGGGGATGCTGCCCTTCGTCCGCCAGCGCTACACCCGCTATTTCCTGGATTTCGAGATCGGCTTCGATGCCTGGTTCGGCGGCCTCTCGTCCAACGCCCGCCAGGGCCTGAAGCGCAAGGCCAAGAAGATCGCCGCCGGCGGCGCGCTCGACGTCCGCCGCTTCCGCGCGCCCGACGAGCTGGAGGCATTCCACGCGATCGCGCGGACCATCTCGGAGCGCACCTATCAGGAGCGGTTGCTCGGTTCCGGCCTGCCCGACAGCGCCGAGTTCCTCCAGGAGATGCTGGCGCTAGCCGCTGCCGATCGCGCCCGCGCCTGGCTGCTCTACATCGCTGGCGAGCCGGTCGCCTATCTCTATTGCCCGGTCCAGGGCGACACGGTGATCTATGCGCATGTCGGCCATGATCCGGCGCACAACGATCTCTCTCCGGGCGCGGTGCTCCAGCTCGAGGCGATGCGCGACCTGTTCGCCGAGAACCGCTTCGGCCGTTTCGACTTCACCGAGGGCGAAGGCCAGCACAAGCGCCAGTTCGCCACAGGCGGCGTGGCGTGCGTCGACCTGCTGCTGCTCCGCCCGACCTTGGCCAATCGCGCGACGACGCTGGCGCTCGGCGGCTTCAACGCGAGCGTGGCGCTCACGAAGAAGACCGTCAATGCGGTTGGGCTGGAGCGGCTGGCGAAGAAGGTACGGCGGGGGTGAGGGCGGCACGATAGCCGCTTCTGGTGGATTTTTCGCGCAACGTCCCGCCGTACAGCCGCTATGGCCGTGGTTCAGCGGGATATCGGAATTGTAAGTTGTAGCAATGGATCAGACGGCGATAGCAATACTGATCGTGGTCGGTGCTGGGCTTGTCGTGCTCGCACGAAATTTAGACGATATCCCGGACGCCAAGCTGTGGCGATTGCAGCGGAAATCCGCTGCAATAGGATCAAAAGAGCCGAAATCGGCTGAGTCTCCATTGCTCGATTTCCCTTATTGTCCTGGCAAACCGGAGGGTTATGCCGGTTACACCGATTACAACGCGATGCTGCAAACCATCAACGATGACCTCGTTGATCGCGACACCGAGTGGCAATTCAGGACGATAGGGTTCGCAAAGGGATTTTTGAGCGAGTTGCTGATCCGGACTGGCAGCGCCGAGGATGCGACGAGCACCTTTCGTGCGGTGGATGCGAGCCGGGATGATGCCATGACGATCGGATGGATGGCATTTATGCAGACGGCAGGTGCGGATAATGCCTCTCCGTCGACATCGAATATGACATCAGCAGTCCTTCGGGTCGCCGCGGATCTCCCGCTGACCGGACCCTATCGCAATAAATTTTGGAGCAAGGCTCGAGACGGTCTCAAAGAAGATCCGGCAGAAGCCGGCATTTCGTCTGAGCGACTGCTTGCGCTTGCGGCTCTCCTGCAGGACGCGGAACGAAGAGGCCAACTGCTCGCGGCCAAATCGCAGATTGTGCCCTTGGATTTCGCTGGCGCGGAATGAGTGTGGCTGCTTGAATCGCAGGTCGTGAAGCACTCCCTTTCGATGCGCCATCGTCGACCGGGGAGTGCGATGCGCCACGCCGTCTGGTGAGGGTGGATTTGATCCGGGTTTCGATGCGATTCCGTCAACTTGGACTCGCTGCCGGCCATCGTCATTTCCTCTGTCACCCTCTACATTCCGCCGCATGCATCTCCGCGCCGAAGCGATCATCCTCAGCATCCGCGCGCATGGCGAGCATGGTGCGGTGGTGCGGGCGCTCACCGAGAGCGACGGGCTCCAGCCAGGCTATGTCCGCGGCGGGCGGTCGCGGGCGTTGCGGCCGGTGCTCCAGCCTGCGAACCTCGTTCTCGGCGATTGGCGCTCGCGCACCGAGGAGCAGCTTGCCGGTCTGACGGTCGAGCTGATCCGCAGTCGCGCGCCGATGTTCGGCGAGCCGCTGCCCGCCGCCGCGTTCGATTGGGTCACCGCGCTCACCGCCGCAACCCTGCCGGAGGCGCAGCCCTATCCGCGTCTCTATTCGGCGCTCGACGGCGTCCTCGCCGCGATCGAGGCCGCGCCGGCCGCACGGGGCTGGGCGGTCGCGCTGGTCCGCTACGAGTTGTTGCTGCTCGCCGAGCTCGGCTTCGGGCTCGACCTGGAGCATTGCGCCGCCACCGGCCGCAACGACGACCTGCTCTATGTCAGCCCCAAGAGCGGCATCGCGGTCAGCCGGCTCGGCGCGGCCGGCTATGAGCGTCGCCTGCTCGCTCTGCCGCGTTTCCTGGTCCGGGGCGGTGAGGCGGATTGGGACGATATCCTCGCCGGCCTCAAGCTCACCGGCCATTTCCTGGAGCGCGATCTGCTGATCGGCAAGGGCGCCGATACGCTCGCTGCGCGGACGCGGCTGGTCGATCGATTGTTGCGGGCGGTTGCCTAACCCGCGCCATGTCGGCAAAGCGACAGCGATTTTCGAGAGGTTGGAGCGAAGATGCCGCTGATTGCTGTTCTGCCCGGCGACGGGATCGGCCCTGAAGTCACCCACGAGGCGCGCCGCGTCCTCGAGGCCCTCGCCCTCGATCTCCAGTTCGAGGAAGCGCCGATCGGCGGCGCCGGCTATCTCGCCTCCGGCCGTCCGCTGCCGCCCGACACGCTCGCGCTCGCCAAGCGCGCCGACGCGGTGCTGTTCGGCGCGATCGGCGATCCGCGCTTCGATGCGCTCGAGCGGCGGCTGCGCCCCGAGGCGGCTTTGCTCGGCATCCGCCGCGAGCTCGGCCTGTTCGCCAACATCCGCCCCGCCGCGCTGTTTCCGGGCCTGGAGGATGCCTCGCCGCTCAAGCCCGAGATCGTCCGCGGCCTCGACCTGGTCATCGTCCGCGAGCTCGTCGGCGACGTCTATTTCGGCGAAAAGGGCCGCCGCACCACGCTCGAGGGGCTGCGTCAGGGCCATGACCTGATGAGCTACAACGAGGCCGAGGTGGAGCGCATCGCCCGGGTCGGCTTCGAGATGGCCAAGCGGCGCAAGAAGAAGCTCTGCTCGATCGACAAGGCGAACGTGCTCGAGACCTCGCAGCTCTGGCGCGACGTGGTCAACGACATGGCGACCGATTATCCCGAGGTCGACCTGACCCACATGTATGTCGACAATGCCGCGATGCAGCTCGTCCGCGCGCCGACCGAGTTCGACGTGATCGTCACCGGCAACCTGTTCGGCGACATCCTCTCCGACGAGGCGAGCATGTGCGCCGGCTCGATCGGCATGCTGCCCTCGGCATCGCTCAGGGCCTGGAGCGGCGAGAACGGCATGTACGAGCCGATCCACGGCAGCGCGCCCGACATCGCCGGGCAGGGCAAGGCCAATCCGTGCGGCGCGATCCTCTCCGCTGCGCTGCTGCTGCGCCACTCGCTGAACCATGAGGCCGCAGCCAAGCGGATCGAGGCTGCGGTGGCCGCCGCGCTCGCCAAGGGCGCCCGGACGGCGGACCTGGGCGGCATCCTGTCGACCACCGCGATGGGCGACGCGATATTGGCGGAGCTCTGAGCTACCGCCAGCTCGGGAACCACATCCAGTAATTGAACGACTGGCCGCCATTCAGCGGGGAGGCGGCCAGGATCGGATAGAAATAGCCGAACGCGATCAGCGAGAGCGCGGTGAACCACTCCTCGAAACCCTTGTTCCGGCCCCGGTCGAAATGGTCGAACGCCACCGGCAGCACCAGGCACAGGAAGATTGCCGAGAGGTGGTAGTAATAATAGAATCCCAGTGACTTGGGGATGATGATGTAGATCGCCAGCGACGCGATCCACAGCAATGCCACCGCCAGCGGCCGGATTGCCCTGGACCGGATCCAGGCGGCCAGGCAGGCGAGCACGCCCCCCAGCCCGCCCCACATGATCACCGGGTTGCCGATCAGCAGCACGCCGCGCTGCGCGCCCATGTCCCATTCGTAGAAGAACCAGATCGGCCGGATCATCAGCGGCCAGCTCCACCACTGCGACTGGTAGGTGTGGTGGGGCAGGACCTGGGTCTGTTGCGCGTACATGTCGCGCTGCAGTTCGAACAGGCCGGGCAGGGTGAGCGGATCGACCGCGTAGAAGAATGCCGGCGCGAAGGTCAGGAAATAGGTGGCGATGCTCAGCGTGCCCAGGATCAGCAGCGCGGGCAGCGTCGCCAGCCCCGGCCAGTGCGGCTGGTCCTTGATCCAGAAGGCGTGGTCGATCGATTTCTTAGCCTTGCGTGCATCCTGTACCCGGATCGCCACGAACGCCAGGCAGGCCAGCGCGACATAGGGCACCGCCGCCCATTTGACCGCGGTGGCGAGCCCCAGCAGCACGCTCGCGCCGATCCAGCGCCAGCGCACCTGCCGCGGCGTGCCGTGCATCGCCCACAGCATCAGCACCAGCGCCCACAGGATGAAGACACCCAGGAACACGTCGAGCATCGCGGTGCGCGCCTGGACGAACAGGCTCTGGTTCAGTGCCACCAGCGCAGCGCCGACCAGCGCCGGACGCATCCGTCCGCCGAGCAGCAGCCACAGAAAGGCGAATACGCCCACCACCGTCGCGGTGCCCGCCAGGCTCGGCAGGATCCGCCAGCCGAACGGATTGTCGCCGAACACCATCATGCCCGCCGCGATCAGCTCCTTGCCGAGCAGCGGATGCTCGATGTTGCGCGGCGCCGACAGGTCGATCAGCGCCTGCGCGGCGGGCACGTAATGCACCTCGTCGAACATGATCCGACTGGGCTGGTCGATATGGATGGTGAACAGCAACTGCGCGGCCAGGGCGATCAGCAGCGCGACGAGGGTGGGGCGGCTCTGCAGAGCCTTGATGCGATCGAGCATGGCCGTCCGATAAACGATCATTTCACCCGCGTCATGCCGGACTTGGTTGACGTGGGGCCGCCGCGCCCGGCAAAGCGATTTTCATGAAGCGTCATACCGGTCAGGACCCGAGCATCACCCGCAACTGGAAGCCCGCCACCCAGGCGGTGCGCGGCGGCACCGCGCGCTCCGAATGGGGCGAGACGAGCGAGGCGATCTTCCTCACCTCGGGCTATGCCTATGATTGCGCCGCCGATGCCGCGGACCGCTTCGCCGGCGAGCAGGTCGGCATGACCTATTCGCGTCTCCAGAATCCCACCGTCGAGATGCTCGAGCACCGCATCGCGCTGCTCGAAGGCGCCGAGGCGTGCCGTACCATGGCGACGGGCATGGCGGCGATGACCGCCGCTTTGCTGTGTCAGCTGGAGCAGGGCGACCATCTCGTCCAGGGCCGCGCCGCCTTCGGCTCGTGCCGCTGGCTCACCGATTCGCTGCTCCCCAAGTTCGGCATCACCACCACGATCGTCGATGCCCGCGACCCGCAGCAGTTCCAGGACGCGATCCGCCCGAACACCAAGCTGTTCTTCTTCGAGACGCCCGCCAATCCGACGATGGACGTCGTCGATCTGGAGGCGGTCTGCGCGATCGCCCGCAAGAACGGCATCAAGACCGTGGTCGACAATGCCTTCGCCACCCCGGCGCTCCAGCGCCCGCTCGATTTCGGCGCGGACATCGTCGCCTATTCGGCCACCAAGATGATGGACGGCCAGGGCCGCGTCCTCGCCGGCGCGGTGACCGGGACCGAGGATTTCATCACCAACACGCTGCTGCCCTTCACCCGCAACACCGGCCCGACCTTGTCGGCGTTCAACGCCTGGGTGGTGCTGAAGGGGCTGGAGACGCTCGACCTGCGCATCCGCCGCCAGAGCGAGAATGCGCTGAAGGTCGGCAAATTCCTCGAGAGCCGCGTGCCGAAGGTCAACTTCCCCGCGCTGCCCGGCCATCCCCAGCACAATCTCTTCATGCGCCAGATGGAGGCCGCCGGCCCGATCTTCTCGTTCGAGGTCGATGGCGGCCGCAAGCAGGCGCACGGTCTGCTCGACGGGCTGGGCCTTATCGACATCTCGAACAATATCGGCGATTCTCGCTCGCTGATGACGCATCCTTCCTCGACCACCCATTCCGGCGTGGCGGAAGAGAAGCGCCTGGAGATGGGCGTGACCGAAGGCCTGCTGCGCCTCAATGTCGGCCTCGAGGATCCGGACGACCTGATCGACGATCTGGATCAGGCGCTGGCGGGCGTCGGGCTGTGAAAGCCCTGTTCACCGACGAGGCCGAGACGCGTGGCGTCGTCGTCCGGGTGTCGGTGTCCTATCTGCCCGAACAGTCGGAGCCGGCGCGGGGTCGCTGGTTCTGGGCCTATCATATCCGCATCGAGAATGCGGGGCCGTTCACCGTCCAGCTGCTCACCCGCCATTGGATCATCACCGACGGCCGCGGCGCGCGGCACACGGTGGAGGGCGAGGGCGTGGTCGGCGAGCAGCCGATGATCGAGCCGGGCGCGAGCTTCGACTATGTCTCGGGCTGCCCGCTCTCGACGCCGACAGGATCGATGCAGGGCAGCTATCACATGATCGGCGAGGACGGCGCCGCGTTCGACGTCGCCATCCCGAAATTCACCCTGATCGCGCCGGCGGTGATCGGGTGAAGCGCACCCATCTCCCCCTGAACGGCCTGCGCGTGCTCGATGCGGCCGCGCGGCATCTGTCGTTCACCCGCGCCGCCGACGAACTGGCGGTCACGCCCGCCGCGGTCGGCCAGCAGATCCGCGCGCTCGAGGATACGCTGGGCGTCGTCCTGTTCCGCCGAACCACCAAGGGCCTGGAGCTCACGCCTGAGGCCGAGGCCGGCCTGGTCGCGCTCCGCGCCGGCTTCCTCCAGTTCGAGGAATCGGTCCGCGCGATGCAGGCGGGCCAGTCGTCCAAGTCGCTGACGATCGCCGCCCCGCGCGATCTCTCCGCGAAGTGGCTGATGCCCAAGCTCGCCGAGATCGCCCGCGGCGATAGCGAGATCCGTTTCATGCTCGTGCCCGCCGACGACGCGATCGATTTCACCGAGGCCAATCTCGACCTCGCGATCCGCTGGGGCGAGGGTCCGGGCGAGCATGAGGGCGAGGCGCTGGAAAGCGACGGCATGGTCACGGTCGAGCGCCCCGGCGGCGGCATCGACACCAAGATCGCCTGGGAGGGCTGCCTCGCCGAGGACGCCACCTCGGCGGTCCGCGTCGCCGATGCCGGCCTCGCGGTGGACGCCGCGGCCGAAGGGCTGGGTCAGGCCACGGTGCCCGAACTGATCGCCCGCGCCGACATCGCCTCGGGCCGCGTCGTGACGGTGGGCGAGGCGCGCGCCTCCCGCCTGGGCTATTGGCTGGTCGCCCCGCTGCCGCAGTGGCGCCAGAAGAAGGTCAAGGCACTGGTCGAGGCGCTGGGGGCTTGAGGGAGCGCGCTTATTGCGCGTTGATCGTTATGTCTTTGCCTGAGCGCGTGGTCGATGAAATCGGCCGCGTCTTGCCGATCGCTTCCATCACCCGCGCCGGTGCGGGCAGCTTGTCGAACGGCGGATAGATATACGAATTGGCGAGGTCGTTCACCGTCACCGAATAGCCAGGACGCTTTTCATCCAGCTGCAGCGCGGGTTGGACGGATATGGTCCGGCCGGCGTCTGCGATCGCGATCAGATAGGAATCGCCCTGGAGCGGCAGCGCGCGATAGGCGGCGAACTCCCGCTCACCCGAGCCTTCGCGACAGAAATTTGCCGGGCCAGCGTTCTCAACGGTCTTTTTAAGCTCGGAATTTTGCGCGGCGTTCACCAGCGCAGCGCCGATCAGCGCCATCGTCATGTCGGGCTTCTTGAGCTTGGCCTTGTCGGAATAGGCGAGCGGGCTGGCGCAGGCCTGGATCGGCGCAGCGGCGGGCGTTTCGGCCGCCTCGGCTTTCGGTGCTGGCCATTGAAGTCCGGTCACGACCTCTGTCAGCTTGGCGTCGAGCGCCGCGGGATCGAGTGTGCTGGAGCTGAGCCGTATAGCCACCAGCCATTCACCAAGCGGCAGGACGGCCGCGCCGGTAGCACTGAAAGACGCCTTGCCAGGTTTGTAGACGCGCCGGAGTGCCGCTGCGGCGCTGGCTTTGGGTGGCACGAAAGCCAGCGTGTCGGTCGTCGGTACGGCATCGCCAAACACGTCGCCGTGGCGGATTTGCGTCTCGATCCGGTCGAACCACATGGGAACGCTCATAAGCGCCGGGCGAAACAGATAGAGCGTGACATGCGTGAGGTTCGGATCACCGAACTGCACCGCCACATCGAGCTCGTTGTTGGAGGAGTCGGTGATGCCCGTGCGCGCCAGTCCACCCAACGTCTGCGGCACGATCAGGCCGGTATGGGCATGCTGCCACTTCTTGCTGGCCGGGACCTCGATCTTCGTCACCTGTTGCGCCTGGGCGCCAAGCGGAGCCGCGAGTGCCATGGCGGCCAGCGCGAGCATCGTGCCTTTTCTAACGATCACCGTGAATTCCCCCTGTGCCCATCGAGCGATATATTCGCGGAAATGCGTTGTAAGCAAAAGAAAAGGCGAAGATATTGTGACCGGCGCGTATTGCGTGCCGGGCCTTGCAATGTAGGATTTCGCCTGCTTGGCTGGAGCGTCTCCGGACGTATTGGCACGCGACCGCCTCTCGCCTGTGTAGGAAATAAAGTTGCGAGATCGAGCGCGTTCTCGTGAACATAGTCAATTTAGCGGACGCCTTTCCGCCTTCCAACGCCCCCGTGCGCTCGTGTATCAGCCGCCTGCAACAGTCGGGAGAGTCCAAGTGCCACAGCCCAATCCCTGGTCGCATCATCGCCAGTCCGGCGTGGCCGACGATATCGATTTCGAGATCAAGGGGCAGGAGCTCCAGTTCCTCGAGATCGAGCTCGATCCGGGCGAAAGTGCCGTTGCGGAAGCCGGCGCGCTGGTCTGGAAGGATGCCAGCATCGGCATGACCACCGTGTTCGGCGACGGCAGCGGCGGGCAGGGCGGCGGCTTCATGGACAAGCTGCTCGGTGCGGGCAAAAGGCTGGTGACCGGCGAGAGCCTGTTCACCACCGTTTTCACCCATGAAGGTTCGGGCAAGGCGCGCGTCGCCTTCGCCTCGCCCACGCCTGGTTCGATCCTGCCGCTCAAGCTCTCCGATTATGGCGGCACGCTGATCTGCCAGAAGGATTCGTTCCTCGCGGCGGCCAAGGGCGTATCGATCGGCATTCAGTTCCAGCGGCGGATGATGACCGGCCTGTTCGGCGGCGAAGGCTTCATCATGCAGAAATTGCAGGGTGACGGCTGGGTGTTCGTCCAGATGGGCGGCACCGTGGTTGAACGCGAGCTGGCGCCGGGGCAGGAGCTGCACGTCGATACCGGTTGCCTTGCCGCCTACACGCCGGGCGTCGAGTTCGACCTGGTCGCCGCCGGTGGCGTACGCAGCGTGCTGTTCGGCGGCGAGGGGCTGTTTTTCGCGCGGCTCACCGGGCCGGGCAAGGTCTGGATCCAGTCGCTGCCCTTCTCGCGGCTGGCGGGCCGGATGCTAGCCGCGGCAGGCAGTCGCGGCGGCCAGAACCGCGGCGAGGGCAGCGTGCTGGGAGGGCTGGGCGATTTCATCGGCGGCAACAACTGATCCGGTGACCGGCGCGGCGCGGGGTATCCCGGTCCTCGAGACCGAACGGCTGCGGCTGCGTCCGCGCCGTGTCGACGATGCGGAGGCCCTGTTCCCGGCCTTCGCTGATGCCGAGCTGATGACCTGGTGGACCCACGGCGCGCACGCCGATGTCGAGCAGACGCGGCGGCAGCTTGCCCAGACCTCGCCCGATTGGCGCAGCTGGGCGATCACGCTGAAGGGCGATGATACCGCGATCGGCTTCATGGCGGCGGGGGAGAAGCGTCAGGGCAACGTCACCGAGATCGGTTATATGTTGCGCCGCGAACATTGGGGCTCGGGCATCGCGGCGGAAGCGGTGGCGGCACTGATCGACCAGCTTTTCGCCGAAGGGCAGCGTCGCGTCTTCGCCGATACCGATCCGGAGAATATCCAGTCGCGCGGCCTGCTCGAACGGCTCGGGTTCAAGCTGGAGGGTGTGCTGCGCGCCGAATGGGAGACGCATATCGGCGTGCGCGACACCACGCTGTACGGTCTGTTGCGCGAGGATTGGCAATGGCCCCGCCGAACCTGAAGGATCCCGTCGAGCGCGCCGCCTATCGTCGCGAGCTTGCCGGCGTGGCGTGGGGCATCCGCCTGGCGGGCATCGGCCTGGCGGCGCTGGGCGCGGTGCTCGTCGCGCTCCAGCGGCGCGAACTGCTCGCGGTGCCTTTGTGGCTCGCCTTCACGGTGGTCGGCGCCGGGCTGATGCTGATGATCACCGCAATTGCGGCACGCACGCGCTACCACGCGCTCAGGATGCGGGGATAGCGGGACCGTTATCCCAACCGTCACCCCGGCCGAAGTGCCGGGGTCCACTGTGCGGCAGGAGAAGCGCTTGAGCCTCTTGCGCCCCGCAGCCCGGAGCCTCAGGCGTCGATCACTTCCTCGTCGAGCCGCGCTGCATTCTCCTGGATGAAGGCGAAGCGGTGCGCCGGATTGTTGCCCATCAGCCGGTCGACCAGGTCCTTCACGCCGGCGCGCTCCTCATATTCCTGGGGCAGCGTGACGCGCAGCATGCCGCGCGTCGCCGGGTCCATCGTCGTTTCCTTGAGCTGGTTGGGGTTCATCTCGCCCAGGCCCTTGAAGCGGCTGACCTCGACCTTCTTGCCCTTGAACGCCGTGGCCTCGATCTCGATCCGGTGCGCGTCGTCGCGGGCATAGAGGCTCTTCGAGCCCACCGTCAGGCGATAGAGCGGCGGCTGGGCGAGGTAGAGATGCCCCTGCCGCACGATGTCCGGCATCTCCTGGAAGAAGAAGGTCATCAGCAGCGTGGCGATATGCGCGCCGTCCACGTCTGCGTCGGTCATGATGATGATGCGCTCGTAGCGCAGGTTGGATGCGTCGCAGTCCTTCCGCGTGCCGCAGCCCATCGCCAGGATCAGGTCGGCGATCTCCTGGTTGGCCAGGATCTTGGCGCTGGTGGCGCTGGCGACGTTCAGGATCTTGCCGCGGATCGGTAGGATCGCCTGGGTCTTGCGGTCGCGCGCCTGCTTGGCCGATCCGCCGGCCGAATCGCCCTCGACGATGAACAGCTCGGTGCCCTTGGGATCGTCCGCCGAGCAGTCGGTGAGCTTGCCGGGCAGGCGCAGCTTGCGGGCAGAAGTCGCGGTCTTGCGCTTGACCTCGCGCTCGGCCTTGCGCTTCAGCCGCTCGTCCATCCGTTCGAGCACATAGCCGAGCAGGGCCTTGCCACGGTCCATATGATCCGAGAGGAAATGGTCGAAATGGTCGCGGACGGCACGCTCGACCAGGGTCGCCGCCTCGGGCGAGGTCAGCCGGTCCTTGGTCTGCGACTGGAACTGCGGATCGCGGATGAAGACCGAGAGCATCAGCTCGGACCCGGTCATCAGATCGTCCGCGGTGATGTCCTTGGCCTTCTTGTTCCCAACAAGCTCGCCGAACGCGCGGATGCCCTTGGTTAGCGCTGCGCGGAGCCCCGCCTCGTGGGTGCCGCCGTCCGGCGTGGGAATGGTGTTGCAATACCAGCTGTACGAGCCGTCGCTCCACAGTGGCCACGACACTGCCCATTCGACGCGGCCCTGCGCCTCGCCCGGGAAGTCCTGGCTGCCCGAGAAGAAATCGGCGGTCGCGCATTCGCGGCCGGCGATCTGCTCCTTCAGATGGTCGGCGAGCCCGCCGGGGAACTGGAACACCGCCTCGGGCGGCGTCTCATCGGTGATCAGCTCGGGCGCGCATTTCCAGCGGATCTCGACGCCGGCGAACAGATAGGCCTTGGAGCGCGCCAGCTTGTAGAGCCGGGCGGGCTTGAAATGCATCTCCGGCCCGAAGATCTCGGGATCGGGGGTGAAGGCGACCGAGGTGCCCCGCCGGTTGGGCGTGCCGCCCAGATGCTCGAGCGGCCCCAGGGTGATCCCCTTGCTGAAACGCTGGCGATAGAGCTGCTTCTCGCGGGCCACCTCGATGACGGTATCGTTCGACAGCGCATTGACCACGCTGACGCCGACGCCATGCAGGCCGCCCGAGGTCGCATAGGCCTTGCCGTCGAACTTGCCGCCCGAGTGGAGCGTCGAGAGGATCACCTCCAGCGCGGACTTGTCCGGGAATTTGGGGTGCGGATCGACCGGGATGCCGCGGCCATTGTCGACGATCGTTAGCCGGTTGCCCGGCTCCAGCGTCACCTCGATGCGCGTCGCATGTCCGGCGACCGCCTCGTCCATCGCATTGTCGAGCACCTCGGCGGCGAGGTGGTGCAGCGCTCGCTCGTCAGTGCCGCCAATGTACATGCCGGGCCGGCGCCGGACGGGCTCCAGCCCCTCCAGCACTTCGATCGACGAGGCATCATAGGTTCCGGCGGGTACGCCCGGCGCGGCAAACAGGTCTTCGGACATCAGCGAGGTATAGGGGCTGGCCCTGCACCCACGCAAGGCGCGGATCAGGCCGCGTGCAGCTGCTCGACGAAGCGTTCGGTGGCGCTCTGCAGCGCGCGGGCGGTGTGCGACAGGCTGGTCGCGGCATCCGAGACGCGGCCCGAGAGCCGCTCGGTATCCCCGGCCACCGCCGCGATCGCGCCGATCCGGTCCGCCATCTCGATGGCGCCCTGCGCGGTGTCGCGTGCCGTGCCCTCGATCGCGCGGGCGGACTGGCGCTGGCGGTCGACCTCGAGCCGGATCGCCTCGGCCGCGCCGGCAACCTCGGCCACCGTCGTGGCGATCTCGGCGAGCGCGTCATGGGCCACGCTCGCACCCCCGGTGACCGTGCCGGCGAGTGTGCGGATCTGGTCGGTCGCGCCGCTCGCCTGGCTGGCGAGCTGCTTCACCTCGTGCGCCACCACCGCAAAGCCGCGGCCGACATCGCCGGCGCGCGCCGCTTCGATCGTGGCGTTGAGCGCGAGCAGGTTGGTGCGCGCGGCGATCTCGTGGATCGACTGGGCGAAATCGCCGATCGAGCCGGCCTGGTGCGAAAGCTGGTGCACCGCCGATTCCCCCGACGCAGAAACGCTGCGGGCGCCGTCGCTCAGCCGCGCCTGCTGGTCGACGCTGGCGGCGATCGCGAGGATCGACGCGGACAGGTCGTGGACGTCGGTCGCCAGGCTCTCCGCGGTGGTCGACGCCTGATCCGCGATGCGTGCGGTCTCGCTCAATTCGTCGCTCGCGCGCCGGGCAAGGTCGTTCAGTGCGTGCGCCGACCGATCGAGATCGCCCGCCGACTGCGAGACCGCGCCGACGACGTCGGCGACCGATGCCTGGAACGCCGCGGCGACCGCCAGCGTCTCATGCCGGCGGGCAGTGGCGGTATCGCGTTCGAGCGCCTCGCGCCGTGCCCGCTCGTCGCGTTCGCGTGCCTCCGCTGCGCGCATCGCGGTCATCGCTGCTTCTACCTCGGCACGGCGCGTATCGGCGGTTTCGGCAAGCCCTTCGCTCGCTGCGCGGGCTTCGGTCTGTTGCCGCATCAGCCGGGCGAGCCAGACCGATATATAGCTCAGTACGGCAAGCTGGAGGGCTACCGCTGCGGCGTGAAACAGAACCCGCTGGAAATCCTCGCCGCCTTCGAACACCCATGCCGGCATCGCCACGTCGAGCACGAGGTGGTGTACCGCGATCAGCCCGGCGGCGAGCGCGATGGGACGCCAGTCGCACAATACCGTCAGCGACGAGAGCGCGACGAAGAAATACATGTGCGCATCCATCTGCCAGCCATGGCCGGCCAGCGCATAGACCATCAGCGCAGGGTGGATCGCGGCGAGCGAGCCCGTCACCAGCCGGGCCGAGAGATCGTGGCGATGCCGGATTGCCATCAGAGTAGGCAGAGCGTTGGCGCAGCAGCCGAGCACGGCGACGAGCATCGTTCGCTCTCCGCCCAGGCTCAGGCCAAGCGCGAAAAGCAGGACGACCACCCCCCAGGCCGAAGCCACGAGGATCTCGATCCCGCGCTGGCGAAGGCGATTGATATCGGTGCCGATCATGCGACCCGCTTCTTCTCGCCGCATGCGGCAGGCGGTGCCGCGAGCACGGCCACGCCGCGTCGCAGCATCGGGCCGATGACCGCGGAACGGTCGGCAAGGACGACGAAGGAATTGGGTAGAGGGCCCGATCCGACGAGCAGCGCTTTGCTATCCAGCGCCCGCGCGATCATGCCCCGCTCGGCGCCCGGCCATAAGGGGACCAGGATCATCCTGCCGTGCGTCGGCGGATACAATGCAGCGACCAGCATCGCTGTCACGACGCCGGCGATCTGGAGGGCGACGGCGCGCCGTGCGACAAAGGTACGGATCCGCGAGGACATGAAAGGTCCATAACGGACAAATAGTTAGCGACGCGTAAAGCATAGAGCCGCATCGATGCGAGGCGTATCGCCGGGGTGCGGTGCTCCGGTCCGGAGATAGGAAAAGGCCATGAGGAACGATTCCCCATGACCTTTCGATCGAAGTATCGCGGGTCAGCGGACGCGCGGGCCGCCGAACGGCATCGGGGGCGGCGGACGGCGGTCGCGGCGCGGCAGCTGTGCCTGATAGGCGTGGCCGCAATGTGCGACGCAGTAAGGGAAGCCCGGATTCACCTTGTCGCCGCAGAAATGGAAATCGGGCTCGCCCGGATGGCCGAGCGGCCATTTGCAGATGCGATCGTTCAGGTCGAGCAGGCTCGTCTTGCCGGCGATCGCGTCGCTCGGCTTGGCGGGCACCAGTCGGCGCGGCGGTGCGGGCGTGATCGGCGCCGCCTGCTCGCCGGGATTCTGGCGCAGGAAGCCGCCGGGGCCGACCGAGCGGAGCACCGGGCCATCGGCCTTGGGTTCGGAAGCGACCGGCGCGGCTTCGCGCGGCTCGACCGGAGCGACCGGCTTGGGCGTCGGAGCAGGCGCAGGCGCCGCAGCGACGGGTGCCGCGGCGGCAGGCGCCGGAGCGGGCTTGGCCGCCGCTTCGGCCTTGGCCTCGTTCGGCTTCACCGGCGACGGGCGGGCAGGCAGACCCAGGCGGTGCGCCTTGCCGATCACGGCGTTACGGCTCACGCCGCCCAGTTCCTCGGCGATCTGGGTGGCGGTCAGGCCGCTATCCCACATCTTCTTCAGCGTCTCGATACGCTCGTCGGTCCAGCTCATGGTCTTCCTTCAACTTGCGGGCGGCGCCTTCAGCGGTTACGCGAACGCGCGATGAGCAGCCACCCAGAATTCGGCCAGAACCTCCCCGAACCCGGCGTTCCGGTGATTCGCAACGTGAACTGGGGAGGCCTCAGAACCCTCTATATCAAGGAGGTGCGCCGTTTCTTCAAGGTGCAGCTCCAGACGGTGTGGGCGCCGGCCGTCACGACCATGCTGTTTCTGATCGTTTTTACCGTCGCTCTGGGTGGCGGGGGCCGGATGGTCACCGTCCGGGGTCAGGAAATCCACTTCGCCGATTTCATCGCGCCGGGCCTGATCGTGATGGGCATGCTCCAGAATGCCTTCGCCAATGCCAGCTTCTCGCTGCTCGTCGGCAAGATCCAGGGCACGATCGTCGATTATCTGATGCCGCCGCTCTCTACGGCCGAGCTGCTCGCGGCGCTCACCGGGGGATCGGTGACGCGCGCCTTCTGCGTCGGGGGCGCGGTGTGGCTGGCGATGCAGCTCTGGCCGGGCGTCCATGCCTGGCCGCATCACCTCTGGGCGGTGCTGTGGTTCGGTTTCCTCGGCTCGCTGTTCCTCGCCCTGCTCGGCGTGATGACGTCGATCTGGGCCGAGAAGTTCGATCACGCCGCCGCGGTCACCAATTTCGTGGTCGCGCCGCTCTCGCTGCTCTCGGGCACCTTTTATTCGGTCGAGCGCCTCTCGCCGACCTTCCAGGCGATCAGCCACGCCAACCCCTTCTTCTACATCATCTCGGGCTTCCGCTACGGCTTCCTGGGCGTCGCCGATTCGCCGATCCTGCTCGGCAGCGCGGTGATCCTGGGGCTCGACGTGGCGCTGGCATTGCTCTGCTATTCGCTGCTGCGCGGCGGCTGGAAGATCAAGAGCTGAAAAAAGGGCGGCCCGAAGACCGCCCTTCCTATCCTGCGATAATGGCGCGTCCTTAGGCCGCTGCCACCCGGTTGGCGGCGCGCTTGCGGTTGCGCAGCGCAGCGCCGGCGAAGCCGAAGCCGCCGATCATCATGCCCCACGCCGCCGGCTCGGGAACGCCGGCCGCGCCGCCACCGGTATAGGTGTAGACGGCCTTGTCGCCGAAGGTGCCCAGGTCGAAGTTCGCCGTCTCGCCATTGCCGAAGGTAACCGTGCCGGTGGCGTTGCCGCTGAACAGCAGCTTGCGGAAGTCGATGGTCGTACCGTTCTTGCCTGCAAGGTCGAACTCGGCGAAGAACTGCGACTTGTCGCCGACCTGGAAGGTGCCGGGCTTGTAGGTGATCGACAGCCCGGTGCTGCCCTGGCCGTTCGAGCTCGTCGGTGCCGAAGTGAGGACCTTCACCGACGGCGAGGTGCCGCCGACCGAGGTGAAGCCGTCGACCACGTCGATGATCGCGTTCGGCATGCCCGGGAGCAGCGTGTAGTTGATCGTGATGCCGGTGATGTCCTCGCCGGCGGTCGACAGGTTCGACAGCAGGAAGCGCGGCTTGTCGTTGCTGGTGTTGTTGCTCGGCGTCCCGAAGATATCGAGCTGGAAGATCGTCGCTGCGTTGGCCGCGGTCGGCGTGAGCGAAAGAAGCGAAGCGCCGATCAGCGCCTTTGAAATGAAACGCATAATTCCCCCTAGGTCTGAGTTTTCTTGCGAGCCTGGGAAGGCTTGATGCCTATCTCCAAAGTTCGCAGAGGGGCGGATATGGGCAATTTCGAGCATTCACAAGTAATTAACCATCGTTTCTTCCAGGAAACGAATCGACGTCCCAGCGTGAGACGGTTTTCGGTAACAAGGTAAACGGCGGAATCTTCGTGTATAAATAAAGCAATGGAAGAATATTCCGGGAATAGAAGGTCGCGATTCCAGCATCGTTCCCGAGCGATATTGTTCTGGTGCAAATTGCCAAACCCATTGGCGGGGCATAAAGCGCGGGCGCGAAGTCATTGGGGGCGATGATGCGGTTTCTCGGAAAGTTGCTGGCGATCGCGGCGCTGGGCGCGAGCCTGGCGGGATGCATGCAGACGCGGCCGGCGCCGGTTGCGGCGTGCGACTATCGCGCGATCCCGCTCAGCGTCGATCCCGGCCGGCCGCAATGGAGCACCAGGCCACAGGTGCTCGGCGTCGACGACCGCTTCGCCACCGAATTGCGTACCGTCGTCGCCCAGCGTGGCCCCGGCAAACCGGCGCCCCAGTTTCTGGTCCTGAGCGGCGGCAGCCAGCATGGCGCGTTCGGCGCGGGCTTCTTCCACGGGCTCAAGTCGATCCCCGACTATGACGTCGTCACCGGGGTCAGCACCGGATCGCTGCAGAGCACCTTCCTGTTCCTCGCCAACCGCGCCCCGCCGAAGGACCGGACCTATGGCTGGGTCGACGGGCCGCTCGCCGGCAGCATCACGCCGGGTGCATCGAGCGCCGGAGACCTCGCGCTCGCCTATTCGATCGACAAGGAGGGCGATGTCGCCACCCCGAGCAAGGGCGGCATCATCGGCGGCCTCAGCCGCGGTGCGCTGGCGACCTTCGGCCCGCTCGAGGCGCGGCTCCAGGCGCTGATCTCGCACGACACGCTGAAACAGATCGCCGAGGAGCAGGCCAAGGGGCGCAAGCTGTTCGTCGGCACGGTCAATCTCGACGACGGCAAGGGCTATGCGATCGACCTGACCGAACTTGCCGGCCGCGTCGACCAGCCGGGCTGGGAAGGGCGGACCGCGACGCTCCAGAGCTGCTATATCCAGGCGCTGGTCGCGTCCTCCTCGGTGCCGCCCTCGGCCTATCCGGTGACGCTGACGATCGCCGGCGACGACGGTCCGCGCACCAACATGTACATGGACGGCGGCGCGCGCTTCGGCGTGTTCCTCGAGCAGATCGTCCAGTCGCTGGGCGGCAACGTGCCCCGGGACGCCAAGGTGACGCTGATCGTCAACGGCATACTCTATTCGGAGCCCTGGAACGCGGACGGCACGCCGATGCTCAAATGGTCGTCGCTGACGGTCGCGGCGCGCGCCGTGTCGCTGCTCGAGAACCAGGTCTATCGCTTCTCGGTGGCGAGCGCCGAGCAGTTCGGCATCGACCATGGCGGGCTCGCCATGGCCTTTATCAGCAACGAGGGCATTCCCGGCGGCGAGGATCCCGACAAGCACGTCTTCAACGGCAAGACCTGCGAGGCGTGGAACGCGATCGACAATCTCGCCAAGCCGCTCGAATTCCACCCGCTCTATATGGGCTGCCTGTCCGATTATGGCCGGGTGCGCGGCGTGGCCGGGCAGTGGAACCGCGTGGTGGGCGGCGCGACGCCCTAGGAGCAGGGCGCTTGGTTGTCGGTTGACGAAGTTTATCGACGACGGGGGTAAATTTCCGGCTCTCCAGAGGCGCTGCGTCGTCGCGAGTCGGGGACGCGACACCGCCGCGACACCGCCGCGACACCGGTGCCTCCTCGACGCGACACCGGCGCGACAGGTCGCGACGCCGACGCGTCATCGACGCGACACTCGAGCGACCGGAACGCGACGGTCGTGCGCCTCGCGTTGCGTATTCAAGGTTCAAGGAGCGGCGCCAGTCATGGGCGCGCTGCAGCCGAGCAGGCGAAATCCTACATTGCAAGCGCGTGGTCAGCCCAAGCCTCGTCTTGCCCTTTGCCGAGGTAACGCCATTTGTCCCGGAATGGTAACCACCGCATCAATACTCTGATTCTTTTACCTTTTTTTAACCATCTTCACGATTTGTCATGGATCCATCACGGAGCGTCCATAACCCAGCAGCCAGTGCGGCGTGACCGAGCGGTGCACCTTCGCAATATGAGGTTCTAGGGATGCTGAAATTCAATCTGATCGCGGCTCTGGCCGCCGCTGTGGCAGTCGCTCCGATTGCAAGCGCGAACGCCGCCGTGACCTACAATTATGCCGGCGCCGATTTCACCAATATCACGCACGACGCCAGCGCGCTGTCGCATTTCACGACGTCGGATAACATCACCGGCTCGATCACCTTCAACACGCCGCTCGCTGCCAATCTCAACTTCTCGCAACAGGCCGGCAACGTTGCGAACTTCGACTTCAATGCCGGTGCTTTCGGCCTGTCGACCAATTTCATCGCATCCTATCTGAAGACCTGCGGCTGCTCCTTCATCACCAACAATGTCTTCATCGACACCGATTCGTCGGGCAACATCAAGGGCTGGCTGATCAGCTTCGGTCTCGGCGGCTATGGCAGCCTCTTCCTGGAAGGCGGCACCGAGGGCGCGCGCGATCAGGCGGGCTCCTATCCGAACGAACTCGGCCTGGTGAACGCATCGGGCACCTTCACACAGGCTGCCGCCGTTCCCGAGGCATCGACCTGGGCAATGTTCCTTGCCGGCTTCGCTGGCATCGGCTTCATGGCCCGTCGCCGCAAGACGACGGTTGCCTTCGCCTGATCCGCGAGACAGATCGAAAATCTGGGAAGCCCGGCCATCGCGCCGGGCTTTCTTTTTGTGTCGATCAATCCAGCGCATCCGCCAGCGTGCGCAGCACCTCGGCGGCATTCTCCTCGATCACGTCGCCATGGCTGACGAGGATGCGGCGAAGATCCGGCGCCGCGCCCCAATCGGCGAACTGGTGGGCGAGCGCGACCTTGTCCTCGACGATCATGTGGCGGACGACGCGCGGGATCTGCGGCTCGGAGACGCCGAAGCCCATCAGCCGCGCCATGATCTGCGCGCCGATCCCGTGCGGGTGCGCGACGTTGGCGATCAGGTCGTTGGCGACGATCGTCAGCCCCGACGCGCGCCGCACCTCCAGCGCGGCCTCATGCCCGCCGGTGCCGGGCATGACGATCAGCCGCACCTGGGGATCGTCGAGCACGTCGCTGGTCGCGTCGACAGGCACGGCTTCCTCGACCGCCTCGCGCGCGCCCGGCGGCGCGACGACGCGGATGTCGGGATAGCGATCCTTCCAGATGCGCGCGTCGAGCCGGTGATGGTCGCCCGGCACGATCAGAAAGGCGGGCCGGCCCATCGCCTCGATCCGCTGCATCTCCGGCGCGTCGAGCGCGATCGCGCTGTAGACGGCGGTGCGATCGCCGCGCAGCCGCGCCACCGTCATCCGCCGCGGGAAATTGCCCAGCGGCATGCGGATCTCGCCTGCCACGGTGAGGATGCCGTCGTCGATCTCGACGAGCGGTTCGTGAGGCATGACTTCCCATTTCTCGAGTATCGCCGGCATGGTCACCTCCGTTGCCAAGCCAACCTTCATGCCCCCCAAAACGATCCTCGCCCCATGGTGTTGACGCGTCCCTTCACCGAATCGTAAAAGCGCGCTCCGGCGGTCCCCGGTGGGCCGCCTTTTTGCTTTTCGAAGGAGAATGACCCGTGGCCATCACCCCGCTCATGCCCGTCTACCCGCGGTGCGGCGTGCGGCCGGTGCGAGGCGAGGGGGTCTATCTCTATGGCGAACGCGGCGAGCAGTATCTCGATTTCGCCGCCGGCATCGCCGTCAACGCGCTGGGCCATGGCCATCCGCATCTGACCAAGGCGATCGCCGACCAGGCTGCGACCTTGATGCACGTGTCGAACCTCTACGGCTCGCCCCAGGGCGAGGCGCTGGCGCAGCGCATCGTCGACAACAGCTTCGCCGACACGGTGTTCTTCACCAACTCGGGCGTCGAGGCGATCGAGTGCGCGATCAAGACCGCGCGCCGCTATCACTTCGTCAACGGCAACCCGCAGCGCCACAAGCTGATCACCTTCAAGAACGCCTTTCACGGCCGTTCGATCGGCGCGATCTCCGCGACCGACCAGCCCAAGATGCGCGACGGCTTCGAGCCGCTGCTCCCGGGCTTCGACTATGTGAAGTTCAACGATCTCGAGGGCGCACTGGCGGCAATTGACGACGAGACCGCCGGCTTCCTGATCGAGACGGTGCAGGGCGAGGGCGGCATGACCGCGGGCACCCAGGAGTTCATCCAGGGACTCCGGAAAGCGTGCGACGAGCATGGCCTGCTGCTGGTGCTCGACGAGATCCAGTGCGGCTATGGCCGCACCGGCAAGATGTGGGCCTATGAGCATTACGGCATCACCCCGGACATCATGACCGTCGCCAAGGGCATCGGCGCCGGCTTCCCCTTGGGCGCGTGCCTGGCGACCGAGGAAGCGGCCAAGGGGATGGTGATCGGCACGCACGGATCGACGTATGGCGGCAACCCGCTGGCGATGGCGGCGGGCGAAGCTGTGCTGGACGTCGTGTTGGCCGAAGGCTTTCTGGACGGCATCAAGGCGACGGGCGCGCGCTTGCGCGCGGCGCTC
>JBEVLV010000170.1:0-50631 GCA_040508955.1 Sphingomonas sp. | reverse complement strand
ACTTTTGCGACTTTTAGGTCTCCGGCTACCGTCCGGCGAGCACCGAGTCGGCAACGAACGGATTGGTCCGCCGCTCGTGCGCGAAATTGCTCGGCTGGCCATGGCCGGGGACGAACACCGTCTCGCCGCCCAGCGGCCATAGCCGGCCGGTGATCGCGTCGATCAGGTCCTGGTGATTGCCCAGCGGGAAGTCGGTGCGGCCGATCGATCCCTGGAACAGCACGTCGCCGACCAGCGCCAGCTTCGAGTCGGGATGGTGGAAGATCACATGCCCCGGCGTGTGTCCCGGGCAGTGATAGACGTCGAGCGTGAGATTGCCGACGGTCACCTGGTCGCCGTTGACCAGCCAGCGATCGGGCTCGAACGGCATGCCGCGCACGCCATAGTTGCGCCCGTCATCCTCCAGCCGCGCGATCCAGTAGCGATCGGCCTCGTGCGGCCCCTCGATCGGCACGCCCAGCTCCCTGGCGAACTCGCCCGCCGATCCGCAATGGTCAATATGGCCGTGCGTCACGAGGATCTTCTCGATGGTAACGCCGTGCTGCTTCGCCGCCGCGCGCAATTTATCCAGATCGCCGCCCGGATCGCAGAATGCGCCGCGCATCGTCTCGGTGCACCACAGAAGCGTGCAGTTCTGCTGGAGCGGCGTGACGGGCACGATCGCCGCGCGCATCGGGGGATTGGTGGGGTCGGGCATGCCGCCCAGTTAGTTGCCCGGCGCCCGCGCGGCAACACGGGCTTGCCGGATGCGGCGCAGAGCGGCATGCCCGCCGGAGAATGCGTCTTCCTGTACCGCCCTTCGTGCTGCTCGACGATGCCCGCCCGAATGGCGCGCCGGCGCGGCTCTATGTCGATCCGGTCGAGATCGTCCGCGCCGACCGCCTCGATGAGGTCCGCCCGGCACTCGAGACATTGCGAGGCGCCCGTGCGCGCGGCCTCGATGCGGCTGGCTATCTCGCCTACGAAGCCGGCGCCGCGTTCGAACCCGCCGCAGCGGGCCATCCCGGCGCCGCGCCCTTTCTATGGTTCGGCCTGTTCCGGGGGCATGCCGAGCTTCCCGCCGATCAGGTACCCGCCCTGCTCCCCGATCCCGCCGGCGCCTGGGCCGGCGCGCCCCGGCCCGAGATCGACCGATCCGACTATGGCGCCGCGCTGGCGCAGGTGCTCGACTATATATCCGCCGGCGACATCTATCAGGCCAACCTCACCTTCCGCGCCATCGTCCGCACCGCCGGCAGCGCAGCCGCGCTCTACGCCCTGCTCCGCGCCCGCGCCCGCGCCGGCTATGGCGCGCTGGTCGCGACCGGGAGCGAATGGCTGCTGAGCTTCTCGCCCGAACTATTCTTTGCGTTGGAGAAGGGCCGGCTCACCGCGCGTCCGATGAAGGGTACCGCGGTCCGCGATCCCGATCCTGCGATCGATCGCGCCAATGCCGAATCGCTTCGCTCCGACCCCAAGCAGCGCGCCGAAAACCTGATGATCGTCGATCTGATGCGCAACGATCTCGCCCGCGTCGCCCGTCCGGGCAGCGTCTCGGTGCCGAGCCTGTTCGAGGTCGAGACCTATCCGACGGTCCATCAGATGGTCTCGTCGGTCACCGCCGAGCTTGCCGAGGGGTTCGATCCGGTCGACGCCCTGATCGCCCTCTTCCCCTGCGGCTCGGTCACCGGCGCGCCCAAGATTCGCGCAATGCAGGTGATCGCCGAGGTCGAGAAAGATGCGCGCGGCACCTATACCGGCTCGATCGGAAGGATCGACGCCGATGGCGATGCCATGTTCAATGTCGCGATTCGCACCTTGCGCCCTGCGGCGGACGGTATCGCCCGGCTCGGCCTGGGCTCGGGCATCGTCGCCGATTCGAATGCGGCGGCCGAATGGGAGGAATGCCTTGCCAAGGGAGCTTTCGTGACGGCTGGAGAAACCCCCTTCGACCTTATCGAGACGATGCGCTTCGATCCGGAGGAAGGCGTGCCGCTGCTCGAGCGCCATCTCGCGAGGCTGAAGGCGAGCGCCGATGGCCTGGGCTTCGCCTTCGATCGCCATTCGGCCCGCAACGAGCTTCAGGCCGCCACCTTCCGCCTGCGCAATCCGGCGCGCGTGCGCCTGCTGCTCGCCCCGTCGGGCGCGGTCGCGATCGGCATCGCGCCGCTTCCCGCTCCGGTCGCCGGGCCGGTCGAGGTGGCAATCGCGCCGCTTGAAGTCGCGCCAGACGACTTCCGCCTCGCCCACAAGACCACGCGGCGTGGCTTCTACGACTCCGCCCGCGCCGCCTCGGGCGCCTGGGAAATCATCTTCACCGATCCGGAGGGCTTCCTCACCGAAGGCAGCTTCACCTCGATCTTCGTCGAGCGGGACGGCAAGCTCGTCACTCCGCCGCTGTCGCGCGGCCTGCTCCCCGGCGTGCTGCGCGCCGAGCTGCTCGAAACCGGCCGCACGGTCGAGGGCGACCTCAGGCCGGGCGATCTGGCGGGTGGTTTTTTCCTCGGCAATGCGCTGCGCGGATTGGTTGCAGCCGTTACGGTTGCGAAAATCGCCTAGGCGGACCAATAGGCGCCGTCCCAATCGGAAAAAAGGCGCCTCTCCATGCAGACTTCCGCCGCGCTCCAGCGCATCCAGCCCTCCGCCACGCTCGCGATGACGAGCCGTGTGTTCGAGCTGAAGCGTCAGGGGATCGACGTGATCGGTCTCGGCGCCGGCGAGCCCGATTTCGACACGCCCGATTTCGTCAAGGAAGCCGCGATCGAGGCGATCCGCGCGGGCAAGACCAAATATACCAATGTCGACGGCACGCCCGAACTCAAGCAGGCGATCGTCGGCAAGTTCGCCCGCGACAACAACCTCACCTATGCCGAGAACCAGATCAGCGTGAACTCGGGCGGCAAGCACACGCTGTTCAATGCGTTCTGCGCGACGATCGATCCGGGCGACGAGGTGATCGTCCCGGCCCCCTATTGGGTGAGCTATCCCGACGTCGTCGAGTTCGCCGGCGGAACGCCGGTGTTCGTCGCGGCCGGTGCGGACCAGGGCTACAAGCTCCGTCCCGAGCAGCTCGAGGCGGCGATCACCGCGAAGACCAAGTGGGTGGTGCTCAACTCGCCGTCGAACCCGACCGGCGCCGCCTATAGCGAGGCTGAACTCAAGGCGCTGGGCGCGGTGCTCGAGCGCCACCCGCACGTGCTGATCTATGCCGACGATATGTACGAGCACATCCTTTATGACGGCTTCGAGTTCCGCACGATCGCCGAGGTGTGCCCGTCGCTGTTCGATCGCACGCTGACCGCCAATGGCGTGTCCAAGGCCTATGCGATGACCGGTTGGCGCATCGGCTATGCCGGCGGCCCGGCCTGGCTGATCAAGGCGATCGGCAAGCTCCAGTCGCAATCGACCTCGAACCCGTGCAGCGTCTCGCAGGCCGCATCGGTCGCGGCGCTCAACGGCGACCAGAGCTTCCTCAAGGAGCGCGTTGCCGCCTTCCAGGGCCGCCGGGATCTCGTCGTCTCGATGCTCAACCAGATCAACGGCATGACCTGCCCGCGTCCCGAAGGCGCCTTCTACGTCTATCCCGAATTCTCGGGGCTGATCGGCAAGACCACGCCCAAGGGACTGGTGATCGACAGCGACGAGACGATGGTCGGCTATCTGCTCGACGATGCGCGCGTCGCGGCGGTGCATGGCGGGGCGTTCGGCTTCTCGCCGGCGCTGCGGATCAGCTATGCGACCTCGGAAGCGCTGCTGACCGAGGCTTGCGGCCGGATTCAGGAGGCATGCGCCGCGCTCCGCTGACTTGTAACCGGGCGCGGACTTCCGACGTATAGCGGGTAGCCCCAATGATCAGGACCGCGTCCATGTTGAAGCTGATTCTCCCCGCCGCCGCCGCGGCCGGCCTCCTCGTGTTGGCCGCCAACGGCAGCGGCGGCATGGCCGCCGAGCGCGCGGTTCCGATTCCCGCGCCTGCCGCCGATGCGACGGCGGGCAAGGGGCCGCAGGTTGCGATCCTGGCGGGGGGCTGCTTCTGGGGCATGGAGGCGGTGTTCCAGTCGGTGAAGGGCGTCCAGTCGGTCACCGACGGCTATGCGGGCGGCACCCGCGCCACCGCCACCTATGACCAGGTCTCGACCGAGACGACGGGCCATGCCGAGGCGGTCCGCATCGTCTATGATCCGAGCAAGGTGAGCTACGGCACGCTGCTGCGCGTCTATTTCTCAGTCGCGCACGATCCGACCCAGCTCAATCGCCAGACGCCCGATGTCGGACCCAGCTATCGCTCGGCGATCTTCCCGCAGAATGCGGAGCAGCGTCGCGTCGCCACGGCCTACATCGCCCAGCTGACCCGCGCCAAGGCCTTCCCCAAGCCGATCGTGACCAAGCTGGAGACCGGCGCCTTCTATCCGGCCGAGGCCTATCACCAGGATTTCTTCTGGCGGAACCCGACGCACCCCTACATCGTCCGCTGGGACAAGCCCAAGGTGACCGCGTTCCGCAACGCCTTCCCGCAGCTGGCGAACTAGAAGGGACGAGCCGCCGAACGCTTGTGGGCTTCCGTCTCTGCAGAAGCACTAACGTCGGATCAGATCAGCCCCATCGCCGCCAGCTCGCCAACCAGCCCCGCCGGCATCTCCGCAACTCCCGCACCGGCGTCGCCGAGATCGGGCGGTGCGTCCGCACCCTCCAGATAGCGCCAGCCCTGATGCGCGCGCTTGGGCCGCGCCTGGACCAGGATCAGCCGCGGCTCCATCAGGATCGCGGTGCGCCCGCCCTCGGCTTCGCCGAAGCCGGTGATCGGGGTGCGGCCGATAAGCTGGTGCTTCAGGATCCAGAACAGCGATCCCTGCCCGCCGATCTCCTCGTGCCGCTTGGGCAGGTAGCGCGTGGTCAGCCCCCAGGGGTTGCTGCGCGAGGCGAGGCGTTGGGCGAGGGCTTCGATGCTTTCGGCGCCGAAGGCGACCTTGGTGAGATGTAGCGGCACGCGTGCGATCTGGGCGCGCGGACGCCGACGATCAAGTCAGCCGGCGACCCGGAACAGCATCGCCAGGCCGAGGAACGAGAAAAAGCCCATGCAATCGGTGCACATCGTCACGAACACCGACGAGGAAACCGCCGGATCGATGCGGAAGCGATCGAGCGTCACGGGCACGAAGACACCGGCCAGCCCCGCGACGAGATTGTTGATCAGGATCGCCATGCCGAACACCGTCGCCAGGTCGCTCCGGCCGAAGATGACATAGGTGCCGAGTCCGATCAGCACGCCCAGCGCGACGCCGTTCGAGGCGGCGATACGGAACTCGCGCCAGATCATCCGCGTGGTGTTCGAATCGGTGAGCTGGTTGGTCGCGATCGCGCGCACGACGACGGCGAGCGTCTGGGTGCCGGCATTGCCGCCCATGCCCGAAACGATTCCCATCAGCGCCGAGAGCACTGCATATTTGGCGATCTCGGCGTCGAACAGGCTGACCACCGCTGCCGCCAGCATCGCGGTCGGCAGGTTGACGAGCAGCCACATCAGGCGGGTGCGCACCGTGAGCCGGATCGGCTCGTTGATGTCGCCCTCGCCCGCGCCCGACAGGCGCAATATGTCCTCGCCGGCCTCTTCGGAGATGATGTGGACCACGTCGTCCACCGTGATCATGCCGACCAGCCGTCCCGCGGTATCGATCACGGCAGCGGAGATCAGCGCGTATTTCTGGAAGCGCAGCGCCACTTCCTCCTGGTCCATGTCGACCGGGATCAGGGTTTGCTCGCGCTTCATGACGTCACTGACCGAGACGGAGCGCGGGCTGCGCAGCACCCAGGAGAGCGCACAGCTGCCGACCGGCTTGTGCGAGGGATCGACGACGAAGATTTCCCAGAAATCGGTCGTCAGGTCCTCGTCGCGGCGCAGATAGTCGAGCACGTCGCCGACGGTCCAGTGCTCGGGCACCGCGACCAGCTCGCGCTGCATCAGGCGGCCGGCGGATTCCTCCGGATAGGAGAGCGCTTCCTCGATCGCGGCGCGGTCGTCGGGGTCGAGCGCGCGGAGCACCTCGCGCTGGTCCTCCGCGTCCATGTCCTCGATGATCGCGACGGCATCGTCGGTATCGAGCTCGGCGGCGATATCGGCCACCTGGTGCGGCTCAAGCGCATCGACCAGGGCTTCGCGCACCCAGTCGTTCATCTCGGCGAGCACGTCGCCATCGATCAGGTCGGCGATCGCCGCGGCCAGCGCCGGGCGGTCCTCGGCCGGGGTCAGCTCGACCAGGTCGGCGATATCGGCGGGGTGGAGCGGCTCGGCGAGCGCGTGCGCGGCCGCGAAGTCGCCGGCCTCGACGGCCTCGAGCACGGCGGTGACGAACTCGGGCTTGAGCCGGTCGTCCTCGTCGAGTTCGCTCTCGGGCGTGTCCTCGCCCGGATGAAGTTCGGTCTCGCTCATCGTTCGACCTCCTTCGCTGGCCCCGTGGCGCAGGCGCTGCCACCCCGGGCGCGGATTTGCAAGTCGCGGCGTCCGCGCTTACGTGGCGGTCAAATCCTTGCGCAGGAGCATCGAATGTCCGACCCCACCACTCTCGTCCTCACGCTCGATACCGGCGACGTGCAGATCAAGCTGCGTCCCGATCTCGCCCCCCAGCACGTCGCCCGCATCGTCGAGCTCGCCAATGAGGGCTTTTACGACGGCGTCGTCTTCCACCGCGTGATCGACGGCTTCATGGCCCAGGGCGGCGATCCCACCGGCACCGGTACCAGCGGCTCGGACAAGCCCGACCTGCCCGCCGAATTCAGCCGCGAACCGCACGCCCGCGGCGTCTGCTCGATGGCGCGCACGATGGACCCGAACAGCGCCAACTCACAGTTCTTCATCTGCCTCGACGACGCGACCTTCCTCGATGGCCAGTACACCGTCTGGGGCGAAGTCACCGAGGGCATGGATCATGTCGACGCGCTCCCCAAGGGCGAGCCGCCGCGCAATCCCGGCAAGATCGTCAAGGCGCGCGCCGAATAGTCGCGGCATGGAACCCCTCCTCTTCGGAGGAGGGGTGCCTTACAAGCCCTGCATTGCGACGGCTTCGACCAGCCAGTCGTGGAAGATCTTGACCGGCCGCTGCGACAGCGCGCGCGGTCGGCACACGAACCAATAGCTGTAATGGCTCTCGACCGTGAGGTCGAAGAGCTGGACCAGCCGCTCGTCGCGCGCCGCCTCGAAATGCGATTCGAGCATGAAGGCGACGCCCAGCCCCTGCGCCGCGGCCTCGAGCATCAGATTGCCCGAATCGAAATGATCGATCGCCGCCGGCTCCAGGTCGGGGAAGCCCGCCGCAGCGCGCCAGGCGGTGAAGGTCTCGGGCATGTCGCGATGGACCAGCGCGGTGAGCCGCGCGAGGTCCTGTGGCTCCTTCACCGGATTCGGCCCCTCCACCAGGCTGCGCGCGCCGATCACGTGCACGCGATTGCGGTCCAGCCGTCGCGAATAGAAGCCCGGATCGATGTCGCGCGCGATCACGATCGCCGCGTCGAGCCCGTCACCCAGCCGCGCCACGCCGTGCCCGGCGGTATCGACATCGAGGTGCAGCTCGGGATGGCGGCGCTTGAGCTCGGGCAGGCGCGGCAGTAGCTGCTGGGTCGCATAGAGCGGCAGCACGCCCAGGCGCAGTCGCAGCAGCTCGGTCCCGCTCGTCATCGCCTCGACCGCGTCGGTCATCGCGTCGAGCGCGGGTGCGATCAGGCCGAGCAGCCGCTCGCCGTCATCGTTGAGCTTGAGTGCCTGGTGCCGCCGTTCGAACAACGGCTTGCCGATGAATCGCTCCAGCGATTGTACGCGCCGGCTGAGCGCAGGCGAGGACAGCGCCAGTTCCTCGGCGGCCGCCTTGATCGAGCCGAGCCGGGCGACCTGGACGAAGGCTTCGATGGCGGTAAGGGGTGGAAGGCGGCGCATTCTCTCTTCTTTGTGCAGTGCGTCACAAACTTGGCAAGCGATTCCGACGGTGCAACCTGTATCTCACTCAGCGCGCTGACTATCGTCCCGGTTAAGGGCGATTGCAAGATGTGCATTCAACGATGAATCATTTCGCACTTGCACAAAAACCTGCCGCACTGCACATAGGACATGCCTTTCAGGCATCCTCTCCTAAAACTTTCCAAGGCCGTCCTGCGGGGCGGCCCTTTTTTTTGTCCGCGCCATGCTTAGCTTCCCTGTTCCACGCCAACAGGAGAAGAGAATTGGCGGACGAAGAAAAACAGGTGCGCAAGCTGCAGGTGGCCAATGCCCGGCCCGAAGACAGCGGACGCGGCCTGGCCCATATCCCGCGTTCGCTGATGGCCGCGCTCGGCATCACCGAAGGCGACGTGATCGAAATCGTCGGCAAGCGGACCACCCCCGCCCGTGCCGTCCTGCCCTATTCGGAGGACGAAGGCCTGGAACTGCTCCGCATCGACGGGCTCCAGCGCGCCAATGCCGGCGTCGGCTCGGGGGATTTCGTCGAGGTCCGCCGCGCCGAATCCAAGCCCGCGACTCGCGTCGTCTTCGCCCCCGCGCAGGAGAATCTGCGCCTCCAGGGTTCGGGCGAGGCGCTCAAGCGTACCTTCTTCCAGCGCCCGCTCACCGCCGGCGACACGATCGCCACGGTCGGCCACCAGCGTGCCGATGTGCCCCCCAACGTCGCGCAGTTCGTGCGCGCGCCGGCCTATGCACTCCAGGAGATCCGCCTTGCGGTGATCTCCACCACGCCGCGCGGGATCGTCCATATCGACGAGAATACCGAGGTCGAGCTGCGCGCCGAATATGAGGAGGCCAAGGAGAGCCGCCGTGCCGACGTCACCTATGACGATATAGGCGGCATGGCGGGCACGATCGACCAGCTCCGCGAGATGGTCGAACTGCCGCTGCGCTATCCCGAGCTGTTCCAGCGCCTGGGCGTCGATCCGCCCAAGGGCGTGCTGCTGCATGGCCCGCCCGGAACCGGCAAGACGCGCCTCGCCCGCGCCGTCGCCAACGAAAGCGATGCGACCTTCCACCTGATCAACGGTCCGGAGATCATGGGCTCGGCCTATGGCGAGTCCGAGTCGCGCCTGCGCCAGGTGTTCGAGGAAGCGGCCAAGACCGCGCCCTCGATCGTCTTCATCGACGAGATCGATTCGATCGCGCCCAAGCGCGGCCAGGTCTCGGGCGAGGCCGAGAAGCGCCTCGTCGCCCAGCTGCTCACGCTGATGGACGGGCTGGAGGCGCGCGCCAACATCGTCGTCATCGCCGCGACGAATCGCCCCGAGGCGATCGACGAGGCGCTGCGCCGTCCGGGCCGCTTCGATCGCGAGATCGTCGTCGGCGTGCCGGACGATCGCGGCCGTCGCGAGATCCTCGGCATCCATACGCGCGGCATGCCGATCTCCGAGAATGTCGACCTGAACGAGCTGGCGCGGACGACCTACGGGTTCGTCGGCGCCGATCTGGCCGCGCTCACCCGCGAGGCGGCGATCGAGGCGGTGCGGCGGCTGATGCCCCAGCTCAACCTCGAGGATCGCAGCATCCCGGCCGAGGTGCTGGAGACGCTGTCGGTCACCCGCGAGGATTTCCTCGAGGCGATCAAGCGCGTCCAGCCCTCCGCGATGCGCGAGGTCATGGTCCAGGCGCCGCAGGTCCGCTGGGACGATGTCGGCGGCCTCGACGATGCGCAGATGCGGCTCAAGGAAGGCGTCGAGCTCCCGCTCAAGGATCCCGACGCGTTCCGGCGCCTCGGCATCCGCCCGGCCAAGGGCTTCCTGCTCTATGGGCCCCCGGGCACCGGCAAGACCCTGCTGGCCAAGGCGGTCGCGCGCGAGGCGGAGGCGAACTTCATCGCCACCAAGTCGAGCGATCTCCTGTCGAAATGGTATGGCGAGTCCGAGCAGCAGATCGCCCGGCTCTTCGCCCGTGCCCGTCAGGTCGCGCCCTGCGTGATCTTCATCGACGAGCTCGACAGCCTGGTGCCGTCGCGCGGCGGCGGATTGGGCGAGCCCCAGGTCACCGAGCGCGTGGTCAACACGATCCTGTCCGAGATGGACGGGCTCGAAGAGCTGCAATCGGTGGTGGTGATCGGCGCGACCAATCGGCCGAACCTGATCGATCCGGCGCTGCTGCGCCCGGGCCGTTTCGACGAGCTGATCTATGTCGGCGTGCCCGACAGGGCCGGGCGCGAGCGTATCCTGCGCATCCAGACCGAGAAGATGCCGCTCGCGAGCGATGTCGACCTGTCCGATCTCGCGGGCCGGACCGAGCGCTACACCGGCGCCGATCTCGAGGACGTGGTGCGCCGCGCCGGCCTGGTCGCGCTGCGCCAGTCGCTCGAGACCCGCGAGGTCACGATGGCGCATTTCGACGAGGCGCTGCAGGATTCACGCGCCACCGTCACGCCCGAGATGGAGGACGAGTATCAGGCCATGTCGGGCCGGTTGAAGCAGCAGGCATCGGCGATCCAGCCGATCGGCTTCATTGCGCCGGGGATGCTCCGTGGCCATGGCCCGAAGGGAGAGGGCGAAGGCTGAGCCAGGCATAGACGAACAGGCAGACGAGCCAGCCGGCGGCCGTGAGATAGGGTAGCGGCCGCCACAGCTCGTAGAGACCCACGCCGATCGACGGCCCGAGTACGAACGCGGCGCCGTTGACCGACGTGACCTTGCCCGCCACCGATCCCTGCGCCGCGTGTCCGACGGCCAGCGACGCGCCGGCGGTGAAGCCTGGCCGGGCGAACCCCATGCCGAGCGACGTCACCGCATAGCCGAGCGCGATTCCGTAGAGCGACGTCGCGCTGCCCGTTGCGACGCAGCCTGCCGCGCCGAGCGCGACGCCGACGAGGATCATCGTCCTGGGCCGCAGGTCGAACAGCGGAATCAGTCCCCATTGCACCAGCAGCGCGGAGACGGCGCCGAGCATCAGCACCAGTCCGGTCGGCTGCAGCGCCTCGGCCGGGTCCACGTGCAGCCGGTCGATCACCAGGAAGCCGATCGCCTGGCCGGTCATCGCCTGGGCGTGGCCGATCACCAGCCCGCTCACGATCCAGGGGCGCACCCGCGGCTCGAAATAGCCGATCTTCTCGCTATGCTCGGCGGTGGCGGCGGTCACGGTCGCGCCGGTGCCCTGCCCGCCGATCGAAGGGTAGCTGCTCGCGGTGCCGTGGCCCGTCCCTTCCTCGCGCGGGAGCAGGCGCAGCACCGCGATCCAGATCGCCGCGCCGATCGCGCTGGCGACGAAGGCCGGGCCGGCCAGCCCGATCAGCGGTCCGCCTTCCCACAGCCGGCCCATCACCAGATAGGGCGCGATCGCCGGCCCCAGGATCGTGCCCAGCCCGAACGCGGAGGCGAGCAGGGTGAGCGCGCGGGTCCGGTCCTCACGGCTGGTGCGCCCGGCGACGATCGCCTGCACCGCCGGTGGCGCCGCCGACCCGAAGCTGCCATAGATCACGCGCCCGGCAACGAAGGCGCCGAAAGTCGCGATCGGGCCCAGCACGCCGTTGATCCCCAGCGCCAGGAACACGCCGCACAGCCCCAGCGAGACGGTGAATCCCGCGACGCCGAGCAGCACCATCGCCCGCCTGCCGTGCCGGTCCGATCGCGCGGCCCAGAACGGCGCCGATATCACCCAGAGCAGCCCCGAGATCGAATAGACCGCCGCGACCGCACTGTCGGCGGCGCCGATCGAGCGCCCAAGCGCGGGCAGCACCGATTGCAGCGCGGTGTTGCCGGACGCGATGGCGAGCATGACGGTGAAGAGCAATGCGAAGGTCCGGTCGGTGCCCCGGAACCTCATGCCCGCTCCCACGCGTAACTGCGGCCGATCTCGGCGACATGGAGCATGTACCAGTCGTACCAGCGCCCCCGGCCCCGTTCGCGCGTTTCGGCATGCTCGGGATGCTTGCGCCAGGCCACCGCGCTGGCCTCGTCCGCCCAATAGCTGACGGTGATGCCGATCCGGTCGTCGCCCCGCGCATCGTCCGCGCCGCGATAGCCGGGCTGCGCGGCGGCGAGCGCGGCCATCGCCTCCGCCGCGGCGGCATAGCCCGCATCGTCGTCGCGGGTGCGCTGCGATACGAAGATCACGGCGATCTGTCCGGTACGGTCTTCGGCCATGGCCTCCCCGATTAGGCATTTTGGCCGCGGACGCAAATCCGCGGCCATTGCGGAGCCTGGCTGCGAAGGGCATCGTCGGGGTCGAGGGGCGCGGGGCGCCCGGCAAATAGGGGGGAACTGCCTTGGACACTTCGACGCCCGCCCAGGTGCGCGCGCGCGTCGCGCTCGCCTTGGCCATCGCGCTCGGCGCCCTGTGGATCGGCGCGGCGTTCGTGCCTGCGATCCTGTGGGCCGGAGTGGTCGCGATCGCCGTCGAGCCGCTGCGCCGGCGCCTGCTGGCCCGCTGGCCCGGGCACGAGACGCTCGTAGCCTTCCTGATCACCTTCGCCGTGCTGCTGATCGTGGTCGTGCCGCTCGTGGTCGCGCTCGCCCGCGCCGTCGTCGAGGCGCAGGGCGTCGCGCTCTGGCTGGCGAACGCGCGCGCGCACGGCGTGCCCGTCCCGGCCTGGGTGGCGAACCTGCCGGCCGGCTCCGCCCAGGTCACGGCCTGGTGGAACGCGCATCTCGTCACCGCCGCCGGCGCGTCGGAGCAATTCGCGCGCATCGACACGGATCTTCTCCTCGCCCGGTCCAGGACGCTGACGCACGACGTCATCCGACGGGTCGTCGTCTTCGCGTTCACGATCGTCGTGCTGTTCTTCCTGATCCGCGACCGCGACACGGTGGTGCAGCAGCTCGAACGCGGCGCGACCCGGGCGTTCGGCGACGCCGGCGGGCGCGTGGGGCGCCAGATCTTCGCCTCGGTGCGCGGCACGGTCGACGGGCTCGTGCTGCTCGGCCTGGCGCAGGGAATCATCATGGCGGTGATCTTCGCCTTTGCCGGCGTGCCCCACCCGATCCTCACCGGCCTGTTGTCGGGTCTCGCGTCGATAGTGCCGTTCGGGCTCGTCGCGGTACTGCTGGTCGCGGTGCTGCTCCTGGTCGTCCAGGGCGCGGTGGTGGCGGCGATCGTCGTCGGCGTGCTCGGCTTCGTGATCAACTTCGTCATCGATCATTTCCTGCGCCCCGGCCTGATCGGGGGCACCACGCGCCTGCCGTTCGTCTGGGTGCTGATCGGCATCGTCGGCGGGGTCGAGACGATCGGACTGCTCGGGCTGTTCGTCGGCCCGGCGGTGATGGCGGCACTAGTGCTGATCTGGCGCGAATGGGTGGCCGCGGGGGATATCGGCACGACGGCAGAAGATGCCTGAGACTCCCCGGCGGCGATTGGCGGCGTGACGTCATGATCTCGGACTGGCACTTCTATGCACTGGCGATTCCGGCGGTGATCCTGCTCGGCCTGTCCAAGGGCGGGTTCGCCGGCATGGGCGCGCTGTCGCTGCCCTTGCTCGCCTTCGCGATCGATCCGGTGCGCGCCGCGGCGATCACCCTGCCGATCCTGATCGCGCAGGACGTGGTGAGCGTCTGGGCGTTCCGCCGCACGGTCGACTGGCGGCTGATCGGCTGGATGCTGCCGGGATCGGTGCTCGGCATCTGGCTGGGCTATGCGTTTGCGGCGAGCGTCTCGCCGGTTGCGGTGATGGCGGCGGTCGGGCTGATCTCGATCCTGTTCGGCGCATACCGGCTCTGGGCTGCCGCACATGCGGCGCCCCGCGACGCTGCGCGCTGGCCCGAATGGGTGGGGTCGCTGTTCGGCGTGGCATCGGGTTTCACCAGCCAGATCGCCCATGCCGGCCAGCCGCCGTTCCAGCTCTGGGTGCTGCCGCGCAACCTGCCGCGCGACATATTGGTCGGCACCACAGCCATCTATTTCGCTGCGACCAACTGGCTCAAGGTGCCCGCCTATGTCGCGCTCGGCCAGTTCAGCCGCGCCAACCTGCTCACCTCCGCGGCGCTGCTGCCGCTCGCGCTGGTCTCGACGCTGGCCGGGGTATGGCTGGTCCGCCGCGTCGCGCCCGAGCGCTTCTATACCGCGATCTACTGGCTGATGATCCTGGTCGGCGCGGCGCTGGTGTGGGAAGCACTGGCCTGAGCGTTCCAATGTAGGATTTGGCGTGGTCTAACCAGCGCATGGCCACCGGTCTTCGCCCGTCCCGCCTGTGCGCGGAGCCCCCGTTTCGCGAGGGGAGAAGTGCAAGAATGGCGCGTATGTGCCTTCACTTCGGCGGGCGGCGCGACTCAGTCGAAGAGGCTGGAGACCGAGCTCTCGTCGGCGATGCGGCGCACGGCTTCGGCAAGCAGCGGCGCAATCGTCAGATGGCGGATCTTCTTGCTCTCGGCGATCACGGCATGGTTGCCGATCGAGTCGGTGATGACCAGCTCGGCCAGCGCCGAACCGTCGACCCGCGCCACCGCGCCGCCCGAAAGCACGCCGTGCGTGCAATAGGCGACCACGTCCTCGGCGCCTGCCGCCTTCAGCGCCGCCGCGGCGTTGCACAAGGTGCCGGCCGAATCGACGATGTCGTCGATCAGGATGCAGAAGCGCCCCTCGACGTCGCCGATGATGTTCATCACTTCCGATTCGCCGGCGCGTTCGCGGCGCTTGTCGACGATCGCCAGCGTGGCGTTGTCGAGCCGCTTGGCGAGCGCGCGGGCGCGCACCACGCCGCCGACGTCGGGCGAGACGACCATCAGGTTCTTGCCGCCGAAGCGCGACTTGATGTCCTCGCTCATCACCGGCGCGCCATAGAGATTGTCGGTCGGGATATCGAAGAAGCCCTGGATCTGCCCCGCGTGGAGATCGACCGAGAGCACGCGATCGGCGCCCGCGACGGTGATCAGGTTGGCGACCAGCTTGGCCGAGATCGGGGTGCGCGGGCCCGGCTTACGGTCCTGGCGGGCATAGCCGAAATAGGGAAGGACAGCGGTGATCCGCTTGGCCGAGGCGCGCTTCAGCGCGTCGACCATGATCAGCATCTCCATCAGATTGTCGTTGACGGGATAGCTGGTCGACTGGAGCACGAACACGTCCTCGCCGCGCACATTCTCCAGGATCTCGACGAAGATCTCCTCGTCGGCGAAGCGGCGCACGTTCGCCTTGGTGAGCGGAATCTCGAGATAGTCCGCGATCGCCGAGGCGAGCGGCATGTTCGAATTGCCGGCCATCAGTTTCATGCGTGGCGCTCCCCTATGGCCCTGCTTAGTCGCTTTCGGCCTTAAACGTGTCACGGGGCGATTGGAAAGGGGGAGGCGACGATGAGCGGCCGGGTGAAGCATCGATGCCACGCCGACAGGATCGGCTTGTCGCTCGACATGCTCGCGCCTAGGTCCCGGTCATGACCGTCACGACCCGCTTCGCCCCCAGCCCGACCGGCAGCCTCCATGTCGGCAACCTGCGGACCGCGCTCCACAATTGGCTGTTCGCGCGCCGCCATGGCGGGCGCTTCCTGCTGCGCATCGACGATACCGATCAGGCGCGGTCGGAAGAGCGGCATGTCGACGCCATCCGTGCCGATCTCGCCTGGCTGGGGCTCTCTCCCGATGGCGAGGAGCGCCAGTCGGCGCGCTTCGATCGCTACGAGGCGCGTTTCGCCGAGCTGGTCGCTGCGGGACGGATCTATCCCGCCTACGAGACCGCGCAGGAGCTCGATCTCAAGCGCAAGATCCTGCTCGGCCGCGGCCTGCCTCCGGTCTATGACCGCGCGGCGCTGGCGCTGAGCGACGCCGATCGTGCGAAGCTGGAGGCGGAGGGCGTCCGTCCGCACTGGCGCTTCAAGCTCGATCACGATGCGGGAATCGAATGGGACGATCTCGTCCGCGGCCATCAGCGCTTCGATCCCGGGACGATGAGCGACCCCGTCGTTCGCCGCGCCGACGGGTCCTGGCTGTATCTGCTGCCCTCGGTGATCGACGATGTCGACATGGCCGTCAGCCATGTCGTGCGCGGCGAGGATCATGTCTCCAACACCGCGACCCAGCTCCAGATGTTCGCCGCGCTCGGCGCCGCGCCACCGGCCTTCGCGCACGAGGCGCTGCTCACCGGCAACGAAGGCAAGCTCTCCAAGCGGCTCGGCTCGCTCGGCGTCGCGCATTTCCGCGAGGCGGGGATCGAGCCCCAGGCGCTGGTCGCGCTGCTCGCCCGGCTCGGTACCAGCGATCCTGTCGAGCCCTTCGCCGATCCCGCGCCGCTGGTCGCGAGCTTCGATTTTTCCCGGTTCGGCCGCGCACCCGCGCGTTTCGACGAGGCCGAGCTCGCCCAGCTCAACGCCCGCATCCTCCACCAGCTCGGCTTCGAGCGGGTCGCCGATCGGCTGCCTGCGGGCATGGACACGGCGGCGTGGGAAGCGGTTCGCCCCAATCTCTCCACCGTCGCCGAGGCCGCGGACTGGTGGACGGTGATCGAGGGGCCGATCGAGGCTCCCGCGCTTGAAGAGGAAGACCGCCCCTTCCTCGCCCGCGCCGCCGCGCTCGCCGCCGAAATCGACTGGTCGGCGGATTCCTGGCACGCGCTCACCGCCGCGCTCAAGGCGGAGACCGATCGCAAGGGCCGCGCGCTGTTCCTGCCGCTGCGGCGCGCGCTTACCGGGCGCGATCACGGCCCCGACATGGCCGCCCTGCTCCCGCTGATCGGCAAGGATCGTGCGATCGCCCGGCTCTCCGCCCCCTGACGCGCAAATGATTTGCCAATGATATGTAATGATGTATCATCACGGAGTCGGCGCCAAGACCGGCAACAGGAGATGGAGTGCACAGCATGTACGCCAATCAAAGGTACCAGCCCCCGCATTCGCGCGGCTTCAGCTTCGGCGCGGCCCTGGCGATCAACGCCGCGATCATCGCCGGCCTGATCTATTCGGCGCCCAACATCCTGGTGAAGACGCCGCCGATCTTCAAAATCAGGGACTATCCCGAGCAACCGACTCCGCCGGTCGAGAAGCCGAAGGAGCAGCCCAAGATCGAGAAACGCGACGTGGCGCGTGCGCCGCTGCCCACTGCGCCCAAGCCGGTCGTTCCGACGACATCGGAGAATAGCTCCACCACCACCGACACCATCTACCCGCCCTTGCCGCCCATGCCGCCGATCAAGGATGTCGGCCCCGTGGCGCAGCCGGAACCACCCAAAGCGCTCCCGCCTTTGATCGGGGCCGCGCAGGACCCGCGCTTCGTTCGCGACTTCCAGCCCGAATATCCTTCGTCGGAGCTCCGCGCCCAGCGCGACGGACAGGTCCGGGTGCGCATCCTCATCGGCATCGATGGGCGGGTGAAGGCCGTCGAGCAGGTCACCGCAACGAGCACCGCCTTCTTCGAGGCAACCAAGCGTCAGGCGCTCGGTAAATGGCGGTTCAAGCCGGCTTCGCGCGGCGGCGTGCCGGAGGAAAGCTGGAAGGTCATGAACGTCCGCTTCGAGCTCGAAAACGCTCGTTGACGGGTGTGGGACGCGGGGGCTGGCCCTGGAGCCTCCGCGTCCCTATCTTCACCGCGAGATGAACTTCCTGAAACTCCTGTCCCCGTTCCGCGCGATCCGCGACCTGCGGTTCTTCCTGGCGCAGCGCAAGCAGCACGAGCTGTGGTTCATGCTGCTGGCCATGGCGGTCACCTTCGTCATCCTGTGGATGTTCGTGAAGGATTCGCACGTCGAGACGCCGTATCAGAGCAACATCATCTACGCCGAATCCTGGCCGATCACGCGCACCGACGAGCAGATCCGCGCCCAGCAGAAGATCGACCAGGCCAAGAAGCACATCGCCGAGGAAGAGTTCGCGAAGCGGAAGAAGAAGAAGCAGGCGGAGTTCCAGAAAGTCGACGATTGGCTCACCAATCACGGCTTTTGAGCGACGCCCGCTGGATGGCGGCGACGCTCGCGCTCTCTGAGCGGACGCGCGGCCGCACCGCCCCCAATCCCAATGTCGGCTGCGTGATCGTCCAAGAAGGGCGCGTCGTCGGACGGGGCTGGACCCAGCCGGGCGGGCGTCCTCATGCCGAGGCGATGGCACTGGCCGAAGCCGGCGAAAAGTCGCGCGGCGCAACTGTCTATGTGACCCTGGAGCCCTGCGCGCACGTCTCCCCGCGCGGTCCGGCCTGCAGCGACCTGCTCGTCGCGGCGGGCGTGGCGCGCGTGGTGATCGCGCTCGGCGATCCCGATCCGCGCACCGACGGCCACGGCATCGCGCGTCTCCGCACGGCGGGCATCGAGATCGGGCAGGGTATCGACGCGGCGCCGGCCCGCCGTGCCATGGCCGGCTTTCTCACGCGCCGGGCGAAGGGTCGCCCCCAGGTCACGCTCAAGCTGGCCATGTCGCTCGACGGCCGCATTGCGCTGGCCAGCGGCGAGAGCCGCTGGATCACGGGGCCGGAGGCGCGCGCGCACGCCCATCTCGAGCGCGCGCGGCACGAAGCGATCCTGGTCGGGCACCGCACCCATGAAGTCGATGCGCCGCGTCTCGACGTCCGTCTGGCCGGCCTTGAGGACCGAGCGCCCAGACGTGTCCTTCTCTCTTCGCGTGCCGCGCCGGCGGGTTGGGAAGCTATCGCCGCGCCCGAACGCATCGCCGACCTCGACCAGGTCGACCATGTCCTGGTCGAAGGCGGCGCCGAGACTGCGGCGGCGTTCCTCCGCACCGACCTCGTCGATCGCCTGCTGCTCTATCGCGCACCGATCCTGATCGGCACGGGCAAGTCCGCGCTCGGCGATATCGGCCTCGCCGATCTCGCATCGGCCCATGGTCGCTGGGCGCTGATCGACGCGCGCACGCTTGGCAGCGACCGGCTCGAGGTCTACGAGCGCGTCGCAAAGGACTCCTGATGTTCACTGGAATCGTCTCCGATATCGGCACCATCGAAGCCGCCGAACGCCAGGGCGACCTGCGCGTCCGCGTCTCCACCGTGTATGAGACCGACGGGATCGATCTCGGGGCTTCGATCGCCTGTTCGGGCGTGTGCCTGACGGTGGTCGACAAGGGGCCGGGCTGGATGGCGTTCGACGTATCGGGCGAAACGATCTCGCGCACCGCCGACGGGCAATGGACCGCCGGCCGCCGTCTCAACCTCGAGCGCGCGCTGCGCCTGGGCGACGAGCTGGGCGGGCATATCGTCACCGGCCATGTCGACGGCATCGGCACGATCAAGGACGTGCATGAAGAAGGCGGCTCGCACCGCGTGACGGTCGCTGCCGGTCCCGAGATCGCCCCTTATGTGGCGCCAAAGGGCTCGATCACCGTCGACGGCGTCTCGCTGACCGTCAACGACGTGCGCGACACGCCCGAAGGCGTCGAATTCTTCCTCAACATCATCCCGCATACCGCGGCGGTCACCACCTTTGGCGACCTGAAGCCCGGCCAGGCGGTCAATCTCGAGATCGACGTGCTTGCGCGCTATCTCCAGCGCATGGAGGCGCTTCGTGCCAAATCCTGAAATCGCCAGCGTGCTCGGGCGCCTGCGCCACGGCTTCCTCTCCAGCCCCGAGGAGCTGATCGACGAGGCGCGCAACGGCCGCATGTTCATCCTGGTCGACGACGAGGACCGCGAGAATGAGGGCGATCTCGTCATTCCCGCCCAGATGGCGACGCCCGACGCGATCAACTTCATGGCGAAGTATGGCCGCGGCCTGATCTGCCTGGCTATGACCAAGGAGCGCGTCGACACGCTCGGGCTCGAGCTGATGAGCCGCGCCAACGGCACGCGCCACGAAACCGCCTTCACCGTCTCGATCGAGGCGCGCGAGGGCGTCACCACCGGCATCTCGGCGGCGGACCGCGCGCGCACGATCTCGGTCGCGATCGATGGATCGAAGGGCAAGGACGACATCGTCACCCCCGGCCATGTCTTCCCGCTGGTCGCGCGCGACGGCGGCGTGCTGGTCCGCACCGGCCATACCGAGGCGGCGGTCGACGTCGCGCGGCTTGCCGGGCTCAATCCGTCGGGCGTGATCTGCGAGATCATGAAGGACGACGGGACGATGGCGCGGATGGACGACCTCGTCCCCTTCGCCCAGTTCCACAATCTCAAGATCGGCACGATCCGCGATCTGATCGCCTATCGCCGCCGCCACGACCATCTCGTCGAGAAGCGTGCCGAGACGCGCTTCACCAGCGAATGGGGCGGCGAATGGAGCGCGGTCACCTTCTGGAACAAGGCGACTGCCAGCGAGCAGGTGGCGCTGGTCAAGGGCAGGGTCGATCCCGACAAGCCCACGCTGGTCCGCATGCATGCGCTCTCGCCGTTTGGCGACATCTTCGGCGAGGCGGGCGACCGCGGCGGGCTGTTGCGGCGCTCGATGGAGATCATCGGACAGGAAGGCGCCGGCGTCGTCGTCGTGATCAACAAGCCGCGGCCGGACCAGTTCACCCTGGCGCTCCAGGCCAGGGCGGGCACGATCGCCGCCAAGGACATGGACGAGCTGCGCGATTACGGCGTCGGCGCGTCTATTCTCACCGAGCTCGGCGTGCAGGACATGGTCCTGCTCACCAATACCCACCACACCCTCATCGGTCTCGACGGCTATGGCCTGTCGATCGTCGGCGAGCGGCCGATTGACATGGATAACTGATGGCCAAGATCCTCATCGTCGAAGCGCGTTTCTATTCGCACCTGAACGACCTGCTCCTCGCCGGCGCACGGGCGGCGATCGAGGAGGCAGGGCACAGCCACGAGACGGTCACCGTTCCGGGCGCGCTCGAGATCCCGGGCGCGGTCTCGATGGCGGCGGAGAGCGGCCGCTATGACGGCTTCGTCGCGCTCGGCGTGGTGATCCGCGGTGAGACCTATCATTTCGAGATCGTCGCGGGCGAGAGCGCGCGCGGGCTGATGGCGCTGTCGATGGACGGGCTGTGCGTCGGCAACGGCATCCTGACGGTCGAGAACGAAGCGCAGGCGCTGACCCGCGCCCGGCCCGATGAAAAGGACAAGGGCGGCGAGGCCGCCAAGGCGGCGCTGGCGATGCTGGCGCTCAAGAGCCGCTTCGGCTGACGGCGATGAAGCCGCCGCCCACCCGCTACCGCGTCGTGGAAAGGGGCCGGCGGCTCGTCGTGATCGATACGCTGACCGGTGCGCCGGTCAGCCAGCATCCCGACAGCGGCACGCCCGCCGCTCCACCGGTCCGGCAGAGCCCCGCCGGGATCGACGACGGCTCGGTGCTCACCACCCGGCCATGGTATGACGAGAAGGCACCCCGCACCGTCCGACTGAACTATGCGTCGCGGCAGCGGATCAAGAACGCCCGCTTCGCGATCGCGATACTCGTCGCGATCGCGGTCACGATCTGCTTCCTGTTCTGGCCGTTCGGCCCGATCCTGCTGGTGATAGGGCTGGCGACGCCGAATCTCCGGAAACAGGCCCGCGCCGCCATCACCCGCTGGATCGATACCTTCGATCAGGCTGCCTGAGCTTCGTCCCAGCGCGGATAGTCGGTATAGCCCTCGGCCCCGCCGATATAGAACAGCTCCTCGCGCTGCGGATTGAGTGGCAGCCCCTCGGCCAACCGGCGCGGCAGGTCCGGGTTGGCCAGGAAGGTACGGCCGAACGCGATCGCATCGGCCTCGCCGGCGTCCAGCGCGGCCTGGGCATCGTCCGCATGATAGTCGGCGTTGAGCGCCAGCGGGCCCCTGAAGACCTTGCGCATCACTGGATGCACCGGGGGGTGATCGGGTTTGCCGCGCGTGCCGTTCGGGCGCGGCTCGCGCATCTCGAGGAACGCAATGCCGATCTCGTCGAGCGCGGCCGCGGCCGCTTCGAACAGCGGCGCCGGATTGCTGTCGTTGACGCCCTGTACCTCGCCGTTCGGCGACAGGCGCACGCCCGTCCGGTCCGCGCCGATCGTATCGGCCACACGCTGGGTCACTTCGCCGAGCAGCCGGACGCGGTTCGGGATCGAGCCGCCATACTGGTCGTCGCGGAAGTTGGCGTTGTTGCGCAGGAACTGGTCGATCAGATAGCCGTTGGCGGCATGGATCTGCACCCCGTCGAAACCGGCGCGGATCGCATTGGTCGCGGCGTTGGCATAATCGTCGAGAATGCCGGGGACCTCGTCGGCACGTAGCGCCCGCGCCTGGCCGTAGCGGCGCTTGATCTCGCCGCTTTCCTCGGCCGGATAGGTGCGGACATCGCCCGGTGCCGTCGTCGCCGAGGAAGAGACGGGCGGCTCGCCGCCGAGAAAGTCCGGATGGACCAGCCGGCCCATGTGCCAGAGTTGGGCGACGATTCTGCCGCCGGCATCGTGCACCGCCTGCACCACCGGCTTCCATGCCTCGGTCTGGGCGTCGGTCCACAGCCCCGGGGCATAGGCCCAGCCCAGGCCCTGCTGGCTGATGCCGGTCCCTTCGGTGATGATCAGACCGGCGCTGGCGCGCTGGCGGTAATATTCGACCATGACCGGCGTCGGCACATGGTCGCGCGTCGCCCGGCCCCGGGTGAGCGGCGACATGAAGATGCGATTGCGCGCGGAGATCGCGCCCAGCTGGATCGGATCGAACAGGCTCGGCATACCGGGATAAACCCCTTCTGTTGTGACGCAGCGGAAATAGGGCGCTACAGGGCGCCATGCACGATTCCGGGTCCCCAAGAAAAACTGCCGCGCATGAAACAGCGCATATGTTGCCGCTGATCGCCCTGCTGTGCGGCAATATCGCACTCGCCTTCGGACCCTGGTTCGTCCGGCTCGCCGATGTCGGGCCGGTCGCGGCGGGGTTCTGGCGGATCGCATTGGCCGCGCCCTTGCTGGTCGTCCTCTCCTACGCGACCTCGCGCCGTCCGTTCGCCAGTGCGCGCGGCCTGTGGCTGCTGATCGGGTTCGGCGGCATCGCCTTCGCCGCCGATCTGGCGAGCTGGCACCTCGGCATCCTGCGCACGACGCTCGCCAACGCCACCCTGTTCGGCAATTCGGCGACCCTGATGTTCCCGATCTACGGCTTCCTGATCGCCCGTGCCTGGCCTACCCGGTCGCAGGGCTTCGCGCTGCTGCTCGCCGCGGCCGGCGCCGCGCTGCTGCTCGGCCGCTCCTACGAGCTTTCGCCCAAGCATCTCGCCGGCGACCTGCTCTGCCTGATCGCGGGGACGCTCTACACGGTCTATTTCATCGTCATGGCGCGGGTCCGCGCCGCGATGGCGCCGATCCCCGCGCTGGCGCTCTCCACCCTGGCCAGCACGCTGCCGCTGCTGCTTGCCGCCTATCTGCTCGGCGAGACGATCCTGCCCGAAAAATGGGGCGTGCTGATCGGACTGGCGCTGGCCAGCCAGGTCGTGGGGCAGGGGCTGATGATCTACGCGATCGGCCACCTCTCGCCGCTCGTTGTCGGCATCGCGCTGCTCACGCAGCCGATCGTCGCGGGTACGGTGGGCTGGATCGTCTATGGCGAGCGGCTCGGCCTGCCCGATTTCATAGGCGCGGTGCTGGTGGCGATCGCGCTGGTGCTGGTCCGCGCCGGCGGCCCGCGGGTTGCGTCCGACGCGCAGGAGCCTAAACCGGCATGATGGATCTGGCCGACGCGACTCTCGACGAACTCCGCTCCGCCCTTGCGCCCATGGTTGCCGCCAATGCCGCGTTCGACGGCTGGAACACGCGGGCGGTCGAGGCTGCTGCGGACAGCGGCGGGGTCGACCGCGACGTCGCCCGTCTCGCCTTTTCCGACAGCCCGATCGCGATGATCGACGCCTGGTTCGCGCATGTCGATGCCATGATGCTCGCGCGCTTCACGCCCGAACAGCTCGCCGCGATGAAGATCCGCCAGCGCATCACCGCTCTCGTCGAGGCGCGTCTCGATCTCGTCGCGCCGCACCGCGACGCGCTCGGCCGCGCTCTCGCGATCCTCGCCATGCCCCAGAACGCCGCACGCGGGGCGAAGCTCGCCTGGCGCGCCGCCGATACGATGTGGCGCGCTGCGGGCGATACCGCGACCGATTACAATCACTATACCAAGCGCGCGATCCTGGCGGGGGTCTATGGCGCCACCGTCACGGTGTTCCTCAACGACGAGAGCGAGGGCCACGCCGATACCAGCGCGTTCCTCGCCCGCCGGATCGAGGGGATCATGCGGTTCGAGAAGACCAAGGCGCAGTTCCTCGCGCGCACCGCGCATCGACCCAGCCTGTCGCGATTCGTCGGGCGGCTGCGCTATCCAGTGGTCTGACGCGCTATAATGATATCCGGGAAGCGCCCACTAGCGCGGCGCTAAGGTTATTGATAATGAATCGCAGCATGAATGCCCCCGCTGCGATTCCCGTGCCTGTTCGACTCGCACATCTTCCGCGCCTGCGCCCCGGAACGGTCGCGACCGTCGATTGGGACAGGCTCACCGAGCCCGAGGCGCGGCGCCTGCGCGAGCTTGGGCTGGACGAGGGCGTCGAGGTCGAGATGCTGCATCGTTCGAGCTTCCTCGGCGGCGGGCCGGTCGCTTGCCGCATCGGCCGGATGACGGTGGCGCTGCGCCGCCACGTCGCCGCCGCGATCCACGTCACCCCGCCGGCCGCCTGACATGAATCCCGCACCGCTGGTTGCGCTGGTCGGCAACCCGAATGCCGGCAAGAGCGCCCTGTTCAACGCGCTGACCGGCGCCCGGCAGAAGGTCGGCAATTATCCCGGCGTCACCGTCGAGCGCCATGCCGGCCGCCTGGCATTGCCCGACGGCCGCCCGGTCGAGCTGCTCGACCTGCCCGGCGCCTACAGCCTCGATCCGTCGAGTCCCGACGAGGCGGTGACCCGCGACGTGCTGTTCGGCAAGCAGGCGGGCGAGCGGCTGCCCGACGCGATCGTCACCGTGGTCGACGCGTCCAACCTCGACAATCACCTCCGCTTCACCCTCCAGCTCATCGCGCTCGGCCTGCCGATCGTCGTCGCGCTCAACATGGTCGATCTCGCCGAGCGCGACGGGCTGGTACTCGATCCGCAGGCGCTGGAGCGCGAGCTCGGCGTGCCCGTGGTCTCCACCGTCGCCGTGCGCCGGCGCGGGCTGGACGAGCTCAGGCAGCGGCTCGGCGAGGTGGTGAAGGGCGTGCAGAAAGTCCGCCCCAGCGCCGGGGTCCAGCACGACATCGTCGTTCTCCAGCGCCGCGCCCGCCAGATCGCGACCGCCGTCACCGTCTCGGAGACCGCCGCGCGTCGCTGGACCCACCGGCTCGACGCGGTCGCGCTGCATCCGGTGGCGGGTCCGATCATCCTGCTCGGCCTGATGTTCATCATGTTCCAGTCTGTCTTCGCCTGGGCGGCCGCGCCGATGGATGCGATCACGGCGGGCATGGCCTGGCTTGCGGCCGGCGTCGGCGCTCTGCTGCCGGCCGGCATCGTCCATGATTTCATCGTCCAGGGGTTGATTGCCGGCGTTGGCGCGGTGGTGGTGTTCCTGCCGCAGATCCTGATCCTGTTCGCCTTCATCCTCGTGCTGGAGGCGACCGGCTATATGGTCCGCGCCGCGTTCCTGATGGATCGGGTGATGGCGAGCGTCGGCCTGTCCGGCCGCGCTTTCATCCCCTTGCTCTCCAGCTTCGCATGCGCCGTCCCCGGCATCATGGCGACACGCACCATCGCCGACGAGAAGGACCGCCTCACCACGATCCTGATCGCGCCGCTGATGACCTGCTCGGCACGCCTGCCGGTCTACACGATCATCATCGGTTCGCTGATCCCGGATCGCACCGTGCTGCCGGGCGTGGGCCTGCAGGGGCTGGTGCTGTTCGGCCTCTACATTCTCGGAATCGTCGGAGCCTTCTGCGCGGCGCTGGTTCTGCGCCGCACCGTGACCAAGGGTGCGACTTCGGGCTTCATGATGGAGATGCCCAAATACCAGCTCCCCCGCCTGCGCGACGTGGTGCTGGGTCTATGGCAGCGCGCCGAGATATTCCTGAAGCGTGCCGGTACGACCATCGCCGTCACCATTGCGATACTCTGGGTGTTGGCAAGCTTTCCCCAGGCGCCCCAGGGCGCGAAGCAGAGCGAATATTCGATCGCCGGCCGCATCGCGAGCGGGATCGAGGTCGTCGTCAAGCCGATCGGCTTCAACCATGACATCGCGCTGGCGTTGCTCCCCGCGATGGCGGCGCGCGAAGCGGCAGTGGCGGCGATCGGCACCGTCTATGCGGTCGACAATCCCGATGACGCCAAGGGCGAGGCCACGATCCGCGAGAATCTGCGCAATCGCTGGACGCTGCCGACGGCGCTCGCCTTTCTGATGTGGTTCGTCTTCGCGCCGCAATGCATCTCGACGATCGCGGTCACGCGGCGCGAGACCAATGGCTGGAAATGGCCGATGTTCATGGTCGGCTACCTCTTCACGCTCGCCTATGTCGCGGCCGGCATCACCTATTGGAGCGCGGTCGGGTTGGGGCTTTAGTCCCGCTTCGAATCGTCGAGCAGCCGGTCGATCTTGGCGGCTTCGGCCCGGTCCGCGGCCTTCTCCGCCTTGGTGCGGCCGAAGCGAACGCGATTTTCCTGTGCACGAACCGATTTGTCGGCCCGCGCGCGGACCTTCCGTGCCTTGTTCAGGTTTATGATCTCGGCCATATCGTCCCTTTACACGAATATCGATTGCTAGGCGGAGTTTCCATGGCGGGCAGTGTTAACAAGGTGATTCTCGTCGGAAATCTCGGCCGGGATCCCGAATCGCGCAGCTTCCAGAACGGCGGCAAGGTGGTGAACCTGCGCATCGCCACGTCGGAAAGCTGGAAGGACCGCAACAGCGGCGAGCGCAAGGAAAAGACCGAGTGGCATTCGGTCGCGATCTTCTCCGAAGGCCTCGCCAATGTCGCCGAGCGATACCTGCGCAAGGGCAGCAAGGTCTATCTCGAGGGCCAGCTTCAGACCCGCAAGTGGCAGGACCAGTCGGGCAATGATCGCTATTCGACCGAGATCGTCCTCCAGGGCTTCGATGCCAAGCTGGTGATGCTCGACGGGCCCGGCGGCCAGGGTGGCGGTGCAGGCGGTGGCCGCGGTGCCGAGGATTGGGGCGGTGGCGACGAGTTCGCCGGCCAGTCCTCCAGCCGGGGGGGCGGCAATTTCAACAGCGGCGGCCAGCGCGGTGGCGCGGCGGCCGGAGGCGGCTTCGGCGGCGGCGCCAGCGGTGGCGGCTTCCCGGACGATCTCGACGACGACGTTCCGTTCTAAGGTCTTGTGAGGGAGAGCTTGATGCGACACGCAGTGCTGGCGGCGGGGCTGGTCCTCGCCGGATGCGGCGGCTCTCCCAAGACGACCGACGATCCGGTCGCCCAGAATGTCGCCGCGGCGGCGGCCGAGGGCACACCTGCCGCGCTCACCGCGGCGACCGATTGCGGCCAGGCACCGCCCAAGTTCGTGCCGCTCTACGCCGATGCGAAGATCACCACCTGCGTCTCGGGGCCGGACGGGCAGAAGGATCATGTCAGCGGCACCGTGGTCTATACGACCGCGGCCAAGCCGGCCGAGGTACTCGGTTGGTCGCGCGGCCAGGCCAATGCCTCGGGGCTCGTGCAGCGGCTGGCCACCGACAAGATGTATTCCGCGGGCGAGGATCGCCGGCGCAGCCTCATGGTCGTGGTCGATACGATCGGCGGCCAGACGCGGGTGACGGTCAATTGGGGCAAGGATATCTGAGTCCCGGCGCGCCGCTTGCAATGTAGGATTTTACCTGGTTGGTTCGTGTCGCCGCTTTGCGCGGCCGCTCTTTGAATCTGCAATCCCGCGCAACAAAGTTTCACGATGGAGCGCGTTATCTGGAACTTGGTCAACTTAAGCCGCGCTCAGGCCTCGACGATCTCCGCCACGCCGAACTTGCCCGCCTGGTAGTCGGCATAGGCTTGGCGGATTTCGTCGATCGTGTTCATCACGAAGGGGCCGTGCGCCGCGATCGGCTCGTCGATCGGCGCGGCATGGCCGAACAGGAACAATGCCGGCTCCTGCGCGGCGATCGTGATCGAATCGCCGCTGCCCAGCTCGGCCAGGTTGAACCGCGGCACGCGCGTGCCCGCCACCTCGATCGCACCGCGCGCGCAATAGAGGAGGACGTCGCGGCCGCCCAGTCCATCGACCCGCAGCTCCGCGCCGGGCTGCGCCTCGATCCAGGTCAGGAACACACCGCTGATCGAGGCGATCGCGCCGTCGCGATCCCCATAGGCGCCGGAGACGAGATGCACCGCCGCCCGGTCCGCCGCGACGGTCGGGATCGAATCCGCCTGCACGCCGGTATAGCGCGGGCTGGTCATCTTCAGCCGGGCGGGCAGGTTCACCCAGAGCTGGAGGATCTCCATCGGCCCGCCGTCACGCTTGAAGTCGGCGGGAGAGACCTCGGCATGGACGATGCCGCTGCCCGCGGTCATCCACTGCACGCCGCCCTTGCGGATGACGCTCTCATGCCCGGCGGAATCGGTATGGGCGAGCTCGCCCTCCAGGATGAAGGTCACCGTCTCGAAGCCGCGATGCGGGTGCGGACCGAACGGCAGCCCGCGATTGTCCGGCGGATAGAGCTGCGGGCCGTGATGGTTGAGGAACAGGAATGCGCCGACATTGCCGATCTGGGGGCCCGGCAGCGGCCGGTGCGTCACCAGGTCGCCGATATCGTCGCGGATCGCCGGGTGCAGTCGGATCACGCTGCGCGCGGTCATGAATCCTCCTTGCTCAGCAGGAACACGGCGTGCTCGGCGAGCAGGTTCGCCATCGACGATCCAGTCTGCTGGTCGCCGGACAGGAACCAGCAGCCCTGGACGGCGATCCCGCGCTCCTTCAGCAGCGCGCGGAAATCGTCGATGGTAACGTGGTGGATGTTGGGTGTCGCATACCATTTGAGTGGCAGCAGCCGCGTCACCGGCATCCGCCCGCCGAACATCAGCGAGGCGCGCACCCGCCAATGCGCGAAATTGGGGAAGGAGACGAAGGCCCGGCGCCCGATCCGCAGCAGATGCTCGAGCACCCAGTCGGGCCGCATCGTCGTCTGGAGCGTCTGGCTCAGGATCGCATAGTCGAAGCTGGCATCGGGATAATCCGCCAGGTCGCTCTCGGCGTCCCCCTGCACCACCGACAGGCCCCGGGCGACCGCCGCGGCGACATTGTCGGGGTCGAGCTCCAGCCCGCGCGCGTCGCATTGCCTTTGGTCGCGCAGCGCCGCCATCAGCTGGCCGTCGCCGCAGCCGACGTCGAGCACCCGCGTGCCCGGCGCGACATTGGCGGCGATGATCGCAAGGTCGGGACGCAGGCTCATGGCTGGTAGATATCCGGGAAATGCCGCTCCATGCAGCGCTCGGGGTGCGGGATGGGCGTCCAGCCGAGCTTGGCATAGACCGGCTGCATGTCGCGGGTGAAGAGGATCCAGCGGCGCAGGCCCTGCAGCTCGGGATGACCCTGAAGGGCCTCCAGCATCTGCCGCGCCAGCCCCTGGCCGCGATGCGCCGGCAGCACGAAGACGTCGGCGAGATAGGCGAAAGTCGCCTTGTCGGTGATCACCCGGGCGAAAGCGACCTGCTCGTTCTCCGCGTCGAACATGCCCGCGCAGAAGCTGTTCGCCAATGCCGTTTCGACGATGTGCCGCGGAATGTCCTTGGCCCAATAGGATCCGCTCAGGAATGCGTGGATCAGGTCGATCTGCTGCTCGGCAGGGTCGAAGGAAAGCCGGTACGCCATCACGCTTCTCCCGCCCGCAGGAAGCCGCCGATCACCCGGTCCAGCTCGGGGCTTTCGAGCAGGAACGCGTCATGGCCGAACGGCGATTTCAGCTCGACGAAGCTGGCGCGGGCACCCGCGGCGTTGAGGGCGTGGACGATCGTGCGCGATTCCGAGGTGGGATAGAGCCAGTCGGTGTCGAAGCTCACCAGGCAGAAGCGTGGCGGGTCGTTGCGGAACGCATTGGCGAGCATCCCGCCATGCTCCTCGGCCAGGTCGAAATAGTCGAGCGCCCGGGTGATGTAGAGGTACGAGTTGGCGTCGAACCGGTCGACGAAGCTCAGTCCCTGATGCCTGAGATAGCTCTCCACCTGGAAATCGGCGTCGAAGCCGAAGGTCTTGCTCTCGCGGCTCTGCAGCTTCCGCCCGAACTTGGCGGTAAGGCCCGCCTCGGAGAGATAGGTGATGTGCGCCGCCATCCGCGCCACCGCGAGTCCGGCGGTGGGCGGATCGTTGCTCTCGTAATAGTCGCCGCCGCGCCACTTGGGATCGGCCATCACCGCCTGGCGGCCGACCTCGTGGAAGGCGATGTTCTGCGCCGAATGCCGCGCGGCCGAGGCGATCACCACGACCGAGCCCACGCGCTCGGGGAAGGTCGCTCCCCAGCTCAGCGCCTGCATGCCGCCCATCGACCCGCCGACCACGGCGAACAGCTTGGCGACGCCGAGATGGTCGAGCAGCATCGCCTGCGCGCGAACCATGTCGCGGATGGTGATGACCGGGAAGGTCATTGCCCAGGGCTTGCCCGTCGCCGGATTGACGCTCGCCGGCCCCGAAGAGCCCAGGCAGCTGCCGAGCACGTTCGAGCTGATCACGAAATAGCGGTCGGTGTCGATCGGCTTGCCGGGGCCCACCATCCGCGCCCACCAGCCGGGCTTGCCGGTGACGGGATGGTTCGACGCGACATGCTGGTCGCCGGTCAGCGCGTGGCAGACCAGGATCGCGTTGCCGCCGTCGGGCGCCAGCGTGCCATAGGTCTCATAGGCGATATCGACCGGGGAAAGCAGGACGCCGCCGTCGAGGCGCAGCGGCCCCGGCAGCGTCACCGAGCGGGCAAGGCCGAAGCGCGGGTCACCAGACATGGCGCCTGACTAGGAGCGCGACGCCCCGGGTTCAAGCGGCGTGGCGCACTGCTCCCTTGCCGGTGATCGTTTCGGCCGCGAGCCGCCCGGTCTGCGCGGCGCCGTTCATATAGCCGGGATAGGCATCTGAGAGATGCTCGCCGGCGAACAGGATGCTGCCCGTCCCGGCGATCTGGCTGGCGTGGCCTGCCTCGTCCTCGAGCCACATCAGGCGGCCGAAGCGGCTGAGCTGGCCCGGCGCGAAGGTCGAATAGGCGCCGAGCGTGAGCGGATCGCGGTGCCAGGCGGTGCGGCGAAAGGGGCCGGCGGATGCCGCGCTAAGGCCGGGGATCGCCTTTTCGGCACCGGCCGCGAAGGCGGCGGCAAGCGCCTCCGCGCCATTGGGGATATCGACCTCGTTGCCGCCCAGGAACCAGGTCCAGCCATGGTCGACACGGTCCTTCAGATGGACGCTGCCATCCCAGCCGAGCGCATAGCCGGCGGCGGCATTGCTCTGCCAGAGCTCGCCGCCCACGCCCATCGGCCCGATCCAGGGCAGTGCTCTGGTTGCGACCTGGACCTTCTCGCAGCGGCCGAGCGCCATCTCGGCGATATAGGCGCGCCAGATGGCGGGCAGCGGCACTGCGAAATCGATCTGGCGGGTAAGCGGCGCGGGTACGGCGATGATTACCGTCTCTGCCTCGGCGTGGCTGCCATCGAGGAGGTCGAGCCGCATCCCGCCCCGTACCGATGCGATGCGAAGCAGGCGCCTGCCTGTCTCGATCCGGTCGCGGTGCCGATCGGCGATCGCGTCGGCCAGTGCCTGGCTGCCGTCCTGAATGACGAAACGCTCGTCCGATTCGCCCAGCACCTCGATGCGCCGGCCATCGACGGTCGGCAGGTTCCAGATCAGGGTGACCGCGGATGCCTTGTCGGGCTCGACGCCATATTCGGTGCGGCTCGTCGCCTCGAGCAGGCCGCGCAGCCAGGGATCGCGGACCAGCGCCGCGTGTCGATCGAGATAGGCGCGGATCGAAAGACGGTCGAGCTGGGCGAAGACCTTCGAATTCTTGTCCATCAGGTCCGAATCGCGCGCGATCTGCGCCGCGATCGGGCGGAGCGCTGTCGCCAGTTCGTCCTCCGGCACCTCGCGGTCGCCCGCCAGGATCAGCGTGCGGTGGGGATCTGCCTTGCGATCGACCAGGCCGATGCCGAACGCCTTGGCGAGCGCGTGCATATCGGCATGGTCGGTGTTGACCAGCTGCCCGCCCACCTCGAACGCCGGACCCACGGCGGGGCGATGGGTGAACATACGTCCGCCGGTGCGGCCCCGCGCTTCGTAGATCCGGGCGTCCACGCCTTCCGAGCGCAGGCGGTGGAGCGCGCTGAGCCCAGCCATGCCGCCGCCGATGATGGCCACGCGGCCACCGCGAAAGGCATGCGCGGGGCGGGGCAGGGCAGGGGCCAGGCCCGCCGCGAGCACGCCCTTGAGTAGCGCCCGCCGGGTCGTGCCGGGCGTGCCCGTCACCGGCTGCGATTCGCCGGCATCGCGCAAATTGCTTCGCCGCGCCGCCTCCAAGGCCCGCCACAAACTGCTGCTTCCCCGCATGCCGCCTCTCCGCCCAGTTTCACACAGCTTGCCATTCCTCGGCCATTCCGCCAATCCGCCCGCCCATGAACGCTCCCACTCCCAAGCCGTGGATCATGGACATCGCCCCTTATATTCCGGGGCGCTCGACCACCGATGACGGCCGCAAGGTCGTCAAGCTCTCGTCCAACGAGAATCCGTTCGGCACGCCGGAGGCGGCGCGTGCCGCCTTCGCCGCCGAGGCGCTGCACCTCGAACGCTATCCGGACGCCGCCGCCGCGGACCTGCGCGAGGCGATCGGCCGGCACTACGACCTCGATCCGGCGCGGATCATCTACGGCACCGGATCGGACGAGGTTCTGCACCTCGCCTGCGGCGCCTATGCCGGGGTCGGCGACGAGGTCATCTATGTCCGCTACGGCTTCTCGGTCTACGACATCGCCGCGCGCCGCGTCGGCGCCACGCCCGTCGTCGCCCCGGACAAGGAATATGCGACCGACGTCGATGCGATTCTGGAGCGGGTGACCGACAGGACCCGGCTCGTCTATGTCGCCAACCCGAACAACCCGACCGGCACCTATTCGACCAAGGCCGAGATCGCGCGTCTCCATGCGGGCCTGCCGTCGAACGTGCTGCTCGTGCTTGACCAGGCCTATACCGAATATCTCGATCCCGAGGACGATGACGGCGGGCTCGAGCTGGCCCGGACGACCGAGAATGTCCTGGTCACGCGCACCTTCTCGAAGATCTTCGGCCTCGCTTCGGAGCGGGTCGGCTGGGGCTATGGCTCGCCGGCGATGATCGGGGCGATGCACCGCATCCGCGCGCCGTTCAACTTCTCGACCGCGGCGCAGAAGGCGGCGATCGCCGCGCTCGGCGCCGCCGATTTCGTCGAGCGGAGCTATAGCCACAACCGCCAATGGCGCGGCTGGTTCGCCGAGCAGATCGAGGCGATGGGCAACAAGGGCCTGCGCGCCGTGCCCTCCAAGGCCAATTTCCAGCTCGTCCTGTTCGAGGGCGATGTCAGCGCCGAGACCGCGTACAAGGCATTGATGGACAAGGGCTATATCGTTCGCTGGCTGCCGGGCCAGGGCCTGCCGCACGGGCTGCGCATCACCATCGGCACCGAGGATGAGATCCAGGGCCTGACCGCGGCGATCCGCGAGATCGTGGGCGGCTGATGCTTCCCTTCGCCCGCGTCACGATCATCGGACTGGGTCTGATCGGCTCGTCGATCGCCCGGGCGGTGCGCCAGCATATGCCGACCGTGCGGCTGACCGGGTACGATATGGATCCGGCGGTGCGCGAGACGGCGGTGCGGATCGAGTTGTGCGACGATATCGCCGACAGTGCCGGTACCGCAGTGATAGACGCCGACCTGGTCATTCTCTGCGTGCCGGTCGGCGCCATGGGCGAGGCGGCAGCGGAGTTCGCGGCGGACCTGCCGGCCGAGGCGATCGTCAGCGATGTCGGGTCGTGCAAGGAAAGCGTGATCGAGGCGGTGGCTGCTGCCGCACCGAACGCGCTGTTCGTTCCCGCGCATCCGGTCGCCGGCACCGAGAATAGCGGGCCCGAGGCGGGCTTCGCCTCGCTGTTCCAGCATCGCTGGTGCATCGTCACCCCGCCCGAGGGCACCGATCCGCTCGCCGTCGAGCGGGTGTCCGAATTCTGGCGGCGGCTCGGCGCGCTGGTCGAGACGATGGCGCCCGATCATCACGACCGGGTGCTCGCGGTCACCAGCCATCTGCCGCACCTCATCGCCTATACGATCGTCGGCACCGCGTCCGACATGGAGGAGGTCACCCAGTCCGAGGTGATCAAATATTCGGCGGGCGGCTTCCGCGACTTCACCCGCATCGCCGCGTCGGATCCGACGATGTGGCGCGACGTGTTCCTGTCGAACAAGGAGGCGGTGCTCGACATGCTCCAGCGCTTCTCCGAGGATCTTAGCGCGCTGCAGCGGGCCATCCGCTGGGGCAAGGGCGACGAGCTGTTCGACCTGTTCACCAAGACCCGCGCCATCCGCCGCTCGATCATCGAGCAGGGCCAGGACGATGCCGCCCCGGACTTCGGCCGCACCCACGAATAGTGTGTCGGTTTAGGAAGTTTAGGCTCCGGAGGGGTCTTCAACCGGTTGAGCGGTAGCTGGTTACCCTAAAGTCACAAACGTCGCGGGTTCTTCGCGCGCATGCCCGCGCGACGGACTATATTGCGATGAGAAAGAGCCGGCATGGAGTTTCAGGCAAAATCCTACATTGCAAGAGCAGGATAATCGGGCAACTTGACGGATCGCCGGCCGCCATGCCTAGCTATGGCTCCCGGAAGCAAAGTCCGCTGCCGCAGGACAGCTTTCGTCGTTCCAGGCGGCTTGGGAAGTTCTGCAATGATGCTTCTTATGCTTATCGCGCTTCAGGCCGCATCCGGGCTTAGCAATACGCCACCGCGCGACGAACGGCTCCGTTTCGTCTTCGTGCGCGATGGTCGAGACAACCGCCCCAAAATTTCTGGAGCGCTGGCCACGCCAACCGAATGGTCACGGCCAGCCTTTTTTCAACATCGTGCAGAAATGCGGTGGCAAGGGGTTGGGGATAGAGGATGGCAATGGCCGCCGGATCGTCGTGACTGGCGAAAGCAGCCGCAACGATCTCGACATTGCACGTTGCGTACAGGCGTCGACGTCGGTTCGTTTCTCGGCCGGGGTCAAGGAACACGGCCTCGGGTCCGTATTGTTTGACCAGCAGCCGTTCCGAGCGCTTTGGGACGACCGATCCTAGGCGCTCAGAGAGCGGGCGTCCGAACCAGATCGCCCGTTCAGCCGGTTGATCTCCGTATGGATCAGCGCTTCCACCTCGCGGCGCGGCAATCCGGGCGGGATCGGTTCGCCGAAGCTGAAGACGATCGTGCCGGGGCGCTTCGGGCCCTTGCGGGGCCAGGCATGGCCGCTCTTCACCGCGACGGGCACTACCGGCAGGTCGAGCATCCGGTAGAGTCCGGCAAAGCCCGAGCGCAGTGGCGGGGCCTCGCCCGGGAGAACACGGGTGCCCTCGGGAAAGATCATGATCGAGCGACCCTCGGCCAGCGGTATCCGCGCGTCCTTCATCATCCGGCGCAGCGCGGCGGCATTGGCGGCGCGATCTACCACGATGACGCCATAGCGTCGCGCCACCCAGCCCCAGATCGGGATATCGGCCAGTTCGCGCTTCATCACCGTGGCAGGCGCGCCGAGCAGCCGGGTCAGCTCCATCGCCTCGTAATTGGATTCGTGCTTGGCGGCGAACAGCACCGGTCCGGTGGGTATCGTCCCCTCGATCCGCGTCCTGAACCCCAGGATATGCGCGGCCGACCAGCGCATCAGGTTCACCCATGCCATCGCATAGCCGCGCAGCGCCCTGGGACCCAGCAGCCCGAAGATCGGTGCGAACAGCACCATCGGCACCGAAAGGCCATAGAAGAACAGCGCGAATGCGAAGGAGCGCAGCCTATCCATCCCGATCGGCCATCTCAGTCCGCGCCCAGCCACAGCGCCGCGCGGCGCACCAGGAACTTGTGATATTCGCGGAACAGCATCGCATAGCCGGGCTTGCTGCGGACGCCGTCGCCGACGATCTCCACGCCCGAGAGCGTATGCGACAGCTCCATCCGGGCGCGGGCCATATGCCAGTCCGACGTTACCAGCCGCACGCTCTTGTAGCCGTGCTTCTGCACCCAGCCGGCCGTCTCCTCGGCGTTCGAACGGGTATCGACCGATTCATGGCCGAGATCGACGCAACAGTCGAACAACCTGCGGTCGTTCTTGAACTGGGCGGCGAGCTCGTGCGGACGGACATCGGGATCGACCCCGCTGACCAGCATCCGCTCCGCATCGCCGGCGCGCAGCACGTCGAGCCCGCGCGCGATCCGGCCCGAGCCGCCGGTCAGCACCACGATCGCATCGGTCTTGCGGTTTTCAAGCGGGGTGCCGAGCGTCAGCAGGAACACGCCGAAGCCCAGAGCCCAGGCGATGACCAGCAGCACGGCGAGGCGCCAGATCACAGCGTCCTCCGCAGCGCACCGAGCACCGCGAGCCGCGCCGCGACGGTCGCCAGCAGGGCGAAGCCGAGCGGGAGGAGCAGCAACACGAACCAGTCGCGCTGCTGGAGCGCAACGCCGCTCAGCAGCTCCGAGCCGAGCGCGTCCATCCGCGACTGGAGGAACCAGACCAGCGCCAGTGCCGCGATCGTACCGCCCAGGCCGCCGACGAGCGTGTCGAACGCGATACGGCGCTGGAACAGGCGCGCGACCTGGATATCGGTGGATCCGAGCATGTGGAGCACTTCGATGGTGTCGCGGTGCGTGTCCAGCCCCGAACGTGCGGCGAGCAGCACGACCGCGGCCGTCGCGGTGGCGATCAGCAGCATCAGCCCGACCGCGAGCCAGGTCATCGTGGTCATGAAACTGCGCACCGGCGACAGCCATTGCGCGTGGCGATCGATCCGCGCGCCCGGCGCGATCCGCCGCGCGGCGCGCTCGACCGCAGCGACGTCGCCGCCGCGCATGTCGACATCGATCATCGCCGGCATCGGCAGGTCGGGATCGAGCCCGGCGTCACCGAGCCAGGGCTTGAGCAGCTCGGCGAGATGCGCGCGATCGGCTTCCTGCGCGCGGCTGACGCCGGGGAGCCTGCGGATTTCCGTCAGGACCGCGGCGGCCTGGGCGTCGCGCAGCTGCGGGTTGGGTTCGACGATCTGCACGGTGAGCCGCCCGGCGAGGTCGCGGTCGAGCTGCGCGGTGGCGGTGAACATGCCGAGCCCGAGCGCGCCAGCGAGCACGGTGAGGAACACCATGATCGCCATGATCCAGGTCATCGCGCGGGTGCGGCGGCTCTCGTCGAGCAGCCGGCGGTCGGCGGCGTTGGGGTTGAGCTGGAGCCTCACGGCCGGCCTGGCGGGTTGCGCAGCGCGCCGGTGGGGTCGTTCACCTGGCCTTTCTCCAGCCGCATCATGTGCGCGCTCGGGATGCGGTTGATCAGGTGGAAATCATGGGTGGCGACCACCACGGTGGTGCCCAGCCGGTTGAGCGAATCGAACAGGTGCAGCAGCCGCTCGGCCATGTCGGGATCGACATTGCCGGTCGGCTCGTCGGCAACGAGGATCTCGGGGCGGCCGATCACCGCGCGGGCGATGGCGATGCGCTGCTGCTCGCCGCCCGACAGCGTCGGCGGCTTGGCGCGGCCGCGATCGGCGAGGCCGACCCAGTCGAGCATCTCGCGCACCGGATTCTCGATATCCGCCTCGGACACGCCGGCGACGCGCAGCGGCAGCGCGACATTGTCATAGGCCGAGAGATGCGCGACCAGCCGGAAATCCTGGAACACCACGCCGATGCGGCGGCGGAAGCCGGGCAGGCGCTGGCGGGGCAGGGCGCCGGCATCCTCGCCGAACAGGCGGACCGTGCCGCGCGTCGGGCGCCGGGCGAGGTAGAGCAGTTTGAGCAGCGAGGTCTTGCCCGCGCCGGAAGGCCCGGTGAGGAAATAGAAAGCGCCGGCGCTGAGCGTGAAGCTGACGTCCGAAAGCGTCTCGGGTCCCGTCCCATAGCGCAGGCCGACATTCTCGAATTGAACGATGTTCGCCATGCGCCGCTCGGCCGTCCTCCCTATCCCGTTCGGCCGTCCAGCCATCGCACAGCCGCTCCCGTGGCTCAAGTCGCCGGGATATCCGCACGGATGGCGTGACTCTTGCTGCGGCGATTCAATGCGACTAGAATCAATGGTTAGCGGCCAATGGGGTAGTCGCTCAGCGAGAACAACCGATGATCCTGGAATGTAGCCAGTGCCGTACCCGGTACCTCGTCCCTGATAGCGCGATCGGCGAGGGACGCACGGTGCGGTGCGCCAGCTGCAAATATAGCTGGTTCCAGGCGCCCGAGATCCTCGACCTGGCGACGCGCGCCGCGCCGGTCGACGTTCCGCCCGCGCCCGCGCCCCGGCGCGAGACGATGCCGCCAGCGCCGCCGCCGCCCGTGCCGGCACCGGTGGAATCCGCCACCGCCCGGATGTTCGAGGATGCGTCGGTCGCCGCACCCGCGGATCCCGGATATGATCCCTTTGCACCGCAGCCGCCGTTCCGACCGCGCCGCAATCCCGCCCGGCGCTGGACCGCGGCGGCGATCATCGCCGGTGTGTCGATGCTGCTCGGCACCGCCGCTATCCTCTATTCGGGCGCGCCGGGGATCGCCGCGCAGCTCGGCCTGGGCATCGGCGGCGAGGTCGATACCCCGCTGCTGTTCACCGACAAGGCGGTGGAGCGGCGGACGATGCCGAACGGCAGCGAGCTGTTCATGGTCTCGGGCAAGGTGGTGAACCCTACCGGCAACCGGCAGTCGGTGCCCGATATCCGCGTCGAGCTGACCGATGCGCATGACCGGCTGGTCTATAGCTGGCGGATCACCCCGCAGGTGCGCGCGCTCGATGCCAAGGGCGCGATCGAGTTCAACGGCGCCAAGGTCGACGTGCCGTCGAGCGCCAAGGTGGTGCAGCTCAGCTTTGCGAGCGAAATCGGCGGCTGAACCAGGCCAGGCGGCCACCGTTGAGCAGCGCCGCCGCGACCATGCCGATGCCCGAGGCGAAGACCAGCGCATTCGGTCCCAGGCCCCAATGGACGAGCAGCAGCCCCAGCCCGCCGGTGATGACGAAGAAGGCGAGGATGCCATTGACGCCCGCCGCGACCTGGTCGCCGAGGGAACGCAGCGCATAGACGAACACCACCTGCACCCCGTCGAACAGGATGAACGGCCCCCAGACCGGCAGCATCGCGATCGCCATGGCATGGACCGGCGGCGTGGCTGGGAACAGGTCGACGACCGGCGTGGGCGCGGCGATCAGCAGCAGGGCGAGCAGGCCGGTCGCGGCGGCGGCGAGCGCGGCGGCGATGCTCGTGCGCCACGCGGCGGCCTCGGGCACGCCTTCGCCGACGGCGTTGCCGGCGCGCACGCCCGCAGCGGATCCCAGCCCGAGTGCGACCGAGAAGGTGACGTTGTGGACCGAGAAGACGATTTGGAAGGCGTGTGCAGTCGCCTCGCCGAGCCGGGTCGACAGGGCGATCAGGATCGCGAAGCCGGCGAGTTCGAGGCCCGAGGCGATGGCGGGGACCGCACCGAACTTCGCCAATTCCATGGCGCCGCGCACCGTTTTCGCGGAGAACAGCTCGGCCATTTCGTGAACCCCGCGCGACTTGGCGCGGGGCAGGGTCCAGGCCGCGGCGACCATGCCGAGCGCACCCAGCGCCGATGCGATGGCGGTGGCGGCCGCGGCGCCGACCGCGCCGAGCGCGGGGAAGCCCAGATGCCCGCCAGACATCGCCCAGGCGAGCAGCGCGTTGAGCGGCAGGATCGCGAGGTTGACCACGGTGACGCGCCGGGGCCGGCTGACCCCTTCGAGGAAGAAGCTCGCGGCGACGATGATCAGCTGGAAGGGATAGGCGAGCGCCATCACCCGGACCACGTCGGCGGTCGCCGGGGCCAGCTCGGGCGCGACGCCCAGGCCGAGCAGCATCGGCATCGGAAAGGCGAACAGGATCGCGCCGCTCACCAGCCCTAGCAGGAGCGCGAGCAGCATCCCCTCGTGCAGCACCCGGCCGGTGCCGCGCAGGTCGCCTGCGCCATCGGCGCGCGAGACATGGACGAGGATGCCGGTGAGCGCGCCCAGCCCCATGACGATGCCCGGAAAGGTCAGCGTGCGGCTGGCGCCCAGTGCCGCGACCTCGTGCGTGCCGGTCAGGCCGACCACGACCACGTCGGTGACGTGCAGGATCGTCCAGTTGAGGCTGGTCAGCATCACCGGCCAGGCCAGAGCGAGGATGCGGCGCGTCTCGGCGGTCAGGGCGGGGGAGCGGGGCATACCGGGCCCACGCGCTTAGGCGTATCTGCCGAATACGGAAAGCGTCGCGGCGCGGGTTGCCAGCAGGGATTCGCTTTGCTAGGGGCCGCTGCCTTACCAGCCGTCGGGGTTCCCCGGCGGAGTTTCACGGGCGGCCGTGGCGGAACTGGTAGACGCGCAACGTTGAGGTCGTTGTGGGCGAAAGCCCGTGGAAGTTCGAGTCTTCTCGGCCGCACCAGTGAAACAAGGACGGGGTCAGCCGGCATTAAGCCGCTGCCCCGCACTTTTCCCGAACCCTGGCACATTTGTGCGACAAACCTTCATTAGGCGGCACCTTTTGGTGTGGGTCGTTTCGACCCCGGTTCGGAGTATGCGATGCGGAAGCTCGGTTGCGCGATGGCGGGATTGCTGGTGGGAACATGCCCCGTGACGGTCATGGCGCAGGACAAGCCGACGCAGCCTGCCCAGCCCGCGCAACCTGCGCAGTCCGCCCGGGGTGGCCAGACCGCGGGCCGGCAGGCTCCGGTCGCCGCGCCCGATGCGACGTCCGAAATGGATTCCGAAGAGATCGTCGTCACCGGCGAACTGCGCGGTGCGGTCAAGACCGACATCAAGCCCGAGGTCACGCTCAACCCGGCCGACATCCAGGCCTATGGCGCGTCGAGCGTGGGCGAGCTGATCACCGCGCTCTCGGCGCAGCTCGGCAGCGGCACGGGGCGCGGCGGCGAGCAGCCGGTGATCCTGCTCAGCGGGCGGCGCTCGACCTTGAACGAAGTAAGCTCGCTGCCGCCCGAGGCGATCGAGCGCATCGACATCCTGCCCGAGGAGGTCGCGCTCCAATATGGCTACAGCGCCTCGCAGAAGGTGATCAACTTCGTGCTGCGCAACCGTTTCCAGGCGCTCACCACCAGACTGGAGGCGCGCGCGCCGACCCAGGGCGGCAATTCCGGCCAGCAGGGCAATCTGGATCTGCTCAAGATCAATCGCAACGGGCGGTTCGAGTTCAACCTCAACTACGATCACAGCTCGGGCATCCTCGAAAGCGAGCGCGGCGTAACGCGCGCGGGAACGTCGCTGTTCGACACGCGCGGCAACATCATCGGGATCGATCCGGTCACCGGACTGCCGGGCGGAGAGATCGACCCGGCGCTGAGCGCGCTCGCCGGCGCGACGGTGACGGTCGCGGGTGTGCCCGACGCGGCGGCGGGCGGTGCGCAGGGCCTCGCGGCCTTTGCCGCCAACCCGAACGACCCCAATGTCAGCAACCTCACGCCCTATCGCACGCTCATCAGCCCGCAGAAGAACCTGACGCTGAAGGGGGTCTACAACCATACCATCTCGCCGCACATCTCGGCCACCGCCAATGTGCAGGTCAACGTGACCGAGAGCGAATCGTTGCTGGGTCTGCCGGGAGTCACGCTCGACCTGCCCGCGGGCGATCCCTTTTCGCCCTTCTCGCGCGACGTGCAGCTGCTGCGCTATCTCGACACACTGTCGCCGCTGAACCGCTCGACCGACAGCCAGAGCGTGCAGGGCGAACTATCGGTAAATGCCGACCAGGCGCCCTGGTCGAGGGACTGGAGCTGGTCGTTCCAGGGCTCGTACAACCGCGCGACCAGCGAAACGACGACCGACACCGATGTCGATCCGGTCGCGATGCAGGCGCTGCTCGACGCGCGCGATCCGAACTTCAATCCGTTCGCGGCGATCCCGACGAGCCTGATCACCGTCGCGCCCGCCGATTACGCGCGCACGACGACGAGCACCGGCAATGTCGAGTTCCTGACCAACGGCCCGCTATTCTCGCTTCCCGCCGGCAAGGTGAATGCGAGCGTCCGTATCCGCGGCAACACCAATGACCTGTCGAGCGAATCCTTCAGCCGCGGGCTGACGAGCAATTCGGACATCTCGCGCGACACCGCGGGCCTGCGCGGCAATATCAACCTGCCGATCACCAGCCGCCGCAACGCCGTGCTCGATGCGGTCGGCGACCTGTCCGTCAACGCCAATTTCGAGGTCGAGCAGCTTTCGGACTTCGGGCGCCTGCTCACCACCGGCTATGGCTTCAACTGGTCGCCGATCACCCAGGTCCAGGCGCGGGTAAGCTGGACCACCGACAGCAACGCCCCGAGCCCCCAGCAGCTCGGCAATCCCGTGATCACGACGCCCAATGTCCGCGTCTTCGATTATGTGCGCGGCGAGAGCGTCAACGTCACCTCGATCACCGGCGGCAACCCGAACCTGCGCGCCGACAGCCGGCATGTCTTCAACGTGGGCCTCAACATCAAACCGTTTGACGCGACCAATTTCGGGATTGTCGTCAATTACAACAACCAGCGCTATCGCAACACGGCCCAGGCCTTTCCCGGCGCGACCGCGGCGATCGAGGCGGCCTTCCCCGACCGGTTCGTTCGCGATCCCGACGGCGATCTGGTCAGCATCGACTATCGCCCGGTCAACTTCGCCAGCCGCGATCGCCAGCAGCTGCGCTGGGGCTTCAACCTGTCGCTGCCGATCGCTTCGCCCCAGGCCACGCGGATGCGCGAGCGCCGCGAGGCGTTCCAGAAGGCGCGGGCCGAATCACAGCGCACCGGGCAGCCGCTGCCGCCCGAATTCGCCGCCCAGCTCGACCAGTTCCGCCGGCTGGGGCAGCAGGGGAGCCTGTTCGGAAGTCCGGCTCAACCCGGCCAGGGTTTCAATCGCGGGCAGGGCCAGCAGCAGGGTCAGGGTCAAGCACAGGGGCAAGGTCAGGGCCAGGATGGGCAGACCGCGCCACGCGGCGATGGGCAGGGCGGCCCCGGCACGGGCGCCGGTGGCGGCGGCTTCCGGGGCGGCGGCGGCGGTGGCGGTGGTGGCCGCGGCGGCTTTGGCGGCCGGGGCGGCGGCGGAGGTGGTGGTAACCGCCTCTTCTTCAGCGCCTACCACACCTGGGTGTTCAAGGATCAGGTCGTGATCAGTCCGGGCCTGCCGGCGCTCGACCAGTTGAGCGGTGCGCTCTCGGGCCAGGGTTCCCCGGCGCATCAGGTCCAGGTCCAGGCCGGCATCAAGCGCGACATGCTCTCGCTGCGCCTCGACGGCAGCTGGCAGAGCGCCACCCAGGCCCAGACCGGAACGCTCGGCAACGGCGGCGCGCTGACCTTTGCCAGCCTGACCAAGTTCAACCTGCAGGCTGAGGCCAATGTAGGGCAGAACATCGATCTCCTGCTCAAGCACCCCTGGCTGCGCGGCACGCGGATCGCGCTGAACGTCGACAATCTGTTCAATGCCAAGCAGCGCGTGACCGACCAGAACGGCCTGACACCCGCCGCCTATGTGCCCAATCTGATGGATCCGCTGGGTCGCGTCGTCCGGATCAGCGTGCGGAAACTGTTCTTCTGATTTCCTCTTCCGCAGGCGGGAGAGGGATAGATCAGAACCGGCTGGCGAACCTGCCGCCCTTGAGCTTGCCCTCGCCGTCCTGGTCGATGATCCGGCGGTAGAGCAGGGTGATCGCGACGCGGCGATTGCGTGGATCGGTGCGGTTGTCCTGGATCAGCGGCTCGCGGTCGGCGACGCCCTCGATCCGCTCGAAGCGCGCCTCGGGCACGCCGCCCGAGAGGAGTCGTCGGCGCGTCGCCTCGGCGCGGCCGCTGGAGAGCATCCAGTTGTTCATGTTGCGCGGATCGCCATAGCCCAGGCTATCGGTATGGCCGCGGATCATGATCGGGTTTTCCATGCCGCGGATCGTCTCCGCGATCGTGCCGATCAGCGCGCTCGCATCGGGCACCAGCGCCGTGGTGCCGAGATCGAACATCGAATAGTTGGCATCGTCGAGCAGGTCGATCCGCATGCCGTCGCGCGTGGGCACGAAGCGGATATGGTTGGCGAGCTTGGCGAGCGCGGGGGTCGAGCGCATCTTCGACTGGATGCGCTTGGTCGTCTCGGTGAAGTTCTTCTGGTCCTGCTGGGTCAGCGCGCGCTGGTCCTTGAGCGTGCCCTTCTCGCCGGTGCCGACATCCTTGCCGCCAGTGCCGCCGACGGGAATCGTCATCGAGCGGGTGCCGGTCTGGCCGGCGCGGTTCGGATAGTTCTCCTGCGCGTTGATCGCGTCGCCCTGCAGCAGCCCGTTCGAGCCGGCGCTGTTCTGCTTGAACTGCACCAGCGTGGGCGCGAAATAATCGGCGAGCGCCTTGCGCTGTTTCTCGTTGGTGGCGCCGAGCAGCCACATCAGCAGGAAGAACGCCATCATCGCGGTCACGAAGTCCGCGTACGCGACTTTCCAGGCGCCGCCATGATGGCCGCCATGCCCCTCGACGAAGATCTTCTTGACGATGATCTTCGGAGGCTGGTTCGATCCGTGGGGTGCGCGGGCCATGGCTTAGCGCCCGCGCAATCCGTCGAACACTTCGGCGAAGCCCGGCTGGTTCGAATGGGCGATGCCCGAGCGCGCGGCCTCGATCACCAGCGGCTGCGGATGGCCGTGGAGCGAGGCGATGATGATCTGCTTCACCGTGTGATAGATCGCGCCATCGGCGTCGATCACCTGCTGGAGGCGGCCGGCGAGCGGGGCGACGATGCCATAGGCCAGCAGCACGCCCATGAAGGTGCCGACCAGCGCCGAGCCGATCATCGCGCCCAGGATCGCGGGCGGCTTGTCGATCGATCCCATCGTCTTCACCACGCCGAGCACCGCCGCGACGATGCCGAGCGCGGGCAGCGCGTCGCCCAGCGACTGGAGCGTGGTCTGCGGGCCCTGGACCTCGTGGTGGTGGGTCTTGATGGTGTTGTCCATCACCTCCTCGACCGCGTGCACGTCGAGCGTGCCCGACGAGACGACGACGAGGCGCAGCGTGTCGGCGATCAGGCTGATCAGCGCGTGATCGGCGAGCAGGCGCGGATATTCGGCGAACAAGGCGGAGGATTTCGGATCCTCGACATGCGGTTCGAGCGCGATCGGACCCTCGGTACGGAGCATCTTCATCAGCTTCGAGACGAGGAAGATGACGTCGAGATAGTCCTGCTTCTTGTATTTCGGGCCCTTGAAGACCTTCACGAAGCCGCCGCCCAGCGCCTTCAGCTCCTTCATCGAATTGCCGATGATGAGCGCGCCCAAGGCGGCGCCGCCGATGATGAGCATCTCGTGCGGGATGGCTTCCATGACCGGGCCCAGGGCGCCGCCGGTGATGGCGAAGCCGCCGAACACCATCAACAAAAGCACGACAAGACCAATCAGCGGATACATGCGCTCTGCGTTCCCCCGTCGCCGCGATCGGCCACTACTGTCTCGGTTAACGGCCGCTTTGCCGGTTTCTTGCGCCGGTTTAGCGGGAGAAGATGGTTAACGGAGGTTTGTCACTTCAGATAATCGAACAGCGACATGCTGGAGAGCTTGGTGAAGCTCGCCTGGGTCGCCTGGAGCACCGTCAGCGTCTTCTGGAGCTGGGTGATCGCGGTCGGGATATCGGTGTCCTCCAGGCTCGATCGCTCGCTCTCGCGCGCCGTGCCCGCGTCGGTCAGCTGATCGGCCGAGAGATCGAGCCGCGCCGCGCGCGCGCCGACCGAGGCCTGGGCTCCGGTGACGCTGTCGGTCGCCGCGTCGATGCCGGTGATAGCGTCGGACGAGGCCTGGCTGACGTCGCCGCCGGTCTTGAGCGCGGCGGAGAGATTGGCGAGCACGGCGAACATGTCGCTGTCGCCCGCAGCGAACGCCGTGGCGCCGCTGACCGAAGGCTGGATCGCGTCGCCGTCGCCGACCGGGATCTTGGCCGGATCGCCGGTGCCGACGAAGCTGATCGTGCCGTCGGCGGCCTTGGCATAGGCGGTATCGCCGGTGGCGCTGCCGAACAGGGGCTGGCCGCGCACGTCCTTGGTGTTGGCCAGGCCGAACAGCGAGTCGCGGATCGAATCGAGCTCCTCGGCGATCGCGCTGCGGTTGGTATCGGTCAGGCCGCCATTGTTGGCCTCGAGCGCGAGCTCCTTGGCGCGGACGAGCTGGCTGTTGATGCTGTCGAGCGTGCTGTCGCTCTGCGCGAGCACGCCCTGGGCGAGCTTGATGTTGGCGCCGTACGCGTCGTCGTCGGCGCCGGCGCGCGCGAGCCCCTGGAGCCGCAGCCATGCGGTCGGGCTGTCTGCGGCGCCGCTGATCTTCTTGGTCGTCGCGATCTGGGCCTGGGTCTTGTCGGCCTGGGCCGAGAGCTGCGACATCAGCGACATCGGGCGATCGAACATCTGGCTGGTGGATACGCGGATCGTCATGGCGCTCACCCGATATTGAGGATGGACTGGAAGGTGTCGCGCGCGACCTGGATCACGCGGCTCGAGGCCTGATAGGCCTGCTGGAAGCGCATCAGGTCGACCGCCTCCTCGTCGATATTGACCCCGCTCACCGAATCGCGCGCGGCGACCGCGGTGTCGTGGATCGCGCCCTGGGCCTGGGCGACATTCTGCTTGGCGGCGAGCGCGGCGCCGTTGGCGGCGGTCATGTCGGTGATCGCGCCCTCGACATTGCCGGTGGCGCGCAGGGTGTCGAAGCCGGCCAGGTTGCTGTTGTCGCGCGTGCCGGCCCCGGGTGCGGCGGCGGCGATGCCGCGCGGATCGTTGAGCACCATCGTCAGGTTCGAGGGCGGATCGCCGACCTGGAAGATCGGCTGGCCGGGATTGCCGTTCAGGTCGACGCCGGCAGCCTGGACCGCGTTGACCCCGTCGGCGAATGCCTGGGCCTGATCGTTGAGCTGGCCCTGCGCCGCGGCGATCTTCTGCGCGCCATCGGCATAGCCAGCGAGCGCGCCGCCATTGGGCGAGAGCGCAGAGATGGTGTTGCCGAAGTGCGCGGCGAAGGAGACCGCGCCCTGATCGTTGCGGACATAGGTGACGGTGGCGGAATCGACGCCCTGGACGATCGTGGGGCCGCCATCGCCGCCGGCCTTCACCGTGGCGCGGCCGATCGAATCGAACGAGACCGACACGTCGGTGATCGCGCTCATCGATTCGAGGATCTGGTCGCGCTGGTCGAGCAGGGCCGAGGAGGCGGCGCTGCCGGCCTGCGAGCGGCTGAGCCCGGCATTGACCTTGGCGAGCGCCGCCGAGAACCCGTTGAGCTGGGTGACCGCGGAATCGGCGCTGGCGTCGAGGTCCGACGCGGCGGCGGACAGTGCGGCGCCCGTCGCGGAAAAGGCGGTGGCGACGCTCTGCGCGGCCTCCAGCGTGGTCGCGCGCGGAGCGAGCGCCGAGGGATCGGCGGCGATCGCCTTGGTCGAGGTGAAGAAGGCGGTGAGCCGGTCGCCGAGCTTGTTGCCCGACAGCGCGCCGTCGATGCGGTCGAGCCAGGTCGCGCCCGCCTCGCTGCGCGCGAGGTCGGAGCCCGAGGTGCGCACCTCGGCCGAGCGATAGATGTCGGACGCGCGGGTGACGCCGTCGACGACGACGCCCAGGCCGTTGGTGACCTTGGAATTGGTCGAAGGCGCGGCGACCTCGTTGAAGTTGGTCGTGCGCCGCGAATAGCCGACGGTGCCGGCGTTCGCGATATTCTCCGAGGTGGTGGTCAGCGCGGTCTGATAGGCGCGGACGCCGGTCGCGCCGATCGAGAGGAGGTCGCTCACGGCTTGGCTCCTGCGCTATCGGTCCCCAGCGTCGCCTGGCCGGCGGCGGATTTGGCAAGGAAATCTGTCATCGCCTTGCCGATGCCGATCGGCGCATGCGCGGCCATGTTCTGGGCGAGCTGCTGGTCCTGCATGTCGCGGAACTGGTCCTCGCCCTTGCTGTCGAACAGCCCGTCGCCGAGCTTCGCGGCGCGCATCGACTTGAGCATCATGCCGGTGAAGACCGCCTCGAACTTATCGCCGGCGGCCTTGAGGTTGTCCCTGGACGCGAGGCGCGAGGTGTCGAGCGAGATGCCGCCGGTGGCGGGCGATGAGACGGGCGCGGTCACAGGACGATCAGCTCCGCCTTGAGCGCCCCGGCTTCCTTCAGCGCCTCGAGAATCGCGACGAGATCGGCGGGCGACGCGCCGATGGCGTTCACCGCCTTGACGACATCGGCCAGCTTGGGGCCCGGCTCCAGCAGGAACATCGGCTTCTTCTCCTCTTCGATCCCGACGGAGCTGTGCTGCTCGACAACCGTCGTCCCACCCTTACTAAACGGCAGGGGCTGGCTGACCTTTTGCGCCTCATCGATACGAACGGTGAGTTTACCATGCGTCACGGCCGCCGGGCTGACCCGGACCGCGGAGTTGATCACCACCGTGCCGGTGCGCGCATTGACGATGACGCGGGCGGGCGCCTCGGCGGCCTCGACCGTGAGATTCTCGATCTCGCTCATCAGTTCGGCGCGGACATCGGCGCCGGCGGGCGACTGGACCGCGATCGACACGCCATCCAGCGCGCGGGCGCGGCCGGTGCCGAAGCGGGTGTTGATCGCGTCCTGAACCCTTTGCGCCGTCGTGAAGTCGGCGCGGGCGAGGTTGAAGGTGAGGAAGGGCGCCTTGTCGAAGCCGGTGTCGACGGTGCGCTCGACCGTCGCGCCCTCGGGGATGCGGCCGGACGAGGGGATGTTGACGACGATCTTAGATCCGTCGGCGCCCTCGGCACCGAGACCGCCGACCGCGAGATTGCCCTGCGCCATCGCATAGATCTGGCCATCGGCGCCCTGGAGCGGGGTCATGATCAGCGTACCGCCGCGCAACGACTTGGCCTTGCCCATCGACGAGACGGTGATGTCGAGCTTCTGGCCCGGCTTGGCGAAGGGCGGAAGATCGGCGGTGATCATCACCACCGCGGCGTTCTTCAGGCCCGGTGCTACGCCCTGGGGCAGCTGCAGGCCGAAGCGCGACGCGACGCTCTTCATCGACTGGACGGTATATTCGAGATTGTCGTCGCCGGTGCCGGGCAGGCCGACCACCACGCCATAGCCGGTCAGCTGGTTGGTACGGATGCCCTGGAAGCCGCCCAGGTCCTTGACGCGCTGCGCCGCCGCGGGATTGGCCGCGAGCAGGCAGGCGAGGAAGGCGATGGCGAGACGGATCATGTGCGGGCTCCGCATCAGAAGGGGCTGATCATCGAGAAGAAGCGGCCCAGCCAGCCCTGGCGGCTGGCGCGGGCGACGTCGCCCTTGCCGGGATAGGCGATGCGGGCAACGGCGACGCGCGTGCTCGGCACGCGGTTGTTCGCGTCGATATCGGCGGCGCGGACCAGGCCCTTGATCTGGACGAACTCGTCGCCGCGATTGAGCGTGACGCGCTTCTGGCCCTGCACGAGCATCGTGCCGTTGGGATAGACCGCGGCGATCGTCACGCTGATCTCGCCCGACAGTGCGTTGGACTGGTCGGCGGCGCCCTGGCCCTGGAAATTGCGCGCGCCGCTGACGGTCGCGTCGGTCGGCTTGAACAGCGAGAGGTTGCCGGTCGAGGGCGGGGTGATCGAGAAGCCGCCGCCGCTGTCGAGCTTCGAGCTCGACGATTTGGACGCGCTGGTCTTCTCGACGAGCACGATCGTCAGCGGATCGCCGATGCGGCGTGCGCGCTGGCCCTCGTAGAGCGCGGCATAGCCGTCGCTCGCCTGGAAGATGCCGCCGTTCGCCGCCGGCGCGACGACGGGCGCGGCGGTGGGCATCGTCGCGGAGAAATCCTCCTTGGGCTTCTTCTTGCCGATTCCCAGGAACTGCGCCTGGGCCGGCGTCGCGCCCGCAAAGGCGAGCGCGGCCAGCCCGGCGGCGAGCGCAAGGCGCGGCTTAGATGTTCTGATTGACATATTTTTCCATCTCGTCGGCGGCCGAGATCATCTTCGAATTGACCTCATAGGCGCGCTGGGTCTCGATCATGTCGACCAGCTCCTGGACGACGTTGACGTTGGAGCCCTCGAGCATCCCCTGGCGGATATTGCCGCGCCCTTCCTGGCCGGCGATGCCGAGATTGGCGGCGCCGCTGGCCGAGGTCTCGACGAGGTAGTTGTCGCCGGTCGCCTGGAGGCCCGCCGCGTTGGGGAAACTGGCGACCTGGATCTGGCCGATCTGCGCCGCGTCGGTCTGGCCGGGAACGCTCGCGGATACCGTCCCGTCGGTGCCGATCGTGATGTTGGTCGCGCCTTCCGGGATCGTGATGCCGGGCATCACCTGATAGCCCTCGCTGGTGATCAGCTGCCCCTCGGGCGAGCGCGAGAAATTGCCGGCGCGGGTATAGCCGAGCGTGCCGCCCGGCATCTGCACCTGGAAATAACCGTCGCCATCGAGCGCGAGATCGAGCGAATTGCCCGTGGTCGCGAGCGAGCCCTCGGTCTCGATGCGCGACGTGCCCTGGATGCGCACGCCGGTGCCGAGGTTGAGGCCGGTGGCGTATTTGGTTTCCGCGGTCGAGGCGGCGCCGGGCGCGGTGACGACCTGATAGGCGAGAGTCTGGAACGAGGCGCGATCGCGCTTGAACGCCGTCGTGTTCACGTTGGCGAGATTGTTCGAGATGACCCGCATGCGCATGTCCTGGGCGTCGAGCCCGGTCCGCGCGATGTGCATTGCCGATGAACCCATCGTCTAAACTCCCTTATGCGGGCATCCGCATCAGCGATGCGGAGCTCTCGTCCATGGTCTTGGCTTCCTTGAGCAGGTTCGCCTG
>JBEVLV010000169.1:0-9177 GCA_040508955.1 Sphingomonas sp. | reverse complement strand
AGCGGTGGGAGGGTGAGGGTCTTCTTCTTTCTCGCGCTCTCGGAAAAGAAGGAGACCCTCACCCAACCCTCTCCCGCGAAGGCGGGAGAGGGCCAAGAAGACTCGCGACGCTCATTCCCCGCACAGTCTTCGGCCGACGGCATCGCGCATCGCCGTCGCTTCCGCGGCAGATTCGCTGAGCCGTGCGACCTCCAGCCCGGCATAGGAGGCGCGTCGTGCACAGAAGGATGCGCAGCCTTCCGGCACCGCGCCGGGAAAGCGGATATGGTCCCCGTCGAAGCGCGCGTCGAAGCTGCAGGCATCCTTGTCGCCCAGCCGGATGTGGAGCACCTCCCCGACCCGGGTCGCGCTGCCGGTGCCGCTGCAGGTGATGCGCTCGCCATAATCGACATAGGCGCCGATCCGGTATCCGTCCTTTGCGGGAACGACGCAGATGCGATCGGTGTCGCGGGCGTAAAGGCCCGTGACTTCGGTATCCCTGGGATCGCGAACCATGCCGCGTTCGATCGCCGCGCTCTCCAGATCCTGCGGTTGCGCCGCATTCTGCCGGGGCTGGCTGCCGGTGCAGGCCCCGAGCAGGAGGAGAAGCGCAAGCGCCGGCCTCACGCGTCGCGGACCAGCGCGCCGTCCTCGATGCGGCGATAGAAGCAGCTGCGCTCGCCGGTGTGGCAGGCAGGGCCCTGCGGATCGACGCGCAGCCAGATCGCGTCCTGGTCGCAATCGATCCGTGCCTCGACGAGGCGCAGGACATGGCCCGAGGTCTCGCCCTTCTTCCACAGCCGGCTTCGGCTGCGCGACCAGAACGTCGCCTCGCCGCTCGCAAGCGTGGCCGCGAGCGCCTCGGCATTCATATGGGCAAGCATGAGCACCTCGCCGGTGGTCGCGTCGGTAGCGACGGCGGTGATCAGGCCGGCAGCGTCGTATTTCGGATCGAGCGTAGCGCCCGTTTCGCGTTCGTTGGTCACGCCCCTTCTCTACCGTCATTCCCGCGAAGGCGGGAACCCATCTCCTGCAGGTGCTGCAAATAGGAGGGTTCGGGAGATGGGCCCCGTTTTCGCGGGGGGTGACGATAAGGGCTCAATGGTCGCGAATCGCGCCGATCAACTCGTCCTTGTCCATGTCCGAGCGGCCCTCGATGCCGATCTCCCTGGCTTCGTCGTAGAGCTCGTGCTTGCTGCGGCCTTCGAGATGCGTGCTGCGATGGTCGAGCGTGCCCGCCGCCTTGGCATTGGCGATTCGCGCAGCCTTCTCCTTGGAGGCGCCGTCGCGGCGAAGATCCTCGTACAGCTTGTCGTTCTTGATCTGGGGTCCGTGGTCGTGTCCGGGCATGAGAAAGCTCCTTTCGCCCTGAAAAACCAACGAAAATCGCGCCGGTTTCATTTCTTTGTGACGAACCGGCGACAAATGCCGACGAAGCCCCTATATGGCGCGCACGACACCGAACCCCTTGAGGGCCGATGCTTACCACGCACCCATTTGACGATGACAAGCTGCGCGAAGAGTGCGGCATCTTTGGCGTTTCAGGAGCGGAGGGCGCAGCTGCGCTCGTCGCGCTGGGACTCCACGCGCTCCAGCACCGCGGCCAGGAGGCTGCCGGTATCACCAGCTGGGACGGCCACCAGTTCCACACCCATCGCGCGATGGGCCATGTGGCCGGGAATTTCGACCGCGACGACGTGATTCGCTCGCTGGTCGGCACCACGGCCGCCGGCCATGTCCGCTATTCGACGACGGGCGAGACGGCGATCCGCAATGTCCAGCCGCTCTATGCCGAGCTGGCGAGCGGCGGGTTCGCGGTGGCGCATAACGGCAACATCTCGAACGCGATGCGGCTGCGACGCGATCTGGTCCGGCGCGGCGCGATCTTCCAGTCGACCTCGGACACCGAGGTGATCATCCACCTCGTCGCCACCTCGCAGTATCGCACGCTGATGGATCGCTTCATCGACGCGCTGAAGCGGGTCGAGGGCGCTTATTCGCTGATCGTGATGACGCCCGAGGGCATGATCGCCTGCCGCGACCCGCTGGGCATCCGCCCGCTGGTGATGGGCAAGCTGGACGATTCGGTGATCTTCGCCTCGGAGACGGTGGCGCTCGACGTGGTCGGCGCCGAATATGTCCGTGACGTCGAGCCGGGCGAGCTGGTGATCGTCAAGGGCACCGAGATCAGCTCGCACAAGCCCTTCGCGCCGGTGGCGCCGCGGCCGTGCATCTTCGAATATGTCTATTTCTCGCGCCCCGACTCGATCAACGAGGACCGTTCGGTCTATTCGGTGCGCAAGGCGATCGGCGCGCAGCTGGCGATCGAATCGCCGGTCGAGGCCGACCTGGTCGTCCCCGTCCCCGATTCGGGCGTGCCCGCCGCGATCGGCTATGCGCAGCAGAGCGGCATCCCGTTCGAGCTGGGCATCATCCGTTCGCACTATGTCGGCCGCACCTTCATCCAGCCGGGCGACAAGGTCCGCCACCTCGGCGTCAAGCTGAAGCACAACGCCAATCGCGAGCTGATCAAGGGCAAGCGCGTCGTGCTGATCGACGATTCGATCGTACGCGGCACCACCAGCCTCAAGATCGTGCAGATGATGCATGAAGCCGGCGCGGCCGAGGTGCATATGCGCATCGCCTCGCCGCCGACGCGGCACTCGTGCTTCTACGGCGTCGACACGCCGGAGCGCGCCAAGCTGCTCGCCGCCAAGCTCGACGTGGGCGGGATGACCGACTTCATCCATGCCAACAGCCTGGCCTTCATCTCGATCGACGGGCTCTACAAAGCGCTGGGCGAGGCGCATCGCGCCGATATCCACCCGAAATATTGCGATGCCTGCTTCACCGGCGACTATCCGACGACGTTGACCGACCAGGATGAGCTGACGCCGGTTGACCAGTTCGCGCTTCTGGAGGAACGGGTCGGCTGACCTGTTCCATCCCGGAGTTCGAATGACCGACAAGCCCTTCGCCGACCAAGTCGCGCTCGTTACCGGCGCCAGCCGCGGGATCGGCGCGGCGACCGCAAAGCTGCTCGGCGCGGCCGGCGCGCACGTGATCCTGACCGCGCGCACCGCCGCGGGGCTCGAGGAAGTCGAGGAAGCGATCTTCGCCGCCGGCGGCTCCGCGACGATCGCGCCGCTCGACCTGACGGAGAATGAGAGCATCTCGCGGCTGGCGGGTGCGGTCGCGGACCGGTGGCAGGCGCTCGACATGCTCGTGCTCAACGCCGCCTCGCTCGGCTCGCTGAGCACGGTCTCTGCGATCGACTTCAAGGAATTCGCCAAGGTTCTCACGCTGAACGTCACCGCCCAGGCGGCGATCCTGGCGGCGTTCGACCCGATGCTGCGCAAGGCGCGTGGCGCAAGGGTGCTCGGCATCACCTCCAGCGTGGGGCGTACCCCGCGCGCTTATTGGGGGATGTACGGCGCGTCCAAGGCGGCGTTCGAGAACCTGGTCCTCAGCTATGGCGAGGAAGTCTATCACGTCAGCAACGTGCGCGCGGCGATCCTCGATCCCGGCGCGACGCGCACCAAGATGCGCGCCCGCGCGTTCCCCGGCGAGGACCCGCAGAAGGTGAAGGCCCCCGAGGTCGTGGCGGATCGCATCGCGGCACTGATGGCATCGGGCTTCGACACCGGCCATTACGAGCGGATCGAATAGCCCATCTCGCTATCTGGCGGCGGCCTCGAACAACCGGTTGAGGAAAGCGGAGCGCGCGACGCCATAGTCGCGGTCAGTCGCCTTGGGCGCGGCGGCGGAGATGACGATCACCGTTCGGGTCTTCGGATCGATACGGATCGACTGGCCGAAAATGCCCTGGGCGCCGAAACGCCCCCGGGGATAGGTCCACCATTGATAGCCATAACCATGGCCGGGCTCGCCGATATCGGCGTGCGGGCCGGTTGATTCGGCGAACCATCCGGCGGGCACCACGCCTTTGCCGCCTTCGAGCACGAACTGGCCCATCCGCGCATAGTCGCGCAGCGATACCGACAGGCAGCAGCCGCTGACTTCGTGCCCCGAGGGATCGATCATCCAGAACGCGTCCCGTTCCATGCCGTACGGCTTCCAGACCTTGTCGCTGAGATAGGTCGCCAGCGGCTTGCCGGTGGCGCGCATCACCAGCACGCCGATCAGGTTGGTCTCGCCGGTCTTGTAGACCCATTTGCTGCCCGGCGCGGTGTCGCGCGGCAGGTTCTTCATATAGTGGACGGTCGGGTCTTCGCCCGCCGGTACCGGTTCGAGGAACATGCGGGCGACGTCGGACTTCGCGTCGGTATAGTCCTCGTTCCATTTCACGCCCGACGTCATCGTCAGCAGCTGCTGGATCGTCACCCCGTCATAGCCGCTGCCCGCGAGCTCGGGGATATATTTGGTCACCGGCTCCTGGACGGATTTGATGTAACCGTCCCGGATCGCGGCGCCGACGAGCGAGGACGTGAAGGACTTGGCGACCGAGAAGCTGGTCCAGCGCCCGGTGGGGCCATAGCCCCGCGCATAGCGCTCGAGCCGGACCTTGCCGTTCTGGAGCACGAGGATGCCGGCGACGTTCTGCGCCTGGATGAAAGCGTCGAGATCGGCAGCGACGATCGGCAGCGGCTTGCCTGCGGGCAGCGGGCGGACCTTGCGGCCGGCCTTCACCAGGTGGCCGGGGAAGATCTTCTCCATGTGCGGGAAGTTCGCGTCGCGCTGGGCCTGGCTCCAGAACAGTATTTCGGCACCGACCTTCCGGAGCCCCGCGGTATCCTTGGAATTGATCGGCACGTCCGGGGACACGACCGCCTGCGCCATCGCCGGTCCGCTCGCGAGCAGCGCAAGCGCCGCCATCCATGCCTTGGCCATCATCCCTCCTTGGTCAGCGTCATCTGAATGACGTCGATACCTCCTCCGCGGAAGCCGCCTTCACAATACATAAGATAGTAGCGCCACAAATCGATGAATTTCGCATCGAACTGCGCAGGCAGCGCACCGGCAGCCGCCGCGCCCTCGAACTTCTCGCGCCAGCGCTTGAGCGTCTCGGCATAGTCCAGCCCGAAACCATGCTGGTCGGACCATGCGAGCCCCTGCCCTTCGACCAGCGCGCGAAAGCGGCTTTCGGACAGCAGAAGCCCGCCGGGGAAGATGTAGCGCTGGATGAAGTCGACATTGGCGGCATAGCCTTCGAACATCGCGTCGTCGAAGGTGATGATCTGGAGCGCGGCGCGGCCGCCGGGCTTGAGCGCACGGGCGATCGCGGCAGCATAGGCTGGCCAATATTCGCGCCCCACCGCCTCGGCCATCTCGATGCTGACCACTGCGTCATACGTGCCGGTGACGTCACGATAGTCGGTGAGCGAGAAGCGTGCGCCGTCGAGGCCGGCGGTGCGCGCCTCGGCATGGGCCTTTTGCTCGGTCGAGAGGGTAATGCCGTGCACACCGCGGTCCGCGCGCAGCGCCAGCTCGGCGAAGGATCCCCAGCCGCAGCCGATCTCCAGGATCGTGTCGCCGGGCGTCGTCGCGGTGCGATCGAGCATCGCCTGGAGCTTGGCGGCCTGCCCCTCTTCCAGCGACTGCGCGGGGTGGGTGAAGAGCGCGCTCGAATAGGTCATGCCGGCATCGAGCCAGGGCCGGTAGAAATCATTGCCGAGATCATAGTGGAACGCGATATTCCTGCGGGATCCGCCGCGATCGTTGCGCCGCAGCCAGTGCCACAGACGCTTGGCCAGCAGCGGGAACCCCGAAGCGCGTGCCTGTGCGGCCAGGCTCGCCCGGTTGCGGCTGAACAGGGCGAAGAGCTGAACGGAGTCGGGGCTGGCCCATTCGCCCGCGGCCCAGGCCTCGTACCAGCCAGCCGAACCGCCGGTCGCGAGCCGGACGAGTGCACGCCAGCCGCGAAGGTTGACGACCGCCGTAGGACCGGGCGCGCGACCGCCCAGTTGCCGCATGCGCCCTTCCGGCGTCATGACTTGGAGCGCGCCCTCGGCGATACCCGCATCAAGGCGATCGAGCTGGCGATGGAAGAGCGGCGCGAAAAGGGCGAGCAAGCCCTGGCGGCGCCTGTTCGCCTGGCGAGGTTGGTCTTGCGCCGGTGCGTTCATCGCAACGCTAAATGCATGCGTTCCGCGTGGGGGCAAGGGGCAACCGCACGGGTCCTCAGATCGCGTGCGGTTCCTTCTCGACCATCCAGGTCTGGCCCTTGCTGACCAGCTTCTGGAGATCGGGCACCTTGCCCTCGCTCGCAGCCTTGTTCTGGGCGACGACGGCGCTCTCGAAGGTCGGGGCGGGATCGTCGTAGAGCACGCCCAGCGCCATCGGGAACGGCCCGAACGGCATCTCGACCAGCATGTGCGCGACCGCGCGATTGGTGACATTGTGGACGATCACGCCTGCCGCCTGCCAGTCACCGTCCGCCACATCGACCACCTTCAGCGTCAGCCGCTCGATATCGAGCGAAAGCCCCTTGGCGCCGCCGGCGAAGAGCAGCGGCTTGCCGTCCTCGCACCAGAGCTGGTTGGCGACCGCATTGGGCTTGGCGGTGAAGGGCTCGAACACGTCGTCGTTATAGACGATACAGTTCTGGAAGATCTCGACGAACGCCGCGCCCTGATGCGCATGCGCGGCCTTCAGGACCGAGGGCAGGTTCTTGTGGACGTCGATCCCGCGCGCGACGAAGCGCCCGCCCGAGCCGAGCGCAAACGCGCAGGGCTTGGCCGGGTGATCGACCGATCCGAACGGCGTGGACGGCGAGCGCGTGCCCTCGCGGCTGGTCGGCGAATATTGCCCCTTGGTCAGGCCATAGATCTCGTTGTTGAACAGCAGCACCTGGCAGTTCAGATTCCGTCTAAGCAGATGCATGGTGTGGTTGCCGCCGATCGACAGCGCATCGCCGTCACCGGTGATGATCCACACGTCGAGATCGGGATTGGCGAGCTTGACCCCCGTCGCCACCGCCGGCGCGCGGCCGTGGATGGTGTGGAAGCCATAGGTCTCCATGTAGTAGGGAAAGCGCGACGAGCAGCCGATGCCGCTGACGAACACGGTGTTCTCCGGGGTCGCGCCGATCTCGGGCATGGTGCGCTGCACCGCCTTGAGGATCGCGTAATCGCCGCAGCCGGGGCACCAGCGGACCTCCTGGTCGGTCTCCCAGTCCTTGGGGGTGCTCGGCTTGATCGTCGTCAGTTCGTTCATGCCTGTTCTCCAACGTCATCCCGGGTTTGCCCCGGGGTCCCGCTGTTTGGTGCGATGGTGGAAGAAGCGGGGCCCCGGCCCAAGGCCGGGGCGACACAAGAGGTATCGATACGGATCACGGATTCACGGCCTCCGGGCTGGGAAGCTGGGTATTGTCCGGGCCGATCTCCTCAGGCCGATCGCTGCCTAAGTGTCGTGTGATGGCGGCTTCGATCTCGCCGATCGTGAAGGGCTGGCCCGACACCTTGTTGAGCGGCACCGCGTTGACCAGGAACTGGTCGCGCAGCACGGTCTTGAGCTGGCCCGTGTTCATTTCCGGTACGAGGATATGCTCGTACCCCTCCAGCAACGCGCCAAGATTCTTCGGCAATGGCCAGATGTGGCGGATATGGACATGGCTGACGTCGAGGCCCTTGTTGCGGGCTCGGCGCACGGCCTGATGGATCGGGCCGAAGGTCGATCCCCAGCCCACGACGACCAGCTTGCCGCCCTCCCGGCCAAGCTCGACCTTCTGGTCGGGCACGTCGATATTCGCCACCTTGTCGCGGCGGATGTCGGTCATCGCCTGGTGGTTGGCCGGCGAATAATCGATGTTGCCCGATCCCTGCGCCTTCTCGATGCCGCCGATACGGTGGAGCAGGCCGGGCGTGCCCGGCTTGACCCAGGGGCGCTTGAGTTTGGCGTCGCGGCCATAGGGCTGGAACTTCTCGCCCTCGGCCGGAACCGCGGTGTGGAATTCGACCGGAAACGGCTTGTAGCTGCTCATGTCCGGCACCTTCCAGGGCTCGGCGGCATTGGCGATATAGCCGTCGGTCAGGATCATCACCGGGGTCATATACTGGGTGGCGATCCGTACCGCCTCGATCGCGACGTCGAAGCAGTCGGCAGCCGAACGCGCGGCGATCACCGGCATCGGCGCATCGCCGTTGCGGCCATAGACGGCCTGATAGAGGTCGGACTGCTCGGTCTTGGTGGGCAGGCCGGTCGACGGACCGCCGCGCTGCGAATTGACGATGATCAGCGGAAGCTCGGTCATGATCGCCAGGCCCATCGCCTCGCCCTTCAGCGCGATGCCCGGACCCGAGGAGGACGTCACGCCGAGCTGGCCCGCATAGGAGGCGCCCAGTGCCGAGGCGATCGCGGCGATCTCGTCCTCCGCCTGGAAGGTGGTGACGCCATACTCCTTGTAGCGCGACAACGCGTGGAGGATCGCCGAGGCGGGCGTGATCGGATAGCCGCCGAAGAACATCGGCAGGTTCGCGAGTTGCGCGCCCGCGACCAGTCCGAGCGAGATCGAGTCGGCGCCGGTGACGGTACGGTAGAGGCCCGGCTCGGACGGGGCGGCGGCGACATGGCGCTGCGAAATGCCCATCGCGCCGAGCTCCGCCGTCTCGCCATAGGCATGGCCGGCGTTGAGCGCGGCGATGTTTGCCTCGGCGAGCACCGGCACCTTGGCAAACTTGGCCTTGAGCCATTCAATCAAGGGTTCGCGGTCGCGATCGAACATCCAGAGCGCCAGGCCGAGCGTCCACATGTTCTTGCAGCGCAGCGCCTCTTTATTGCCGAGGCCGAACGGCTTCACCGCGTCGAGTGTCAGCTGCGAGATGTTGAACTTGATCAGCTGCCAGCGATCGAGGCTGCCATCCTCGAGCGGGTTGCTGTCGTAGCCGGCCTTGGCGAGGTTGCGGGCCGAGAACTCGCCCTCGTCGGCGATGATCAGGCCGCCGTCGCGCAGGCTGGAGACATTCACCTTGAGCGCCGCGGGGTTCATTGCGACGAGTACGTCGGGCTGGTCGCCGGCGGTCTCGATCGCGGCCGAGCCGAAGTTGATCTGGAAGGCCGAGACGCCAAAGGTCGTCCCCTGCGGCGCGCGGATTTCGGCCGGGAAATCGGGGAAGGTGGCAAGATCGTTGCCGGCCAGCGCGGTCGACAAAGTGAACTGGCCGCCGGTCAGCTGCATGCCATCGCCGGAATCGCCCGCGAACCTTACCACCACCGCCTCGAGCGGAGCGTCGGATTTCG
>JBEVLV010000168.1:0-13908 GCA_040508955.1 Sphingomonas sp. | reverse complement strand
GGCCCGATACAGGAATTCATCGGCGCGTCCGCCTACCCCCGACCGGGATAGGCGAAGCCCGTCCCGCAGGGTTCACGATGTCGTGTCGACGCTCTTGCTGACGAGGATATTCACCGCGACACGACGGTTCTGCGCCTTGCCTTCCTCGGTGTCATTGCTCGCCAACGGGTCCGCGGTGGCCATCCCGGTCGGGGTAAGCATGCGATAGGGCTTCCAGCCGCACTTCTGCTGGAGATAGTTGATGACGCGGTTGGCGCGCTTCTCGCTGAGCTGCTGATTGATGTCGTCGCTTCCGGTCGAGTCGGTGTAGCCGACCACCAGGATCAGGGCGTTTTCCGTTCCCTCGGCCGTGTTTGCCGTCGAGCAGAGTTCGGCCTTGTCCTCAGCGGACAATTCCGCCTTGCCGGTATCGAAGTGCACGTTGGTGGTGCCCTTGATATTATATTTGTCGATATCGCCCAGGCGGCCGCGCAGCGACTCCGTCGCCGCGGTCTGTTCCTCGAAGCGCTGGTCCGTTGCGTTGCGGATCATCGCCGCGGTCTTGAGGTCGTTCTTCTTGAAGCTGACCTGGCTGGCCACCAGTTCGGCGCCGTCGCCCGGTTGCAATGTCTTGACGGTAACCGGCATCCCGTTGAGCAGCGAGTCTGCGCCAAGCTTGCCGCCATTGCTGCCGAACAGACCGCTTGCTGCCTTGATCCGCGTGGAATCGTTGACGGCGATAATCACGCTGCGGCCGTCGGCGGTCCTGACTTTCATCTTGTCGCCATTGCGCGCGGTGATGACGCCTTTGACCTCAGGCCCTGCAGTCATCGCAGATGAGACGGGTGCGGACTCGCCGGTGACCACGATATTGGGATCGGGCGAACTCTGCTGGTCCTGCGCTAGCGCGCTGCCCGACGCAGACACGGCCAGCAAGGCAACCAGGAAGCGAACCCCTGACTTTTTCGAAATGACACGCATTGAGCAACCTCCTCTAAATTGCCCCCACCGGCCTTGCCTGTTCAGGTTAAGCTGTCCCGCACATGAACACGCCCGCAAAGGCCGGTGGATGAGCGGGTGGTTCGAGCGTAGCGTGCGACGAACCGATGTAGATCGCACCAGCATCCGGGTAACTCTCGACCGAGCGCGTCGCCGATTCTGCCAGACGCAGGTCTTCGCATCACCATTACGCGATGGTTACGATCCCGCCAGGCACTTGCAATGTAGGATTCCTTACACTTCACTATGGTTCGTAGCGCTTTAGCTCTGCTCTTTGAAACTTGAATAGGCTCGGACCAATCCCTGGCGCCGTTGGCCCGCACCCCTGTCGCCCAGGTGTCGCGTCGGCGCCGCGTGGTGTATATTCGCCGTAGCGCGCGTGTCGCCGTGGTGACGCGCGACAGTCGCCTGCCGTCGCGCCGGTGTCGCGTCGGCGTCGCCTCGGTGCGGCCTCGTCGTCGCCTCGCGACCGCCTTCGCCGCAACGCCTCTGAGGAACGGCGATTTGGGACCGCGCAGTTCATAAACTTCATCAACTTCGGGGCACCGTCGCATTGTCCCCATACCACCGAATCGGCTAAGGCCCACGCCATGACCCGTCCCTTCCACCTCGCCTTCCCCGTCCACGATCTCGCCGCGGCGCGGGCGTTCTACGGCGGCGTGATGGGTTGCCCCGAAGGGCGCTCTTCCGACAGTTGGATCGATTTCGACCTGTTCGGCCACCAGATCGTCGCGCATCTCGATCCCGCCGCCAAGCCGGTCGCGGTTTCCAATCCGGTCGACGGGCATAACGTGCCGGTGCCGCATTTCGGCGTGGTGCTGACGATGCCCGACTGGGAGGCGCTGGCGGCACGGGTCGAGGCGGCGGGCGTGCCCTTCGGCATCGCCCCGCACATCCGCTTCAAGGGCCAGGTCGGCGAGCAGGCGACGATGTTCTTCCGCGATCCCAGCGGCAACGCGCTCGAGTTCAAGGCGTTCGCCGACGATTCGATGCTGTTCGCACACTGATGGCGGAGCCGGTCGCCGTCGATATCCCGCACAAGCTCGGCCGCGACGCGGCGCGGGCGCGGATCGCCGGTGGCATCGGCAAGCTTGCCGACATGTTCCCCGGCGGCAGCACGCTCGACCAGCGCTGGGAGGGCGACACGCTGCACTTCACGCTGAGCGCGATGGGCCAGAAGGTCGCGAGCCGGCTGGAGGTGTTCGACCACCACGTCCATGCCGAGGTCGACCTGCCGCCGATGCTCGCGCTGTTCGCCGGCAAGATCCGCGAGAAGCTGGCGAAGGAAGCGCCGAAGCTGCTGGAATAGCTACTTCGCGCTGACCCGCCACACGGTGTTGCCCACATCGTCCGCGACCAGCAACGCGCCGCTGGCGTCGGTGATGACGCCGACCGGACGGCCCATCGCCTTGCCGTCCTTGTTCAAGAAGCCGGTGAGCACGTCGACCGGCTTGGCCTCGCGTCCCGGGAAACCATCGCCGCCGAACGGGACATAGACGACCTTGTAGCCTGAGCGCGGCTGGCGGTTCCACGAGCCGTGCAGCCCGACGAACGCGCCATTGGCATAGTTCTGGCCGAGCTTGGCATCGGACGCGAAGGTGAGGCCGAGCGGTGCGGTATGGGCGCCCAGCGCGAAATCGGGCCGCTTGGTATATTCGCGCAGATCGGGTCGCTCGGGCGTCACGCGCTTGTCGACATAGCCGCCCCAGTAATTCCACGGCCAGCCGTAGAAGGCGCCGAGATCGACCTGGGTCAGGTAATCCGGCGGCAGGTCCGAACCGAGCATGTCGCGCTCGTTGACCACCGTCCAGAGCTGGCCCGAATGCGGCTCGATCGCCATGCCGTTGGGATTGCGTAGGCCCCAGGCATAGACGCGCAGTGTCTTCTTGTCCGGATAGACTTGGAGGATCATCGCCCGGCCGACCTTGGTCGAGGCCTGCGCCATCTCGGCGGCGCTCTCCGCGGTATAGGTCGGACCCTCGGCTTCGAGCCCGTTATCGGCAATATTCGACGAGGAGCCCACCGCGACGAACAGCGAGCCGTCCGGGCCGGGAATGACGTTGCGCGCCCAGTGATTGCCGCCGCCGGGCAGGTCGACGATCTTCTCGGGCTTGGCGGTGATCTGGGTCTGGCCGGGCTGGAAGGGGTAGCGGACCAGCGCGTCGGTATTGCCGACATAGAGCCAGTTGCCGACCACGGCCATGCCCGTCGGCGAGTTGAGCCCGGTGAGGAACGCGGTGCGCACGTCCGCGACGCCGTCGCCATTGGTGTCGCGCAGCAAGGTGATGCGGTTGGGCGAGGCGCCGCCGGCACCGGCATCGCGCATCAGCCAGTCCATCACGAAGCCGGTAATTCCCCCGCCCTTGCGCGGCGGCGAATTGGTCTCGGCGACCAGCACGTCGCCATTGGGCAGGCGATAGAGCCAGCGCGGGTGATCGAGCTTGTCGGCAAAGGCCGCGACCTGGAGCCCGGCTGCGGGCGTCGGCTTGACGCCGTTCGGCCAGCCGATCGCTGTGGCCACCCCGATGGTGGGAATGCTCTGCTCGCGCGGCGGCCCGAGCTGGGGTACGCGGCCGGTGACGGCCTGTTCGCTATATTGCGCCACGTCGGGCTGGCTGGCCCAGAACCATAGCGCGGCGCCCGCGACAACGAGAATGCCGAGGGCGATCAGGAAACGTTTTAGCATATGCCGAGGATAGGGCGCGGGCAGACCGAAGCCAATGGCGATTCGGCCGGCCCGCGCTATCCGGGTTCGTCAGGCGAGATCGAAGCGATCGGCGTTCATCACCTTGACCCAGGCGGCAACGAAGTCCCTGGCGAACTTCGCGCCGGCATCGGCCGAGGCATAGACTTCCGAGAGCGCCCGGAGCTGCGAGTTGGAGCCGAAGACCAGGTCGGTCCGCGTCGCGGTCCATTTCTGTTCGTCGGTCCTGCGGTCCGTGCCGGCGAACTCCTCGTCGCCCGTCGGATCGAGCTCCTTCCACGCCAGCCCCATGTCGAGCAGGTTGACGAAGAAGTCGTTGGTGAGCTGGCCCGGCCGATCGGTGAGCACGCCGTGCTTCGAACCGCCATGGTTGGCGCCGAGAACGCGCAGGCCGCCGACCAGCACGGTCATCTCGGGCGCGGTGAGGCCGAGCAGCTGCGAGCGATCGACCAGCAGTTCCTCGGTCGGCACGCTGAAGCGCACCGAGAGATAGTTGCGGAAGCCGTCGGCCTTGGGCTCGAGCACCGCGAAACCGTCGACATCGGTCTGCTCCGCGCTTGCATCGGTGCGACCCGGCGTGAAGGGCACCGCCACGTCCTGGCCGGCGTCCTTCGCCGCCTTCTCGATGCCGACGCTGCCGCCGAGCACGATCAGATCGGCGATCGAGACCTTCTTGCCGCCGTCGCCCTTGGCGTCGAAATCGGCCTTGATCTTCTCATAGGCTGCCAGGACCCGGGCGAGCTGCTCGGGCTGGTTGACCTTCCAGTCTTTCTGGGGGGCAAGCCGGATGCGTCCGCCATTGGCACCGCCGCGATGGTCCGATCCGCGATAGGTCGAGGCCGAGGCCCAGGCCGTGGTCACCAGTTCGGCGACAGAAAGCCCGGACGCCGCGATCGCGCGCTTGAGATCGGCGATGTCGCTCGCTTCCACCGGCGCATGGTCCGCGGCGGGGATCGGATCCTGCCAGATCAGGTCTTCCGCCGGCACTTCCGGCCCGAGATAGCGGACCTTGGGTCCCATGTCGCGGTGGCACAGCTTGAACCAGGCGCGGGCGAAGGCGTCGGCGAACTGGTCCGGATTGGCGCGAAAGCGCTCGGAGATTTTCCGGTATTCCGGATCCACCTTCATCGCCATGTCGGCAGTGGTCATCATCGTCGGCACCTTGACCTCCGGCGTGTGCGCCTTGGGTGCCAGCGTCTCGGGCGGATTGCCGACCGGCTGCCATTGCTGCACGCCGGCGGGGCTCTTCACGATCTCGTATTCGTGATCGAGCAGCATCTCGAAAAAGGTCATGTCCCAGGTGATCGGCGTAGGCGTCCATGCGCCTTCGAGACCGCTGGTGATGGTGTGATCGCCGACGCCGCTCTCATGACCCGACTGCCAGCCCAGGCCCTGCTGGGCGATGTCCGAGCCTTCGGGCTCGGCACCAACCAGCGAGGCGTCGCCCGCACCATGCGCCTTGCCGAAGGTGTGGCCGCCGGCGGTGAGCGCGACCGTCTCCTCGTCGTTCATGCCCATCCGCGCGAAGGTCTCGCGGATGTCACGCGCCGACTGCGCCGGATCGGGATTGCCGCCGGGGCCTTCCGGATTGACGTAGATCAGGCCCATCTGGATCGCGGCGAGCGGATCCTCGAGCAGCGTGTTCTTCTCCGGAATGATCCGGGTCTCGGCACCCTGACCGACCCAATTCTCCTCGGTGCCCCAATAGACGTCCTTCTCGGGCTCCCAGACATCGGCGCGGCCGCCGCCGAAGCCGAACACCGGGCCGCCCATCGATTCGATCGCGACATTGCCGGCGAGGATCATCAGGTCCGCCCAGCTGAGCTTGGCGCCATATTTCTGCTTGACCGGCCAGAGCAGCCGCCGCGCCTTGTCGAGATTGGCGTTGTCCGGCCAGGAATTGAGCGGGGCGAAGCGCTGCTGGCCCGCGCCCGCGCCACCGCGGCCGTCACCGGTGCGATAGGTGCCGGCCGAGTGCCAGGCCATGCGGATGAAGAAGGGGCCGTAATGGCCATAATCCGCCGGCCACCAGGGCTGGCTGTCGGTCATCAGCGCAGTGAGATCGCGCTTCACCGCGGCATAATCGAGCGACTTGAACGCCGTCGCATAGTCGAAGTCGTCGCCCATCGGGTCGCCCGACTTGCCCTGCTGGTGGAGGATCTCGGTGGAAAGCTGGTTGGGCCACCAGTCGCGATTGGTGCGGCCGAGCAGGGCGCGCACCGCCGCCGGCTTCTTCATCGGGCATTCCAGCGGGTCGGTGGTCGGGGCATCCATCGCGCAATCTCCTGGGCTGTGTGCTTTTCTCGCCCGAAGAGGATGCCATTGCTAACCCCATCGGAGAAATAGATTAGCTCGCCGTTGGTGATCGACTGAGCCGCTTTTACGACGAATAACTGCCATATGCTCCGAACCCGCAGATCCGGGGGTGGATACCTACTCGTCGGTCTCCGCGCGCTCCTTGGGCGGATGCAGGCGCAGGCGGGTGACCTTGCGGGCATCGGCCCCGGTCACCTCGAGCGTCCAGCCGCTTTCGTGCGCCAGGCATTCGCCCGGCTTCGGCACATGCCCGGCCAGCACGAACGCCAGGCCACCCAGCGTCTCGACATCCTCGTCGACCTCGCCCAGCCGAGCATCGATCGTCTCGGCGACGTCCTCCAGCTCGGCGCGGGCATCGGCATCCCAGCCGCCGCCGTCGATCGGCACGAGCAGTGCGGTGGGCGCCTCGTCATGCTCGTCCTCGATCTCGCCGACGATCTCCTCGATCAGGTCCTCGATCGTGATCAGCCCCTCGGTGCCGGAATATTCGTCGAGCACGATCGCCAGGTGCGTGCGGCTGGAGCGCATCTGCGCCAGCAGGTCGAGCGCACCCATCGATTGCGGGACGTAGAGCGGATCGCGGATCAGCCCGGCGATGCTCTCCGGATGCGGCGCGCCGGTGGCCAGGATCGCGAACACGTCCTTGATGTGGACCATGCCGACGACCGTATCGAGCGCCTCGCGATAGACCGGCAGGCGGCTGTGCCCAGCCTCGGCGAACAGCGCCACGAGATCGGCGAAGCTGGTCGCTTCGTCCACCGCGATGATGTCCGCACGCGGCACGCCGACATCGCCTGCGTCACGCTCGCCGAAATGGAGCAGGTTGCGCAGCATCTGGCGCTCGATCGGGGCGAGATCCCCTGCGGGCGCCCTGCTCCCCTCCTCCTCATGCTCGTCGATGGCTTCCTCGAGCCGATCGCGCAGCGTTTCTTCCTGATCGTCGCCGAACAGCAGGGTGCGGATTCCCCGCCATATACCGCCGCTTTCGTGAGTAGTGTCGCCAGTGGCGGTGCTACTAGGGCCCTCGGGCATGTTCGTGGTCAGTCCTCGCGTACCAGGTACGGATCGTGAAGCCCGAGCTGATCGAGCGCGGCGCGCTCCATCTCTTCCATCGCCTCGGCTTCGGCGTCCCCCATGTGATCATATCCTAACAGATGCAGCACGCCGTGGACAATCAGGTGCGTGGCATGATCCTCGACGCTGACGCTGCGCTCCGCGGCCTCGGCCACACAGACGCCATGCGCGAGGACGATATCGCCCAGGATCACCTCGCCGTCGTCGCTGTTCTGCGTCACCGCCTCCAGCAGATCGGGCTGGATCATCGGGAAGGACAGGACGTTGGTCGGCTTGTCCTTGTCGCGATACTGGCGGTTGAGCGTCCGGATCTCTTCGTCGGAGGTCAGCCGGACTGCGATCTCGATCGCGGTCGGCCAGCCCAGCCATTCGCCATAGGGCGTCTGCCGGAGCGCGGCCTCGGCGGCGCGATTGGCAAGGGCCTCCCAGTCGCCCTCGGGCCAGGGCGCCTCGGGCAGCGCGGCGACGTCAAGCATCCGGGCCCTCATAGGCCTGGACGATGCGCCCGACGATCGGATGGCGGACGACGTCGCCGGCGGTGAAGCGGCAGATCGAGATGCCCTCGACACCCTCGAGCCGCTGGACGGCATCGTTCAGACCCGAGGCAGGCGGGCCGCCGGGGAGATCGACCTGCTTGGGATCGCCGCAGATCACCATCCGCGAATTCTGGCCGAAGCGGGTGAGGAACATCTTCATCTGCGCGGGCGTGGTATTCTGCGCCTCGTCGAGGATGACGAACGCCTCGGCCAGGGTGCGGCCGCGCATGAAGGCGATCGGGGCGATCTCGATCTCGCCCGAGGCAATGCGCCGCTCGACCTGCTCGGCGGGCAGGCAATCATAGAGCGCGTCGTAGATCGGGCGGAGATAGGGATCGACCTTCTCCTTCATGTCACCAGGCAGGAAGCCGAGCCGCTCGCCCGCCTCGACTGCAGGGCGAGACAGGATCAGCCGCTGGACGCTACCGGTGATGAGCTGCGCCACGGCCTGGGCGACGGCAAGATAGGTCTTGCCGGTGCCGGCCGGCCCCAGGGCGAAGATCATGTCGTTCGAGACCAGCTCGCGCATGTAGTGGACCTGCGCGGCCGAGCGCGGCGCAATCGTCTTCTTGCGCGTGCGGATCATGATCGGCGGCGCCCCGCCCCCCGGCGCGTCGGCGCGGACAATGCCGGTCAGCATCGGCTCGCTCGACATGGCGATCACCGAATCGACCAGCCCACCATCGACATCCTCACCGCGGATCACCCGGCTGTGGAGTTCCTGGAGCACCTCGCGGGCATGCGCCACGGATTCGGCGCTGCCCTCGATCACGACGCGCTGGCCACGGGCATGGATGTACACGCCCAGCCGCTCCTCGAGCATCAGCAGGTTCGAATCATATTCGCCGAAGAGCTGGGGCAGGAGCTGCGGCTTGTCGAACGTCACCTCGACCCGAGAGCGGTCACCAGATTGGGCGGGGACGGGCTTGCGGCTCATGCGATCCTTTCAAGGCGAGAAGCAAAGTGCGCGGAGTCGCGCTCCATTCGTACACTCTGGAGCGCAGGGCATGCACGGCCCGAAAGGGCGAAACCGGAGCGGATGCGGGTGGTTCCATGGTGCATGTGCGAGGGTGAGTCTGGCAGAGGAAATCCCTCATGGACAGCGGAAAACAGGCGTGACGGCGCGATAATCGCGCGGTGTGACGCGCGCGCGACAGGCGCTACCCATTATTCCCTCTCGACCCTCCGCTCGGGCGGCGTCGGGCAATTCAGCCGACCTTGCCCGACTGGCTCATCCGCCAGCTCAGCGAATCGAGCCAGCGACCGGGCAGCCAGCGGACGAGGAACAGGAAGACCTTGGCGCCGCCGCCGGTCGCGTAGCGAATGCGCGGTCGCCGCGCGCCGACCGCTTTGGCGATCGTCTCGGCCACCACCTCGGGCGGGGAGACGAAATTGACCGCATCCACACTGCCCAGCATCGCGGCGTGCTTCAGGGCATAGGGAGCATAGGCGGTGTCGCCCGAACGCTCGACCAGGCTCTGGTGCGCGATGCCCGCCCATTCCGTACGGATCGCGCCGGGCTCGATCACGACGACGCGGATCCCGAACGGGCGCAGTTCGAGGCGCAGGCAATCGCTCAATCCTTCCACCGCGAACTTGGTCGCATGGTACCAGGCACCGAACGGCTCGCCGAACTTGCCGCCGATCGAGGTGACGTTGACGATCGTGCCCGATTTCTGCGCGCGCATCAGCGGCGTCGAGAGCTGGCAGAGGCGGGCAAGCCCGAACAGGTTGACCTCGACCTGGCGGCGCGCCTCCTCCATCGGCACGTCCTCGAGCGCGCCATAGCTGCCATAGCCGGCATTATTGACCAGCACGTCGAGCCGGCCAGCCCCGGCCCGGATCGTCTCGATCGCGGCGACGATCGAAGCGTCGACGGTCAGATCGAGATCGATCAGTTCCGCTCCCAGGGCGGCGAGACCCGCCATCCGATCGAGGCGGCGGGCGGCGGCGAAGACGCGATAACCGTCCTGCAACAGGCGGCGGACAGTGGCTTCGCCGATGCCGGCCGAGGCGCCGGTGACGAGAGCGATTCTTTGCATTGCTTGGCTCCTGGTCGATTGGGAGCTAAGGGATATAAGTGTAGACCATGGTCCATGGTCAAGGGATAAAAGCGATGCTGATTTCCGAATTCGCGCGGACCACGGAATTGAGCGTCGACACGGTGCGCTTCTATGTCCGCAAGGGGTTGCTGCTGCCCGAGACGGGGCGCAGGGGCGGATCGAACCCCTATCAGATCTTCACCCGGGAGCATGTCGAGCAGGCGCGGATCATCCGCATGGCGCAGGGATTGGGCTTCTCACTGCGCGAGATCGCGGCGCTGGCGGACGAGTATAATTCGGGCGGGACTCCGGCGCGCAGCCTGGACGTGATGCGGGCGCAGCTAGAACGGCTGGAGGAGAAAGCGGGACAATTGAACGCGATGGTCGGCTATGTCCGTGCCAAGATCGCCTGGCTGGAAGCCGGCAGCGAAGGCGCCGAGCCCGGCTTCGGCGAATTCGAGGAATGCCCCGCACCGATATCAGCCGAAAAGGCACGGGCGCGGGCCTAGTCGAACAGGCCGTCCTGGCTGGATGCCGGCGGATTCAGCCCGAGATGCTTCCATCCTGCCGCGTTGAGGCAGCGGCCGCGCGCCGTGCGGGCGATCATGCCGATCTGGATGAGATAGGGCTCGATCACCTCCTCGATCGTGTCGCGCGGCTCGGACAGACCCGCGGCGAGCGTCTCCACCCCGACCGGCCCGCCCTTGTAGATATCGGCGATCATCAGGAGGTAGCGCCTGTCCATCGCGTCGAGGCCGAGCGCATCGACCTCGAGCCGGGTAAGCGCGGCATCGGCGGCCTTGGCATGGACGACGGGCTCGCCGAGCACATTGGCGAAATCGCGGACGCGGCGCAGCAGCCGCCCGGCGATACGCGGCGTGCCGCGCGAGCGCCGGGCGATCTCGTGCGCGCCGTCGGGCGCGACATGGAGATCGAGCAGGCTCGCGGCACGCGCGACGACGCGCTCCAATTCGTCGACCGAGTAGAATTGCAGGCGGATCGGAATGCCGAACCGGTCGCGCAGCGGCGTGGTGAGAAGGCCCTGCCGCGTGGTGGCGCCGACCAGCGTGAAGCGCGGCAGATCGATCCGCACCGAACGTGCCGACGGCCCCTCCCCGATCATCAGATCGAGCGCGCGATCCTCCATCGCCGGATAGAGGACCTCCTCGACCGCGGGCGCCAGCCGGTGGATCTCGTCGATGAACAGCACGTCACCATCCTCGAGATTGGTCAGCAGCGCCGCGAGATCGCCCGACTTGGCGATGACCGGCCCCGAGGTGGCGCGGAACCCCACTCCCATCTCGCGCGCGACGATCTGGGCGAGCGTGGTCTTGCCGAGGCCCGGCGGCCCGAAGAAGAGGACGTGATCCAGCGCCTCGCCGCGCGCCTTGGCAGCCTGGATGAACACGCGCAGATTCTCGCGCGCGGCCTTCTGCCCGACGAACTCGTCGAGCATCTTCGGGCGCAGCGCGGCGTCGATATCCTCGGGCCTGCGCGCGGGGGCGAGAATGCGGTCGGCGTCGGTCACGGCGCGGCGATACAGGCTGGAGCGGGCCGCGTCGATGCGGCAAGGGATCGCCCATGACCGACCAGCCCGATCTCTTCCTCGCCGCTACGCCCCCGCTGGCCCTGCGCGAACAGCTCGCGGCGCGGTTCCGGCTGCACGAGGGCGAGCCGCCGGCAACCACTCGGGCGGTGCTGGGAAGCGGGACCACCCTGCTCGACACCGCGATGCTCGAACGGCTGCCGGCGCTGGAGATCGTGGCGATCAACGGCGTCGGCTACGAGGGGCTCGATCTCGCCGCGCTGCGCGCCCGCGGCGTGCGGGTGACGACGACCCCCGACGTGCTGACCGACGACGTCGCCGACTTGGCGATCGGGCTGATGCTCGCGGTGGAGCGCCGCATCGCGACCAATGACCGGCTGGTTCGGGCCGGCGGCTGGGCGGCTCCGCTCGCACGACGGGCGAGCGGGCGGCGCGTGGGCATCTTCGGGATGGGCGCGATCGGCCGCGCCATCGCCGCACGCGCAGCACCCTTCGCAGCGGAGATCGTCTATTCCGCGCGGTCCGCCAAGCCGGACCTGCCGTACCGCTTCCTCCCCGATATCGGCGCGCTGGCCGAGGCGAGCGACGTGCTGATCCTGATCGCGCCCGGCGGCGCCGGGACCCGAGAGGTGGTGAACGCTGCCGTGCTCGATCGCCTCGGGCCGGGCGGCGTGCTGATCAATGTCGCGCGCGGTTCGCTGGTCGACCAGAGGGCGCTGGTCGAGGCGCTGGAGGCGGGGCGCATTGCCGGCGCGGGGCTCGACGTGTTCGCCGACGAGCCGCATGTGCCCGAGGCGCTGCGCGGGATGGACCATGTCGTGCTCTCGCCGCACCAGGGCAGCGCCACGCATGAGGGACGTGCGGCGATGGCGGCGCTGGTGCTCGCCAATCTCGATGCGCATTTCGCCGGGCGGCCGCTGCCGACGCCGTTGATCTAGGAGCGGCCGCACACCCCTAGCCCAGCAGGCCGCTGAGCAGAGCCGGGTGGAAGCTCCAGCCGGCGAAACCGCATATTCCCATGAACAGGCCGAACGCGCCGAACGCCCAGGCCGCGCCGAGCAGCCAACCGCTCTCGACCAGCGCCGAGACCGCCGCGATCGAGATCGCCGTCGAGATCGCCGCGTCGCTGGCGTCGAACTGGTCGTCATGCACGTTGAGCGCGTCATACTGATCCGACTGCGCCCTGGCCGTGGCGGCGAGGTGCGGAGCTTCGGCGCGGTATTTGGCGATGTCGCGGTCGAGCGAGGCGAGCAACGGTCCCGTCTTGGCGGGATCGGCGGACAGCGCCCCGATCTGGGCGCGGCTGGTCTCGGCGATGTGCAGCTTGGTGCGTGTCGCCTGATATTCGTTCCACCCGTCGACCGAGGCGGACTGGGCCTGCTGCATCGCCTGGACGATATTGCCATCCTTGATCCCGCACAGCCCCATGAACACCGACAGCACGACGACGGTGATCGCCACGTTGCGGTTGAGCGACTTGTCCTTGGCTTCGGCGCTGACTTCGATTTCCATGGCTATTTCGCTGCCTTTCTGAGTGCCAGCCGCACGAGCGCGTCCAGGGTCGCGCCGGGCCCCAGCTCATCGTTCGCGGCGTTCACCGCAGTACTTGCCTCGGCGGGCCTGAACCCGAGATTTAGCAAAGCCGAGACCGCGTCCGCCGCGGCCCCGCCTGCCGGGGCAGCCGCCGCCCCCGCGCCACCCAGGGCGACGCCGCCAGCCTTGTCCTTCAGTTCGTTGACGATGCGCTGGGCGAGCTTCGGTCCGACCCCGTTGGCACGGGCGATCATCGCCGCGTCGGCCCGGGCGACCGCGGTCTGCACTTCGGCGGGCGAAAGGATCGAGAGGATCGCCAGCGCGACCTTGGCCCCCACCCCTTGCACGCTGGTGAGCAGGCGGAACCAGTCGCGTTCCTCGGCCGAGGCGAAGCCCATCAGGCGGATCGAATCCTCGCTGACCAGCATTTCGGTATGCACCGTGACGAGATCGCCGGTGATACCGAGCGCCGTCAGCGTACGCGCCGACGCGCCGAACAGATAGCCGACCCCGTTAACGTCGACCACGGCATGGTCCGCGCCCATCGCGGCGAGATTTCCCCGGAGATGCGCAATCATCGCGGTGCCCCGTCCGCGGGCATATTCAACCGCTCGGTTGACCCTTCGGTTGATGAAGTTGGCGAAATGGGAGGATGAATCGAGTCGCTCGATTGCCCCTTCCCTGCGCGAAAATCAGACAAGAAAAGGGGCGGCTTGGCCATTCAGGTACATAAGCAGAACAAGGCCTACGAGGAAAGCCAAAATCGAGGCGACTCTGGCGCGCGGGCGCTTCCGCTCCCATCTCACCGATAGAGGGACGAGGGGGACGAGATGCTGCTGACGGTGCTGGTGGGACTCTGGGCATTGCTGCTGACTGCACGCGGTACGCCGATCGGCGACTGGCTTCACCGCTGGATGGTGGCCAAGCCTGCCGCGACGCTGTCGAAAATCCGGCGCGATACCGTAGTCACCCTGGTGTTGCTCGTCGCTTTGGGCGCCGGCGTGTTCTGGGTGATGGGCCATGAAGGCGTGCAACTCTATTCGATGGCGCTGCCCGAACTGACCGGCATGCTTGCCATGCTCGACGTCACCGCCTTGCTCGATGCCGCGATCGTGCTGGTCGCCGCGGGCTCGGCTGCGGGCTGGAACAATCTGCGTGCGGCGCTGGCCTATCGCCTTC
>JBEVLV010000167.1:0-39985 GCA_040508955.1 Sphingomonas sp. | reverse complement strand
CGGGATGGTTTCCCATCCCGGCCCTCCGTCAAGCCGTGCCCCCAGGGAAGGGCTTTGGCTTTTAACGGAACAGCGAAGTGATCGTCTGCGGCGCCTGGTTGGCGATCGACAGAGCCTGAACACCGAGCTGCTGCTTGACCTGCAGAGCCTGCAGTCGCGCAGATTCCTTGGCGAGGTCGGCGTCGACGAGGTTGCCGATGCCCGCTTCGATGGTGTCCGACAGCTTGCTGGTGAAGGCCGACTGCGCGTCGATCTGACGCGAAGCCGCACCGAGCGTGCTGAGGGTGGTCTTCATGTTGGTCTGGGTCGTCTTGAGCGTGTCGACCATTGCGGTGGCGTCCGCCAGCGTGTTGATCGTGCCGCCCGACGCAACCGTGACGACCGAACCGCCCAGGTCGAGGCCCTGGTTGGCAACGCTCAGCGAGTCCGGATCCCAGGTCGTAGCCGTCGAGGTGTCCGAATCCTGCAGCGACTGCAGAGCACCGACGGTGCCGCCCGAAGCCTTCAGCAGGTTCGTGCCGTTGAAGTCCGCCGAGTTCACGATCGTCGTGATCTGATCGCGAAGCGCGGTGAAGTCCTGGTTGTACGCGGCGCGGGTCGTCGTATCGATGCCGGGGTCAGCAGCCTTATAGGCCAGGGTCGACATCTGGTTGATGGTGTCCGAGATCTGCTCGGCACCGGCAACCGCGACGTCGGTCACGCTCTTGGCGCGGCTCAGCGACGAAGAAACGGCCTTGAGGCCGCCCATGTCGCCACGCAGGCCCTGAGCGATCGTGTACTGAGCGGAATCGTCCTTCGTCGAAGCAACGTTCAGGCCGGTGTTGATGCGGCTCTGAGTGGTCGCCAGATCCTTGCCCGTCTGGGTCAGGGCCTGGAGAGCAGCCATTGCACCGATGTTGGTGTTAACGGAGAAACCCATGATAATTTCCTTCTCGGATGAAGGGCCGCTTCTGCGGCCCGAGCCGGAGACGCCGGCTCGCGACACGGCGCTTACGACGCGCCCTGCAGGTTCATTCTGGGAAATTTTATAGGAGGACCAAAATAATCCAGCGAATTTTGATGGTTACGAGAAGGTTAACACAAAAGCAGAGGCCTTTCGCCGGCCCTCCGGCAGGCACCGGAACGACAGGCGAAAGGCCCCCAAGTCACTGAAATCAGAACGGAAAGAGCGCGTCGTAGATCTGCTGGCCCCAGCGCGCCTGCTGCGCTTCGGTGAGCTGGCCCTTGCCGCCATAGATCACGCGCGCCTCAGCGATCTGCGAATGCTGGATCGAATTGTCGCGGGCGATGTCCTCGGGACGGATCATGCCGGTGAGGATCAGCTCGCGCATCTCGAAATTGACGCGCACTTCCTGGCGACCGCGGATCATCAGATTGCCGTTGGGCAGCACCTGGGTGACGATCGCCGCCATCGTCATGTTGATCGTCTCGGAGCGGTTGGTCGTGCCGCCACCGCTATATTTCGAACCCGAATTTGTCTCGAGCACGCTCGACGCGTTGGCGCCCAGTACCTTCTGGATCGGCTTGATGCCCAGCAGGCCGCCGACGCCGCCTGTCTCCGTCCCGCCGCGCGTACGCGAGGTGTTGTTTCCGATATCGGCCTTGTCGGCGATGTTGATCCGGATCGTCAGGATGTCGCCAAGCTTCGTGGCGCGCTGGTCGCGGAAGAACGCGCCGGCGCCGGTGCGGAACAGCGACGCGGTCGGCGCCGGCTGCTGCGGCCGCTGCGCGTGACCGCCGCGATCAGCCGGCATCGACAGCGAGGCCTCGATCTCGGGCGTGTCGACCGGGTCGATCGCCGAGAGCTTGGGCGCCTTGCCCACCTGCTTCAGCCGCCCGACGGCGCCGCAGCCCGAAAGCGTGGCGCAGATCGCCACCGCGGTAATCAGTTTACGCATATCCATTTCCTTCAAGGTGCGGAAATCCGGACCGTGCCGGCGCTTTCGACCACGCCGTCCAGCGTGCGATTGGTGGCGTTGACGACGACGCGGACCGCGTCGCCCTGCCCCGCGCCGCCCAGCGCGCGGCCCGTGGCGGTGATGACCAGCGCACCCGAGGCGATCCGGATCGTCACCGGCTCGCCGCGATGGACGAGCTGCGGACGCATCACGTCGCCCTGGCGGACGATCGAGCCCGCCTGGAGATTGCGCGTGGCCTCCATGCCTGCCGCATTCTCGATCGACAGTGCCCCACGTGCCGTTGCCGGCGCGCGCGCTTCCATCGTGAAGTCGCCCGCTTCGATCCGCTCGCCGCGCGCAACCGGCTGGTGGAGGACGGCGACCTGCACGTCCTCCACCGCCGGGCCGGCAGCGAGCAGCGAAAGGGCCAGCAGCACGCCCATCAGCGCAACTGGCTCGTCGTCGCCAGCATTTCGTCGGCGGTCTTCACGACGCGGCTGTTCATCTCATAGGCGCGCTGCGCCGAGATCAGCGCGGTGATTTCCGACACCGGATTGACGTTCGATGCCTCGACGAACTTCTGGTTGAGCGTGCCGAAGCCCGGCTCGCCCGGCGCCGCGACATTGGGCTGGCCCGATGCGGCGGTCTCGAGGAACAGGTTGCCGCCCTTCGCTTCCAGGCCCGCTTCGTTCATGAAGTTGGCGAGCTCGAGCTGGCCCAGCACCTGGGGCTGGGTGTTGCCGGCCACCATCACTTCGACCTGGCCGGTCTTCGAGATGGTGATGTCGGTCATGCCCTGCGGAACAGTGATGCCCGGCTGGACGACATAGCCGTCCTGGGTCACCAACTCGCCCTGGTCGCTCAGGCCGAACGAGCCGTCGCGGGTATAGGCGGTCGAGCCGTCGGGCATCGTCACCTGGAAATAGCCGCGGCCCTGGATCGCGACGTTGTAGGGATCGTCGGTCTGGCTCATCGCACCCTGCTCGTTGATGCGATAGACGCCGCCGGTCTTCACGCCCGCGCCGATCTGGATGCCCGAAGGCGACTTCTGGTCGGCGCCGGTCGCCGCGCCGGGACGCTGCACCTGCTCGTACAGCAGGTCCTGGAACTCGGCGCGCTGCCGCTTGAACGCGGTGGTGTTCATGTTGGCGATGTTGTTCGAGATGACATCGACGTTGGTCTGCTGGGCGAGCATGCCGCTGCCGGCGATGGTGAGAGAACGCATGGGGCTAGTCCTTTCGTGAAAATCAGCTGACGCGACCGAGCCGGTCGATCGCGGTCTTGCGCATGTCGGACATGCTGTCGGAGATATGCTGGCTGGTCTGGTAGGCCCGCAGGATCTCGATCATGTCGGTGGTCTCGGTGATCGCGTTGACGTTAGATCCCTCGACGCCGCCGGTCTTGAGGCTGGTCTCGGCCGCGGAAAGCTCGCGCCCGCCGGTACCGCTGAACATGCCGTCGCCGCGCGGATCGACATTGGCTTCGTCGAACACGGTGACGGTCAGGCGCCCGATCGGTCCGTTCGCGCCGGAGACGGTGCCGTCCGATCCGATGCTCAGCTTGCCCGCATCCTCGGGCGAGACGGTGATGGGCTTGCCGCCCTCGCCGAGCAGCGGCTGGCCGGCCGAAGTGGCGAGCTCACCGGTCTCGAGCACCTTCACATAACCCGCGCGCGTATAGGCGGTGGAGCCGTCCGGCGCCTGGACCGCGAGATAGCCGGGACCGTCGATCATCACATCGAGCGGATTGCTGGTGACCTGGAACGCGCCGGTGGAGATATCGTGCACCGCGCCGTAATCGAGCACGAACGACGTCTGCTTCGCCGGCTTTACCGCGGAATCGGTCTTCTCGACATATTCGCGGAACACCGGCTGCTCACGCTTGAAGCCCACCGTATTCATGTTGGCGAGGTTGTTCGCCGCGACGTCGAGCCGACGCCGCAGCGCCTGTTCCTGGCTCAGAAGCACATAAGAGGAGATGTCCACCGGACCGTCCTTCGATTTTTTTCACTAGGCAGAAATTGCCGGGTGATGATCCTATAATAGGAGGAAATCGCATGAGCGGGTTTCACCGCACGCGAATTCGAAAGGTCCAGCGCATGTCGGCGGAAATCGTCGAAGACAAAGTGGCTCTGCCGGCACCGGCGAAGCCGAAATCGAAGAAGCAGCTGATCATCATCGGCGCCGCGGCTGCGGTGACGCTGATCGGCGGCGGCGGCGGCGCGTTCGTGTTCCTTTCGGGCGGTTCCAAGGCGGAAGCAGCCGACAGCCATTCCGGCAAGAAGGCCGAGGCCAAGCCCGGCGATCATGGCGAGGGCGGCACCGAGGGCGCAGACGGCGATTTCGTCGACGTGCCCGCGATGGTGGTGAACCTGCGCTCGCCCGATGGCGGTGCCCGCTTCCTGAAGCTGCACTTCCTGCTGGTGCCCGGTCCCAACGGTAACGCCGCGGGCCTCAAGGACAAGCTGCCGCTGATCCTCGACGCCTATCAGCCTTTCCTGCGCGAGTTGCGCCCCGAGGACCTGGCCGGCTCGGCCGCGGTCTTCCGCATCAAGGAAGAGCTGCTGATGCGCGCCAACTCCGTCGCCGGCACCGGCGCGGTCAAGGACATCCTCATCGAGGATCTGGTGCAGCAATGATCGATCTCGACGATTTCGATCTGCCCGAGCCCCCCGCCCCGCCCATGGGCGGCGACGGGGACGTGCGCTTCGACCAATCGGACATCGACGCGCTGTTCGGCGATCTCGGTGCCCCCGTGGCGAAGAAGAAGGGCCTGCGCGCAGTCCTGGAATCGAAGGTCATCAGCCATGAGCGTCTGCCGATGCTCGAAGTTGTCTGCGACCGCGTCGTGCGCGCCTTTGCCAGCTCGATGCGCAATCTCACCTCCGACGCGATCGACGTCAGCCTGGAGAACGTCACTTCGACGCGCTTCGGCGAGTTCATGAACCGGGTCGCGCTGCCGGCGATGGTCGGCGTCTTCCAGGTCAAGGAATGGGAGAGCTACGGCATCGTCACGGTCGAATCCGGCCTGATCTATGCCGTGGTCGACGCGCTGCTCGGTGGCCGCGGCGGCCATGCGCCGCTGCTGATCGACGGCCGCGCCTTCACCACGATCGAAACCGGCCTGGTCTCGCGCATGCTGACGCTGGCGCTCAACGACTTCGCCGACGCATTCGAGCCGATCGAACCGATCACGATCGATCTGGAGCGCATCGAAAGCAATCCGCGCTTCGCCGCGATCGCGGGCACGTCGAACATCTGCGCGATTGCCACCTTCCGCGTCGACATGGACGGCCGCGGCGGCGATTTCACCCTCGTCTTCCCCTACGCGACCCTCGAGCCGGTGCGCCACAAGCTGCTCCAGCGCTTCATGGGCGAGAAGAACGGCCGCGACAGTATCTGGGAGGCCCATATGGCCGACGAGATCCGCAAGACCAACGTCACGGTCAACGTCCTGCTCGGCGAAAAGGCGATGCCGCTGGCCGCGCTCGAAGCGCTCGAGGTCGGCCAGACCATCGCGCTCCACAAGGGGCCGGACGATCCCCTCGACATTGCCTGCGGCGGCATCAAGCTCGCCGAGGCCCAGATCGGCCAGCGCCGCGGCAAGATCGCCGTGCGCCTCGTCTCCGATGTTTCCCCGCAGAAAAAGGGCAAATCATGAGCCTCGCGATTCTCGCCAATATGCTGACGATCATCCTCTGCATGGCCGTGCTCGTGCAGAGCGTACGGATGATGCGCAGCCTGCGCACCGTCAAGGATGGCGCGCTTACCGACGTGGTCGGCGCGCTCGAAAAGGCGACCGCCCAGGCACGCGCCGTGCTTTCGGACATGAAGGCCACGCTCGGCACCGAATGCGCCCAGCATGCCCGCCTTGTCGGCCAGGCGCGCGATCTGCGCGACGAGCTTTCGGACATGATCGGCATCGCCGACTCCGCTTGCGAGCGGATCGTCAACGCGGTCGGCATCGCCAACGCCAATCAGGCGGTCGAGACGATCGACGCCGATGCCGAGGCCGCGATCGACGCCGATGCCGAGCCTGTGAACGAGAACGCCTGATGGCCCGCCCCTCGCTCCTGCTGCTCACCGCGCTCGCATCGGGCCTGGCTGTCGTCGCCAATGCCGCGACGCTGGCCGTGCCCGATCCGGATACGGCGTCCAAGACCCGTCTCGGCAACTCGATCGAGCAGGACATCAACGCGCGCGATTCGGCCGCCGCCAAGCGCAAGCGCGGCCTCGACCTGCGCGAGCAGGCCGCCAAGGCCGCCGAGGCCCGGCTCCAGGCCGATGCCGCGGCACGCCAGAAGGAAGCCGTTGCGGCCACGCCTGCCGGCGGTTCCGCGGGGAGCGAGCCCGGTCTGCCGGCCGAAGCGCAATTTGATGAGCTTGCGCGCATCTATCAGGCGATGAAGCCCAAGGCGGCTGCGCTCGTGTTCGAGCAGCTCGAGATGGAAGTGCAGATGAAGGTCGCGCAGCGGATGCGTGCCAATTCGACGGCCTCCATCCTCGCCGCCATGACGCCCAAGGGCGCAGCTTCGCTCAGCATGGCGCTTGCTCGCAAGAGCGCGAGTGCGCCGCGTCCCCGTGTAGCCGCCGCGCCTGCACCTGGCGCACCGGCGGTCCCGCCCGGCGCAGCGGCCCGACGATGAACGCTTGGCGCCCCGGCCGAAGTGCCGGGGGCCCATGGCGCGACTGGGAAAGAAATCGGGCCCTTCGGGGCTCGCCCCGGGGAAAGCGCGGACCTCGGCGGCTCGGACCGGGTGATGCCCAGGAGCTTGGAACGCGACGCCGCGAGCGCCGGCGGTATCAGCGTTGCGAAGCGCCGACCTCGACGATCAATACGCGGTTGATGCCAGGTTCTGCTGCCTTCAACGCCGCGGTCAGGTCCTGGTCGAGTTGCCCGGCATCCACCGCCCGCAGTCCCGATGCATTGAGCCGCGCGAACTCCAGGCCCGCCGCCACGGTGGCGGCGCGCAGGATCGGCAGATCCTTGGTCACCCGCTTGGCGACCTCGTCGCTGCCAGCGTCGAGCACCAGCTTGAAGCGCAGCGATCCGGCCATATGGTCGGCATCGATGATCGGCACGATGATCTCGTCCATCGCCACCAGATGCAGTCCTTCGCTGCCGGCGCTCCCGCCGGAGGCCTGCGCGGTTCCCGCCGGGATCGGCGCCGCCACGGCGGCAAGGCCCAACGCGGCCAACTGGCTCCTGCGCACTGAAATTCTCCTCTAAGCGTTACATGGCAGCCCGCAGGCGCGCCCAACATTCTATAATAGAAAGAAATCACGCAGCAGGTGCAGACTTGAGCCACGATCAACGCCCCGGAAAGTTGCGCGTCGTCAAGGACGCCGCGCCCGCTAGCGGTCTGCGCAGGGGGGATTCTCCCGGCGCGACGCGCGCCGCCGCGCGAAACGGCGTCAACGCGGTCAATGGCACCGCCGGTGGCACGCACACGGGTCCGAACGCCGCCAATGCCGCAGCGGCCGCGGCCGCAGCCAAGGGCTCGTCGATGCTGTACGCAGGGCTTTTCCTGCTCGCCTGCATGGTTGGCGGCGTCGCCTTCGCCATCGTTCGGCCGTTCTGATGCGCGCCAGCCTGATCGCGCTCGCCGCCGGCACCGCGGTCGTGACGCCCCATGCCGCGACCAAGGGCAACGCCCCCGCGACCGAAGCTCCCGCCGCCGCGACACCTGCTCCGCGGCCGGTGGCCGGCAAGCCCGTCGCCCTGCCTCCCTTCGCGGCCCAGCTCGCGCAGATGGCGCAGATCAGCGACGGTACCGCATGGCAGGGCCCGACCGACGACAAGGCCTGGGAGCTGCTCGCCGCGGCCACGCCGGACACCCGCCAGTCCGTCCGCTGGAGCTATGCGCGCGGCCTGATCGGCGCGGGACGCGGCGCGGAAGCGCTGGGCGTGCTCGAGACGATGCGCTCCGATGATGACGATCTCGCGCTGGTCACCCCCTTCCAGCTCGCGATGGGGGCCGCGTTGGCATTGGTCGGCCGCGACGACCAGGCGATCGCCTCGCTCGCCAGCCCCGATCTCGCTGGCAATCCGGAGGCCTGTGCCTGGCGGATGCGGGCGCTTGCCCATGCCGGCGCCGAGGACCAAGCCGCGCGCGAGATCAATTGCTCGATCCCCGCGATCAACGCGCGGGCGCCGTTCGACCGCCGTCCCTTCATGCGCGCCGCCGCCGAGGTGGCGATCGATATCGGCCAGCCTGCGTCCGCGATCGCGTGGCTCAAACTCTTCGGCGACAGCGAGCCCGAAGCCAATCTGCTGCGTGGCCGCGCACTGCTCGCCATGGGCGACACCGCCAACGGCACGCTGCGCCTGGCCCGCGCCGAGGAAAGCGGCGACGCCGCGATCCAGGCCGGCGCCCGCCTCGGCAAGATCGAAGCAGGGCTCGCCAATCACAGCATCGCCCCGACAGCCGCGTTCAAGCAGCTCGAGGCATTGCGCTATGGCTGGCGTGGCGACGCGGTCGAGGAGAACGCGCTCCGCATCGAGTTCAAGATCGCAAGCGAGGCGCACGATCTGCGCGGATCGCTGCGGGCCGGCGCTACCTTGTTCCGCTATTTCAAGCTCGGCAGCGAGGCCGCGCCGATGCTCGCCGAGCTGCAGACCTGGCTCAGCGCCATGCTGGCGCCCGAAAGCGGCGTCTCGCTGCCCGATGCCGCTGGCCTTTATTGGGATTATAAGGAGCTCGCGCCGTCGGGCGCCGAGGGCGATGCGCTCGCGCTGCGCCTTGCCGGCCGGCTCCAGGCCGCGAGCCTCTATGGCCGCGCCGCCGAACTGCTCCAGTACCAGCTCACCCAGCGCCGCGAGGATGTCGCCCAGGGCCCGCTCTCGGTGAAGGTCGCCGCGCTCCACATCCTTGCCGGCCGACCCGATCGCGCGCTTTCGGCGCTGCGGGATACCGAACAGCCCGACTATACCGATCAGATGCGCTGGGACCGCAAGCGCGTCGAGGCCGTCGCGCTCCACCAGCTCGGCAAGGACGACGCCGCGATGGCTGCGCTCGATCAGGTGCCCGATGCCGCCGCGGTGCGCGCAGAGATCCATTGGCGCTCGAAGAACTGGGGCGCCTTCGTTACCGAGAGCGAAGCCATGCTACCCGCGCCGAAAGGCCTGGGCGAGCCGGGCCAGGCCGCGGTACTCCGCCAGGCCGTCGCGCTGGCGATGCTCGGCCGCGAAGACAAGCTCCAGGCGCTGCGTGCCCGCTATCTCGTGGCATTCAAGGCGCTGCCCAGCGCCCGCGCATTCGACGTACTGACCCGCAAGGTCGACACGATCGACCCCGCCGAGCTTGGCGAGGCAATGGCCGCGATCCCCGAAGCGAGCCCCGCCGGCGCGATCGGCGACCTGCTGGACGCAAGCTCGACCTGACGCGCTTCCGCGTTTTCGCGCCACCGTCCTCCATCGTCTCTCCCGGCCTTGTGCCGGGGGAGACGAACTGCGTGGAACGCCTTGCAATGTAGGATTTCGCATGAAATCCAGGGCATTGCTCTTTGATATCCGAATATGATCGCAGGTTTCTCGCGCGCACGGGCGCGGGCGCACACGTCGAGTCCCGTAAACTTCGTCAACTTCGGGTAGCCGGCTACCGCGCCTTCCCCGACTCGAGGACATGGAAAAGGCGTCCCGGACAGTGCCCGGAACGCCTTTTCGATTGCGCTTCCCATCGGGAAGGCCGTTCGATCACTTCATGAAGTTGACCAGGCTCAGGCTGGAGAGCTGCGAGAAGACCGAATAGCTCGCCTGGAGCACGGTCTTCTGGGTCGAGATGTCGACCGCCACCTGGCCGAGATCGGCGTCCTCGTTAGTCTCGATGATGCCGTTCAGGAGCAGCGAGCGCTCGTCGCCGCGCTTCACCAGCGTGTCCACCTGGTTCTGCTTGCGGCCGTTCTCGGCATTGACCGAGCGGACATCGCCCAGCCCGGTATCGATCTGGCCAACCACGTTCTTCAGCGCGGTCATCTGCGCGTCGGTCGGCTGGTCGCCGATCGAACCCGCCTGGGCGAGCGTGCGGAACGCCTCGTACAGATTCTTGCCGAGTGAGCTCGCGCTGATGCCATAGGTCACGTCGACGCCGTCGGCGACCCGTGCGCTCGACTTCACGTCATCGTCCTTGAACGCGTCGTCGGCGGTAACCGTCGCGGCGTCCGCCAGGGTGCTTGGCGTGAACGGCACGCTGCCCGTCTGCGATCCGGCGAACAGCGGCGTGCCGCCCTCGGACGAGTTGAGCGCCGAACGGAACTGGCTGAACGCCGCGTCGATCGCTTCCTGCAGGCCCGCCGACTGGCCGGTGCCGACCGCCTCGGTGATCTGCTGCTTCAGGCTTTCGATCGAATCCTGAACGCCTTCGATCTGCCCCTGGTAGAGCGACAGCGTGGTTCCGACGCGCTTGGCGACGGTCGACTGGGCATCCTGGCGCGCCAGCAGGCTGTGCGCCGAGAGATTGCGCACCGTCTCGGTGCCAAGCGAGGCGAAATCCGAGGCCTTTTTGGTACTGGCCAGCTGCTGCTGGCTGACGGCGAGCTTTTCCTGGGCCCGCTGAATTGCGTCGGACATGGTGCGCTGGAGGGGGATGGTGGCAACCCGTGACATGATGTTCTCCGTTATCGGACCATGTTGATGAGCGTGTCGTACATGTCGCTCGCAGTGGTCAGCACGCGTGCGGCGGCCGAATAGCTGTTCTGGAGCACCACCATCAGCGAGAGTTCCTCGTCGATGTTGACGCCGGCGAAGCTGTCGCGGCGGTTGACGGCGTCGTCCTTGCGGGCGGTCGCGTCATCCAGCTTGCCCTGGGCCTGGCTTGCTTCGAGGCCGGTGCGGCCGAGCAACAGGCTCGAGAAGCGCTCGACGGTGCTGGTCCCGTCCTTGCCCATATCGACCGTCGTGCTGAGCCGGTCGACGAACGCGGTGGCGCCGCGCGTGTCACCCGCACCCAATGCCTTCGTGCCGACCGCGGCGTTCGTCTGGTAGCGGGCGAGCGGGAGCTTGGCGGGGTTAGCCATGATGTCCGTGCGGACCTCGGCATTGCTCAGACCGGCCGACTGGCCGTTTATCCCCATCAGCGCCGAGAAGCTGTAGCCCGTGCCTTCGCGATCGGTCGAGTCCGAAGGAATGGTGAGGGTAGCGCCGGAGTTCGACGCCGCGGGATCGAAGCGCACCCGGCCGCGATCGTCCAGCGAGAATGCGCCGTAGCCACCGAGCGGGCTGCTGTTGAGATCGTTCACCAGGTCGCCGAACGTTCCGCCGGTGGTAGGCGTCATCGTATAGCTGGTCAGCACCCGGCCGGAGGAATCGCGCAGCACGAAATTGGTCGTCTCGCCGGTGGCGAAACCGTGCGGATCGCTTGCGTTGAACCCGGAGGGGACCAGCGGACTGTTGTCGCTGCTGACAAGGTCGTTCAGGCCGAAATATTGCGAGACGCCCACTCCCGCGCGGTCGCTGGGCGTGGTCGGATCCTGCGCCACGACGACGCCGTTGCCGGTCGCGTTGGCCTTGATGCTCAGCTTGCCGTCGACGAAGCTCGCAGTGCCTGCCGTACCCAGGCCGGTGTTGATCGCCGTGATCATGTCGTCGACGGTCGCCGTGGGACCGAGCGCGTCGAAATCCACATCCGTCTTGGCGACCACGGTGCCGTCCGAGCCGGTGACCGCGAAGGTCGCCTTGCCGGTAAAGCCCAGCCGATCGGTTCCAGCGAGACCGGTCGCGCGACCGTCCAGGCTGGCGGGCGGCGGCATGGTGGTGCCGGCGTTCGAGACGCTGTTGAGCGCCTCCGCAAGCCCGCCGAACAACACGCCGAGCTGCTCGGTAAATGCGGGAAGCGCACGATCGCGCAGGTCGAGCAGGCCGCCCAGCTTGCCGCCCACCGCCGCAGAATCCAGCTTCTCGCCGGTCGAGGCGTCGGGATTGGCGAAACGCACCTCGATCGTCGGATAGACGGCTTGCGACGAGCCCTGCCCCGATGTCGGATAGGAGAGCTGGCGCAACCGTCGATCGAGCAGCACCGCACCGTTCGCGCTCTCGATCGACACGCGGCCGTCGGGCTGATCGCGCACGGTGCAATTGATCAGGCCGCTCAATTCCTCGATGGCGCTCATCCGCTGGTCGGCGGCGCCGCCGGCGCTCTGGCCCAGGCGGGTCGCCTGCGACACGGTGCCGTTCAGGTCATTGATGCGCGAGAGCAGGCTGTTGATCTTGTCGACCGAATAGCCGACCTCCGATTCGACGTCGCCGCGCAATCCGTCGACGTCCTTGTTGATCTGCTGCATGGACGAGATCGCATCCTGCACGTCGCCGGTGAAGACCGCGACGGTCTGCGCGGAGGATTGCGAGCCCGTCATCGCGATGGCCGACGCCGAGATCGAGTCGAGGCGCGCCGGCAGGCCCGATGCGGCGCCCGGCTCACCGAGCAGCGCCTGCAACCGGTCCATATAGCTCGCCGTGACGTCGGCACGGCCAAAATCGCCCGCACGCCGATAGACGGTGGCTTCGAGGAAGCGATCCGCGATGCGGGTCGGCTCGCCGACGACGACGCCGCTGACCTGGCCACCCGAAACCGCGGTCGTGAGCGAAACGCGCTCGCGCGCATAGCCCGCCACGCCGACATTGGCGATGTTGTTGGAGACCGAGCGAAGGCCGGCCTGGGCTGCTGCCAGGCCGGACTGCGCCGTCCCCAATATGTCACTGAGCGACATTTTAGGATCCCCCGCTGTCGTTCAGATCAGCGCTTCAGGTTGCTTACTTCCTGCAGCATCTCGTCGACCGTCGTGATGATCTTCGACGATGCGCTGTAGGCGCGCTGGAAACGGATCATGTTGGTGAACTCGCCGGCGAGATCGACCGTCGAGCTTTCCAGGTTGTTGGACAGGACATTGCCGGCACCCAGCGCGCCGGGCGCGTTGAGCGTCAGGCCGCCCGAGGCCTTGCTGACCGAATAGGCATTGCCCGAAATGCGGGTTAGACCGTCCGGGTTCTGGAACGTCGCGATGGGCAGCTGGAACACCGAACGGGTGGTGCCGTCCTCGAAGATCGCGCTGACTTCGCCGGTCTTGCTGATCTCCACCGAGGCCAGGTTGCCGAGCATGCCGCCATTGACGTTCGACGAGATCAGCGCCGAGGGGTCGCTACCCGAACAGGTGATGCCGTTGATGCCGCCGTCATCGCCCAGCGCGAGATCGATCGGAACCGAGCTGGCGCCGTTGGTGTAGGTAATGTTCAGCGGCGCGAAGAGCGCAGCGCTCGAACCCGTCTTGTCGAGGCTGCCGTCGCCGTTGAACTTCATCGTGCCGGAGGCCAGCACGCCGCCCGTTGCGGTGACGTCGGCCGCGGGCTCGACATAGGTCTCGGTCTGCCAGGTATTGGGGCCGGTCTTCAGGAAGCCCATGGTGAGCTGATGGGTGCCGCCCTGGCCGTCCGAGATGGTGAACGAGCGCTTGAACGTCGGGGTGACCGTACCGTTGGCAATGTCGCCCGCCGCATAAGTGCCGGTATAGGTGGTGGCGTCCGACTGGAGGTTGGCGCGCATCTGCAGGCGGGTCGTCGGCGAGGCCGTACCGGTCAGGTCGCTGAGGCGAACCGGCTCGAGCGAGTTCAGGTCACCGGTATTATTGTAGTTGCCGGTGGAATCGAGGCGCCAGCCATAGAGATACAGGCCGGCCGAATTGCGCAGAAAGCCTTCCTCGTCCGGACGGAACGAGCCGGCGCGGGTATAGGCGACGTCGCCGGTGGCGGCATCGGCGCTAGTGCGCGTGACGAAGAAGCCTCCGCCGTCGATCGCGACGTCGGTGCTGCTGGTCGAAGCCTGGAGCAGGCCCGCCTTGGAAACCATCGAAACCGGCACCGCGGCGACGCCGCCTGCCGAATAGCTGCCTTTCGAACGGCCGTCCGTCACCATGGTGCGGAACTGGGCATCGGTGCCCTTGTAGCCGATCGTGTTGATGTTGGTGATGTTGTCGGCGACAATCGCCAAGGCGCTTGCCTCGGCGCTCATGCCCGAGACACCTGCGTAGAGAGCGGAATAGAGGCTCAAATCATACACTCCTGACGATGCCCGCGGATCACCACGCAGGCCACGTCTCCATTGTAGGATGAGGTTCGGCGAGACCCAACGGTGGGCAAAAATTGCCGGGTATCGGGCCTAAGCCGGAAAGTTGCTCCTATAATATGGGCAAAGCTCCACGAAAGGCATTTCCATGCTCCGCATCACGCTCCGCGATGGTGAAAAGGCGATTGTAAACGGCGCGGTCCTGCGTGCGGTCGGCCGGACTCAGATCGCGGTCGAGAACCAGGTGTCGATCCTGCGCGGCCGCGAAGTCATGCGTCCCGAGGAGGCGAACACCACGGCGCGCCAGCTCTATTTCTCTGCGATGCTCGCCTATATCGATCCGGCCGGGCGCGATGCGCATCAGGATGTCGTCGTCGGCCTGCTTGGCCTGCTCGTCGCCACCCTGCCGTCGCAGGAAGCGAAGGCGGCATGCATCCGCTTCGCCCACGACATCGCGCAGGGCGATTACTACAAGGCGCTCGCCGCCGCACGCGAACTGATCGCGTTCGAAGCGGCTGCCGCCGATCCCGAGCACCAGGCCGCCTGAGGCAAGGCCCGTGCAGACCCTTGCCAGTGCCGCGCGGGCGATCCGCGACATGGTGCCGGACCGCAGGTTCGGCCGCGTCGTCGCCGTGCGCGGCGCGCTGATCGAAGTCGAAGGACTTGCCGGCGTTGCGCAAATCGGGAGCCGCGTCACCATCTCAACCCCTACAGGCACCGTCGAGGCCGAGGTCACCGCGCTCGATCGCAGCGTCGCGCTGTGCCTGCCCTTCGTCGATCCGCAGGGTGTCGGCCTGGGCGCACGCGCCGAACTCGGGGCCGGCCAGTTCTCCGTTCGGCCGTCGAAGGCGTGGCTGGGTCGCATGATCGACGGGCTTGGCCGTCCGGTCGACGGGCTCGGCCTTCTCGCCAACGGCGCGGATCCACAGCCGATCAAGGCTTCGCCCCCCGCCGCCGCGAGCCGCTCGCGCGTCGCGGAGAGGATCGAGACCGGCGTACGCACGCTCGACCTGTTCGCGCCGCTCTGCCGCGGCCAGCGGCTCGGCCTCTTCGCCGGCTCGGGCGTCGGCAAATCGGTGCTGCTCTCGATGCTGGCGCGCTGGACCCAGTGCGACGTCGCGGTCATCGGACTGATCGGCGAGCGCGGGCGCGAAGTGCAGGAATTCATCGAGGACGATCTCGGCCCCGAGGGCATGGCCCGCTCGGTCGTCGTCGTCGCCACGTCCGACGAACCGGCGCTGATGCGCCGCCAGGCCGCCTGGACCACCTTGGCCATCGCAGAGCATTTCCGCGACCAGGGGCTCAACGTCCTGTGCCTGATGGATTCGGTTACCCGTTTCGCGATGGCGCAGCGCGAAATCGGCCTCGCCTCGGGCGAGCCCCCTGCGACCAAGGGCTATACGCCTACCGTTTTCGCCGAACTGCCCCGCCTGCTCGAGCGTGCGGGCCCCGGCGCGCCAGGATCGGGAATGATCACCGGCCTGTTCACCGTGCTCGTCGATGGCGATGATCATAACGAGCCCGTCGCCGACGCGGTGCGCGGCATCCTCGACGGCCACGTCGTCATGCGCCGTGCGATCGCCGAGCGCGGCCGCTATCCGGCGATCGACGTGCTCAAATCGGTGTCGCGTACGCTGCCGCACTGCCTGAGCGACGGGGACAACGCCACCCGCCTCGCCGCGCGAAAGCTCCTCTCGACCTATGCCGACATGGAGGAAATGGTCCGGCTCGGCGCATATAAGGCCGGCTCCTCGGAGGAGGTCGATCGCGCCGTTGCGCTCGCGCCGCAGATCGAGGCGCTGCTCAACCAGGGCAAGAACGACCAGGGCTTTGCCGACGCCGCCTTCGCCGCCCTCGCCGCGATCGTCGGGACCGCCGAAGTCGACGAGGTCGCCGAATGACACCGTTCGATACCGCGCTTCGCGTCCAGCGCCGCGAGGTCGATGCCGTCAAGGTGTCGATCAGCGTCGAGGTCGACCGCATCAACACGCTCGAAGCGCAATCGCGCGCGCATGAGGCCCGCGAGCGCGAGGAACGTGCCCTCGCCGCGTCCCTACCCTTCGCTTCCGATGCCTGGGCCGCGCGGATGAAACGCGAGCAGCTCCGAATCAACGAAGCCGCCTATCTGGCACAGGCCAGGCTCGGGCAGCTCCGGGCCCAGGCCGTCGAGGCCTATGGCACGATGCGCGCCATCGAGGGTGCCGCCGACCGCTACCAGGACGAGGCCGACCGCACCGCCGCAACGGCAGAACAGACCGGCATCGACGATATCGCCGCCGCGCGCTTCCTCCGCGCGCGCCGCATGCTCAAGAACCGTTCGGCATGATCGCGCGGCCCGAACAACTGGCGGCGCTCACGCCTGCCAAGCGCGCGCAGGTGATCTTCGCAGAGGCGCAGTCCCAGCTTTCGACAAGGCTGTGGCGCGCGGCGCTGGGTGACGGCGAGCGCAAGGACGATCGCGACGCATCCCCCTTCTCGCCCAACAGCATGAAAATGGATTCGCTGCTCGAGCTGCTGGGCGGCCAGGCGCCGGCGGGCGCGGCGGGCAGTTGCGGCTGCCATTGCGCCTGCGCCTGTCACGGCGGCTCACAGCAGCCGGACAGCGACGCGCGCGAACAGTTGGCGGCTCTCGCAGCCAAGCCGGCCGCCATGGTCTCCGGCCCGGCAGGAGCCGTGGCGGGCGCCGGGCTCCAGCTCGGGGCGAACGCGCGCTATGGCTGGGTCTTCGCGAATGCCGAGCAGCGTACAGGTATTCCAGCGCCGGCGCTCGCCGCGATTGTCGATGCCGAGGCGGCGAAGAGCCATGACGGAAGCTGGAACACGCTTTCGCGCAATCCCCGCTCCAGCGCCGCCGGCCTCGGCCAGTTCCTGAGCGGGACGTGGCAGGATCTGGCGCAGACCCAGGGCACCTGGCTCAATTCGATCGCCAGCCAGAAAGGCTGGCTCGATGCCCGCGGCAAGGTGGATTCCGCCAGCCGTTCCGAACTGCTGGCGCTCCGCTACGATCCCCAGGCGTCGATCGCGACGGTCGCCGACATGGCCAAGCTCAATCTCGACCGGCTGGAGAAATCGGGCATCCGCGTGCGGACCGATTCCGAAACGCTCGCCAAGGCCGCGTATCTCAGCCACCATCTCGGCTTCGGCGATGCGCGCAAGTTCCTCGGCACCGGCATCGAGCCGGGTCGCGCCCGCATGCTTCTCGCCGCCCAGATCGGCGAGAGTGCCGCGGATCAGCGCATCGCGAACACCGGAAACGCGGTGCAGGCACACCGCCAATGGCTGCTCGGCTTCATCGATCGCCGGATTCAGCCGGAAAAATTTTCATCCTAAAATTTTTCCTATAATGATCTTCGGCATCGAAGATCGTGCTTACCGCCTTATTAACCATATGATTTTGGCTAGTTTTCTAAACGAAAACCACGCTAGGGTAGAACCCGGTACGGGATTACACCTATAGGATCAGTTAGTACTCCTTTAAAGGATTACGGCGAAATCACTCCCTGTGGACAGGCCGCTCAGACCCGCGGCCCCGCCACATACACAGGGGAAGATTTTTCATGTCGAAGACCACGATCGCGCTGGAAGCCGCAGTCGCCATTGTCATCGAAAACACGCCGAAGGAAGTGAAGCAGACCTCGCGCCAGCGCGCCGAAGTCGATCGGGCCTTCGCCCGCATCCTGAAGCTCATCGCCCCCCGTATCCGCCACTTCATCCGCCAGTACGGCCTGACCGCCCATTGGGACGATGCCGAGCAGTGCTGCGCGATCGCCGTCCACCGCGCCATCCAGGCCTATGAGCCCGAGAAGGCACAGTTCACCACCTTCGTGAACTGGCAAATCCGCGGTGAGCTCCAGAGCCTCCGCTTCCGCCTGATGACCGATCAGCGCCCGTCGGCGAAGAAGGTCGAGGCCACCACCGTGTCGCTCAGCGCCATTGCGCTTTCGCCGGACGGCGACGAGATGTCGCCCGAGGCGATGATCGAGGACGAGGATGCCCTCGCCCGCACCGAAGCCGCCGCATCCGATTATCTCGCCGACGGCGCGATCTCCTCGCTGATCGATGCCTATGTCGAGCAGCTCCGCAAAGTCGGCATCGAGCAGCTCCGCCGCCGCCCCCGTCCGAAGCGGGAAGAGGCAGCGCTCCGCCGCGAGGGCCCGCGTCTCCGCGTTGCCACCCATGGCATCGATCCCGCCGAGCTCGAGAAGCTCGAGGCCAAGCTGGAGCGCGATCGCGAGATCGTCGCCCGCCGCGTGTTCCAGACCGCCACGCTCGACGATCTGTCGATGGAAACCGGCGTCACCAAGGAGCGCGTCCGCCAGATCACCAAGCGCGCCGCGAAGACGATCGCCGAGATCGCCGCAGCCGATCCCCGCTTCGCCGTGATGGCCGAATATGGCGAGCCGGGTGCCGCCAAGCGCCGTCAGCCCGCGCCGAGCCGAGCCGCCACGCCGATCCTCCCGGATGCCGGCCAGCTGCACAATCGCCTGGCGAGCGTCCGCGCGATCGATCCCGCGACGCTGGGCGCCGCCACGATCGCCGCAGCCGAGCTTCAGGTCGAGCGCGTCGAGGCGGTTCTGCTCGCCGCTCCGGCTGCACCGTCCAGCGCTGCCCTCCATTGAGAATGCGCGGACTCGTTCCGCACATCCTATAATGTGACGATAGCCCTGGGGTATCCATCCATGCATCGCCAATCTGCAATTCTAGTCCCCGAAGGCACGATCCAGCCGCTGGCGCGTGCCAATCGCAGGCTCACCGAGCTGGCCCAGGAAGTGGTGCGCTGCGCGCAGCCGTTGCTTCCCGCAGGTGCCGGGCTTTTCCTGGGCCTCCAGCGAGATAGCGACGATACGCTGCGCCTCATCTGGTGGCGACGCGATGATTTCCGCCTCATCGCGGAGATCGCGGCCACGGCCGAGGGCTTCTGTCCCGAGGATACGGCAGAAGGCGCCATGCAGGATGCTGCCAGCGCGCTGCTCGCCTATCTCGGCGGTCGCTGGCCGACGCCCCCAGCGCAGTTCGGCGTCATCACCGACGGAGTCGGCGTTGCGTTCGCACCCGAGCATCCGGCGCCTGCCAGCGATGGCTGGCTCCTGCGTCATGCAACCGGTGCAGCTTCGCTCACCGCCATTCTTCCGCTCGACGGGGAAGGGCCCTGCGCACTGCTTTGCGGCTCCGGTCTTCCACTGTCATTCCATTAAGTTACACGCTATTAACCTTGTGTTATCCTAAAAATACTTCAAGGTGATCCCAGACGCGTCATTTGATGCGCAAGGGGATCAGAATGGCGAAGATCAAGGGCACGGGAAGGCGTACGAACGCCGGAGCCGCGCCCGGTGGCGAGGTGCGGATCGATCTGTACCGCGCCTTCATTTTTCCGAACCGGATGCGCGAACAACGCCGCAGCCATGCCTTCTCGAAGCTGCTGCGGCTGGCCGCGGCAATTCCCGAGATCCCCTACATCCGCCTTTCCAAAATCGAGCGCGGAGAGGTGGTTGCGCGGCCTGACGAGATCCGCCGTATCGCGAGCACGCTCCGAATCGAGCCTGCCGATCTCCTGCTCGATGTCGACGCGCCCGGCTTCGACATCGCAGCCTGGGCCGAGCCCTTCATGGACGGCAGCGCACCCGATCTGGACGAGGAGCGCTTCGCGGTGCTGCTCGGCGCCGCGCTTCGCGCTCGCCGCACCTCCGATTCGGCACTCACCATCGCCGCAGTCGAACGCGAATATGGACTGCCGCCCGTCAATCTCTCGCGCATCGAGAATGCGCAGAAGCCGTTCGCACGCTGGAACGGGGCGACTCAATCCGCGCTCTATGCGCTGTTCGGTGTCGCCAACGAGGCGGCACTGCGCCAGATGATCCTGGAACAGCATCGCAGCGGTGCACTCGACGCCTATATCGCCAATGTCTCCGATCCGGCCGTCCGGCAGGAGCGCAGCCGCACGCGCATCGCCGAACTTGCCGCGGCGCTGCAGGAGGCGCCGGATGCTCCGATGCCATCGCCTCCCCGTCCCGCTGCGACGGGCTCGGCCGGAATCGGATCGGTACGACTCATCGCGGTGCGAGGCGCCCCGCTGCCGCACGGCCTGATCGCCGATACCGTTACCAACGAGACCGTCGAAGCTCCGCATGTCGCGGGTCCCCGCGCCTTCGGACTCAAGGTGGGGCGTGCGACGCTGGGCGGCGGCCTTCCCGGCCAGGCGACCGTGATCGCCGATCCCGATCGCCTCCCGGTTCCCGGCGGACTGGTCGCGCTTCGCGAGGAGGCTGGCTGGCGCCTGCTCTCGGTCGGCTCGGATCGCAGCGGACGGATGATCGGCTACAGCGTCAATCCCGATCTCGAAACGCCGCTCGACGATTGCGATCCGAAGCGCCTTGCCGCGATCGTCAGCGCGATTTTCGTCTGAAGCACGCCACCGTGACATCGTCGCTGGCCGTGCTAAGGCGCGGCCATGGGTGATCTGATCGTGATCGAGGGCGCCGACGGCGTCGGCAAGAACACCGCGTCGCGGGGCCTTTGCGACGCACTCAACGCCGCCGGGCGCAGCGCCGTGGTGATCGGCTTCCCGCGCTATGGAGAAACTGTCGCGGGAGTCACCATCGGCAAAATCCTTGCCGGCGAAATGCCCGTGGAAGCCGATCCGCGCGCCGCGGCGGTGCTCTATGCGCTCGACCGGCTCGAATCGCGCGCGGCGATTCTCGATGCGCAGGCGCGGCACGACTATGTGATCTTCGATCGCTATATCGCGTCGAACATGGCCTATCAGGCTGCCCGGGTGGATGCCGGGGAGAGGCGCGGGCTAATGGATTGGGTCCTTGCACTTGAGACCGCCCAGTTCGCTCTCCCCCGCCCGAAGCTGTCCGTCTATCTCGACACGCCCTGGGATCTCGCCCGCGAGCTCATCCTCAAAAAAGCCCAGCGAAACTACACCGACAAGGCGTTCGACGCCTATGAGGCCGACATCGCACTCCAGCAGCGCGTGAGAGCCAATTACGAAGCGATCGTCGCCGATGACTTGCTCGGCCCGTGGCGCATCGTCCGCGCCAGCGATGCCGGCGCGATGCGCCCGCCGGCCGCCATCGTCGACGAAATTATTTCCCACATCTGAGAACGGGACGCAGGATTTGGTCCGTTCGGCTTGACAGCAGCGCCGTGCCGACAGCATGGTAGCGCTATCAAAGCAGAAACTTTTTGGGTGAGATCTTGGAAGCGTCTCCAGTTGTAATGCTGCCCGCCGATCACGCGCAGGCACTTTTGGTTGGTCGTATCCTCACGGATGCCGGCCCTACCCCTGTCATTGTACGCGACGGCACCGTCTATGACGTGTCGGCCACCGCCCCCACCGTGGCCGATCTGATCGAGCGCGACGATATCGCGACGATCACGGGAACGGCCGTGTGCGGCGTCGAGGCGCTCGGCACGCCGGAGGGGCCGACCCTGCTCGCACCGATAGATCTCCAGTGCGTCAAAGCGTGCGGCGTCACCTTCGCCCTCTCCGCGATCGAGCGCGTGATCGAAGAGCGCGCCCGCGGCGACGCCGACAAGGCCGCCACGATCCGTGGCGACCTGGAAGCCAAAGTCGGCTCGGGCATCCGCTCGGTCGTCCCCGGTAGCGAGGAGGCCGCGAGCCTGAAGGCGGCGCTGATCGATGCCGGCATGTGGTCGCAATATCTCGAGGTGGCGATCGGCCCCGATGCCGAGGTGTTCACCAAGGCACCCGTCCTCTCCGCCATCGGCTGGGGCGGCGATATCGGCATCCGGTCGGACAGCGACTGGAACAATCCCGAGCCGGAGGTCGTGCTGATCGTCGACCGGAACGGCACGATCCGCGGCGCGACGCTCGGCAACGACGTAAACCTGCGCGATTTCGAGGGACGCAGCGCCCTGTTGCTCGGCAAGGCCAAGGACAACAATGCCTCGACCGCGCTTGGCCCGTTCATCCGCATCTTCGATGCCAGCTTCACGATGGACGATGTCCGCTCGGCCGTGGTCGACCTCACTATCGACGGTCCGGAGGGCTACAAGCTCGCCGGCACCAACAAGATGAGCGAGATCAGCCGCGATCCCACCGATCTGGTCCGCCAGACGCTGAGCGAGCATCAATATCCCGATGGCTTCGCGTTGTTCCTCGGCACGCTGTTCGCGCCGGTGCAGGACCGCGACCATCTAGGCCGCGGTTTCACCCATAAGGACGGCGACGTCGTCCGTATCTCGACCGCAAAGCTCGGCAGCCTGGTCAACCGCGTCACCACATCGAAAGCCGCGGCACCCTGGCAGTTCGGCATCCGCGACCTGATGCGCAATCTGGCGGGCCGTGGACTGCTATGAGCAGTTTACTCAGACAAAATTCCTTTTATCACGCCAAGGTACTTCATTCTCATGTCGGAAGCTGATCCCATGCACATGCCGCTCACCAGCGATCAGCGTGCCATCTATCCCAGCCTCAAGGGCAAGCGCGTGCTCGTCACCGGCGGCGGCTCGGGCATCGGCGCTGGCATTGTCGAGGGGTTCGTCCGCCAGGGCGCCAACGTCACCTTTTTCGACATCGCGCGCGCCGACTCGGAAGCGCTGGTCACGACGCTTTCGAACGTCGGCCCCGCTCCGGTGTTCCAGCAGCGCGACCTGACCGACGTCAAGGGGCTGCAGGCGGCGATCAAGCAGCTGATCGACGAGAATGGCGCGTTCGACGTGCTGATCAACAACGCCGCCAACGACGATCGCCACACGATCGAGGAAGTGACCGAGGATTATTGGGAAAACCGCCTCAATACCAACCTCAAGCACCTGTTCTTCGCCGCCCAGTCGGTGATCCCGGGCATGAAGGCGCAGGGTTCCGGCGTGATCGTCAATCTCGGCTCGATCTCCTGGCACCTCGCGCTCGAGGGGCTGACGCTGTACCAGACCTGCAAGGCAGCGATCGAGGGCCTGACGCGCAGCTTCGCCCGCGAGCTCGGCCCCGACAATATCCGCTCGGTCTGCATCGTTCCCGGCAACGTCAAGACACCGCGCCAGATGAAGTGGTACACGCCGGAGGGCGAACAGGAGATCGTCGACGCGCAGTGCCTCAAGGGCCGGCTCGTCCCCGACGACATCGCCGCGATGGCGATGTTCCTCGCCTCGGACGATGCCCGGCTGATAACCGGTCACGAATATTTCGTGGATGCAGGCTGGCGATAATGAGCAAGGCGGTGATTTCCGGGCCCGTCAGCATCTGGCAGCTCGGGGCGCCGCTGCTCGAAGGGCCTGTCTGGGTCGAGCGTGACCAGGCGCTCTGGTTCGTCGATATCAAGAGTCACAAGATCCACCGCCTGGATCCGGCGAGCGGGGCCACGCGGAGTTGGGACGCCCCCGGCCAGATCGGCTTCCTTCTGCCGGTCGCGAGCGGTGGCTTCGTCGCCGGCCTGCAGTCCGGCCTTGCCCGATTCGATGAGCGCGACGGCAGCTTCCTGCCCATCGTCGCGCCTGAGCCCGATTTGCCCGGCAACCGCCTGAACGACGCCACCGTCGATTCGCAGGGACGGCTCTGGTTCGGCAGCATGGACGATGGCGAGAGCGAAGCGACCGGCACGATCTATCGCCTGGCCGCCGATGGCAGCTGCGTGCCCACCACGCCCCTGGTCTCCATCACCAACGGCCCCGCGGTCAGCCCCGACGGCAAGACGCTCTACCACGTCGATACGCTCGGCGGGTTCATCTACGCCAGCGACATCGACGATGCCGGGATGCTGGCCAATCGCCGCGAATTCGTCCGCATCCCGAACAGCGAGGGCTATCCCGACGGTCCCACCGTCGACAGCGAAGGCTGTGTCTGGATCGGTCTCTACAATGGCTGGGCGGTCCGCCGCTATTCGCCCCAGGGCGAGCTGATCGAAACCGTGCCCTTCCCTGTCAGCGCGATCACCAAGATCGCGTTCGGCGGCCCGGACCTGAAGACCGTTTTCGCGACCACCGCCAACAAGCATGTTTCGGCCGTCGATCTGGAGAAGGAGCCGCATGCCGGCGATCTGTTCCGCTTCGAGGTGGCTGTTGCCGGTCAGTCCGGCACGATGATCCGCGAGGGCCTGTAAACTACCGACATCGCCGTCTCGATACGGTTCGACAACGGTAAATATACCGGCAAATATCTATTGCCGGGGCGACCCTCGTTAACTTAGAGGATCCAAATAAAGCGTTCAGATGTACATAGTCGGGGCAGCTCTTGGGGGAGCTTTACTGAATTATGGCGCAAAATCTGGTAGATACGTTGCTGGATCGCGCAGCCGTGCGCAGGCGGGTATTTCAGCTATATCCGTTCAGGGCCTGGCGGCAAAGCGCGTCGATGGCCCGCAAGGCCGGTTTCTCGGCAACTCCCGCGAGAGCGGATGCCATCGCTCGGATCCTGGCGGCAGTCGAGGAGAACGGAGCGCATGTACTCCCCAGCATCTCGTCGATTATCGAAGACTATGGCGATGTCGTCGAAGCGACCTCGTCCGAAATAACGCAGTCCGGTCGTTGGCCGGGACAGGCCGACGTCATCGAGTCGGAAGAGGTATTCCACCTGAAGCCCGCCCTCTACAGGGCCGGGCTTTCGTCGAATCTGCTCGATATGGTCGAAAACTATCTACAGGAGCCCTGCTATTATATGGGCTGCTATCTCAAGAGAGAGCCGGTCAACGCGTCCGAGAGCGGCAACCGCCAATGGCACCTCGACATCGAGGACGACCAGATGCTGCGCGTCATCATCTACATGAATTCAGTGCGAGAAGGCGGCGGCCCCTTTCAGTTCATCGAAAGGAAGACCACGGAGCAGGTCAAGTCGAAATCGAAGTATCGGACGGGCTATGTCGACGATGCCCAGATGCAGACCCTGGTGGACAGAAGCTTGTGGAACAGCGCCTATGGCGCACCCGGCGCAGCGGTCTTCTTCGACGGGACGCGCGTTTTTCATCGGGCGCTGCGCCCTGAATCGCAGGATCGCTTTTCGCTGACGTTCACCTATGCCACGCGAAATCCGCTTCAATTCTATCGCTCCGCCAGCCTGACCAAGCGGACCCGTCGCGCGCTTTTCGAAGCGCTTGCGGAGAGGCAGAGAGCCTGCATCCCTCCGGCGAAATAAGGGGGATGTTTTTCCGGGCTGACGGCGAACGTCCAAGCGGACCGAGTCGGAGTTCCCTGAGCGGTAGCCGGCTACCCGAAGTTGACGAAGTTGGCGGGACTCGACGCGCGCGTGCGCCCGCGCGAGACCCTGGGATCATATTCGGATATCAAAGAGCGACGCCGTGGATTTCATGCGAAATCCTACATTGCAACAGCGCGCTTTCGATGGCCCCGCTCGGCCTAGAGCGGCGTGCGGATCACTTGGGCTGCTTCGGCTTCGTATAGGGGACGAAATCGCCCAGTATCACGAACCCGCGCGGAAACCGGGACGTGCGATCGACCAGGTTGATCGTGTCGATGCTGCACAGGTTGCTGCCATAGGTCTTCGTCACCAATATGTCGTCGGAATCGAGACTGTCGGCACCAGAGCGCGGTTCGTTGACATAGAGCGTACCGCCGACGCGATAGACGATCGCCTTGCCATCAACGACCTGGCTCGACGATGCCGAGGTCAGGCTGATGCAATTGGTCGGCTTGCCCGCCACGCGGCCTTCGAGGAGCTTGTCCAGCTGTTGCTGGGGCGTTTTCTGGTCTGCAGCACTGGCCGGCACCGCAAGGGCGGCGCTCGCCAGGATCAGACTCGCAAGGATCTTACGCATGGCGATTGTCTATCACGGATCGGCTGAATGACAGCTGACCAGATTTGCCCATCGTTCGGATAATCCCTATTCGCCGTAGAGTGCGCGCGTCACCGCACCGATCGCGCCGCGCGCCCTTTCCCAGCCAGCCTCGTCGCCCAGGTCGATCCCCATGAAGCGCCCCCCTGACGCCGCGGACAGGACGAGCTGCTGCACGCCCGCCACCAGCAGCGCATTGACCATTGGCGCGTCGACCCCCGCCGGACGCTGCAGCGTGCCGCGCTCGCGCGTCACCCAAGCACCGAGCGCCTTGCCCCGCGCGGCGGAAAAGCTGGCCGCGAGCGGTGACGGTTCGGCGAGTTCCCAGGCGATGATCCGCTGGGCCAGCTGGTTCGCGCGCAGGGCGTCGAGCAGCGTCGTCGCGAGGCGCGCCATCAGCTCCGCATAGCTTTTCGGAGGCGTCGTTCCCGGAGTCGCGGCCAGCGCTTCCTCCAGCCACCGCACCATGTCCTCGCCGATCGCCTCGCCCAGGCCGTCAATCCCGCCATAATAACGATAGATCAATTGCTTGTCGTACCCGGCGGCCCGGGCGATCGCGTTGACGCCCCAGCCGGCGAACCCTTTTTCGGCCAGTTGCGCCTTGGCAGCCGCCAGGATTGCTGCCCGCGTGCGCGCCGAATCGCGCGGCTTCTTCTCGCCCGTGTCCGCCAATGCCATGGTTCCCCTATCCGACCCGCACGCCAAGTCATTGATTTCATGGCGTCATGTGCGAACTATCACCGATCAGTGACAAATGCCACCGTGCTGCCGCGCGAGCAGCATCCAACCGACATCAATCATTGATAGTACGTAATATTGACTATCATCCATACTGACTGTAAAGTCTCATATATGGAACAGGAAGAACCCCGCTGGGCCCAGGTCACCATGCCTGCGCTGCTGCGCCACGCGCGCACCACCTATGGCACCGCGATGCGCGCTGCGCTCGTCGAGGGCGGCTATGACGATGTGCCCGCCAACGGCATGTACGTGATCGGCGCGCTCGCCTGGGGAGAGGCGCCACTCGGCCAGATCATCCGTGAGCTCCGCGTCAGCAAGCAGGTGGCGGGCCAGCTCGTCGATGCACTGGTGCTGCGCGGCTATCTGGAGCGCGAGGTCGATCCGAGCGACCGCCGCCGCCTTACGGTCACCCTCACCGAGCGCGGCCGCGCCGCGGCCGAAGCGCAGACCCGGGCGCGCGAAGCAATCGACGCCAAGCTGCTGGCGCGGCTCGATGCGACCAAGATCGCCCATGCCCGCGAAACGCTCGCCACGCTGATCGAGATGCGCGAGGAACAGGAAGAAGCGGGCGAATAGCCGGCTCATACTTCGGCTATTGCTAATCGTTCGCATCTTTATTGCGAAGCATTCGCACTGTGCAGCACGGTGATGCCGATCGTGGAGCGCAGGCGGAATCCCAATCGCTCGTACAATGCGATCGCGCCGAGATTGTCGGCATAGGCATGGAGGAACGGCGTCTCGCCCCGCGCGACGATCCGCGCCGCCACGACCTGCATCAGCGCGCCTGCCAGCCCCTGGCCGCGGAAATCCGGATGCGTGCATACCCCGCTGACCTCGGTGAAGTGCGCCGGCTTCATCCGCTCGCCGGCCATGGCGACCAGCCTGCCCTCGCGCTTCACGCCGATGAAGTCGCCCAGGCGATGCGTACGGGCAAAGAAGGGCCCGGGCTCGGTCAGCGTCGCCAGCGCCAGCATTTCCCCGGCATCTGCATCTCCGAGCGCGACGAAATCGCATTCCGCGCCGGAGGTGGGCAGCACCTCGGCGACCATCTGCACGGCTTCCCGTCGCAGCTCGACCAGGGTGCCGGGAACCGGCGGCACGGCGCCGCGCTCCGCCACGATCGCCGGCCCCGTCTCGGCGATCAGCGTGCCGAGCGCGGCGAGCGATTCCGGCGCATGGTCAGGCACCGCGGCGAAGATCGCATAATCGGCGTCGTAGCGGAGCGCCCGCCCCTGCCCGATCGCAAGCCCGGCCTGCCGCGTCTGCAATGCCATCCAGGCGGGATTGTCGAGCGGATGCATGACCGGTTTCTACGCATATCGCCATCCCGGCGGAAGCCGGGACGACGGACGGATATGCGCCTCAGTGATTGTGCCGCGGGGTCTTCTCGCTCGTCCGGCGATATTTGAGCGCGAAGTCGAATGTCCCGCCCTGACCGAGCTGGCCGACCTTCTCGCGGTACAGCTCTTCCCAAGGCGTGTTGCTCTCGAGGATGGCCGGTGCCGGCTCGCCCTTGCGGCGCGCGATCTCCTCCGGATCGACCAGCGCGTCGCACGTCCCCTTGTTCAGGTCGATGCGGATCACGTCGCCGGTATGCAGCCAGGCCAGCCCGCCACCCGCCGCGCTCTCGGGCGAGGCATTGAGGATCGAGGGGCTGTCGGAGGTACCGGACTGACGGCCGTCGCCCAGGGTCGGCAGGCTCATGATGCCCTGCTGGATGATGTGATCGGGCGGCTGCATGTTGACGACCTCGGCCGAGCCGGGCCAGCCGATCGGGCCCGAGCCGCGGATCACCAGGATGCAGTTGGCGTCGATCTCGAGCGCCGGATCGTTGATCCGGTGGTGATAATCGTCCGATCCGTCGAACACGATCGCCCGCCCCTCGAAGACGCCTTCGGCACCCGGGCGCGACAGATAGCGCGCGCGGAAATCGTCGGAGATCACGCTGGTCTTCATGATCGCCATGTCGAACAGGTTGCCCGACAGGACGAGGAAGCCAGCCTTCTCCATCAGCGGCTGGTCATAGGGGTAGATGACGTCGGGGTCGGTCGCGGCGCGGCCGTTGACGTTCTCGGCCAGCGTCCTTCCGGTGCAGGTCATCACGCCGCCGTCGATATGTCCGGCCTTGATCATCTCGTTGATGACCACCGGGATGCCGCCGGCGCGGTGGAAGCGCTCGGAGAGATACTTGCCCGCGGGCTGCATGTTGACGATCAGCGGCAGGTCGTAGCCCTGCATCCAGTCTGCCGGGGTGATCTCGATGCCGGCATGCGCGGCCATCGCGATCAGGTGCGGCTGGGCGTTGGTCGAGCCGCCGATCGCGGTGAGCAGGTTGATCGCGTTGAGGAAGCTCTGCCGCGTCAGGATCTTGGACGGGCGCAGATCCTCATAGGCCATCTCGACGATGCGCTTGCCGGTCTCGTACGCCATCTGGCCGCGCTCGCGGTACGGCGCCGGGATCATCGCGCAGCCGGGGAGCGACATCCCCAGCCCCTCGGCGATCGAGTTCATCGTCGATGCCGTACCCATCGTGTTGCAATGGCCCGAAGACGGCGCGCTGTCGGTGGCGCGGCGCAGGAACTCCTCCTCGTCGATCTCGCCCGCGGCCAGCTTGCGGCGGCTGCGCCAGATCACGGTGCCCGAGCCGACCAGTTCGCCCTCATGCCAGCCGTCGAGCATCGGCCCGCCCGACAGCACGATCGCCGGGATATCGACGGTGGAGGCCGCCATCAGCGACGAGGGCGTCGTCTTGTCGCAGCCGGTGGTGAGGATCACCGCATCGATCGGATAGCCGTTGAGGATCTCGACCAGCCCGAGATAGGCGAGGTTGCGGTCCAGCGCCGCGGTCGGTCGGCGGCAATTCTCGAAGATCGGGTGCAGCGGAAACTCCATCGGCACGCCGCCCGCCGCCAGGATGCCCTCGCGCGCGCGCTTCACCGTCTCCAGGTGGATGCGGTTGCACGGCGCGATATCGCTGCCCGATTGCGCGATGCCGATGATCGGCTTGCCCGATCTGAGCTCGTCCGGCGTGATGCCGTAGTTCATGAATCGCTCGAGATAGAGCGCCGCCATGTCGCTGCGGCCAGGGGCAGCGAACCATTCGCGGGATCGGAACGGACGAACGGGGGTACGGGTCAACGGTCTTCCTCTTGAAACAAGGGGCGCAGCCTTGCGACCGCGCCCCGGATACTCCTTTTGCGTGGAGGGATCAGCCCTCCATCGCCTCCAGTTCCTTGCCCTTTGTCTCCGCGATGAAGCGCAGGACCAGGAAGAAGCTGATGACGGCGCAGATGCCGTAGAAGCTGTAGCTGGCCGCGAGGCCGATCGCGCTGAGCATGATCGGGAACGCCTGCGCGATCGCGTAGTTCGCGGTCCACTGGAAGAAGCCCGCGACCGCGAGCGCCGAGCCGCGGATCTGGTTCGGGAACATCTCGCCGAGCATGACCCACATCACCGGGCCCCAGCTGACGTTGAAGAAGATCACATAGATGTTGGCCGCGACCACCGCGATAATGCCGGTGTCGGGCGAAAGCACGAGCTTCCCGTCGACCAGGCCGCCCTGGCTGAAGGCATAGACCATTGCGAACAGCGACACGGCCATGCCGACCGACCCGATCAGCAGCAGCGGCTTGCGACCGATCCGGTCGATCACCGCGATCGTCACGAAGCAGGCCGCGATCGAGACCGCACCCGAACCGATGTTGATCAGCAGCGAATCCTGCTCCGAGAAGCCGGCCGCCTGCCACAAGGTCGCACCGTAATAGAAGATCACGTTGATGCCGACGAGCTGCTGGAACACCGCCAGCATGATGCCGACCCAGACGATCGACCGTACGCCGAGGAAACCGCGGCCACCCGCCGGCGTCAGCACGTCGCTGAGGCGCGGGCGGTGATCGTGCGAGAAGCTGTCCTTGATCTCCGCAACCTTGGCCTGCGCGGCGATCGGCCCCGACAGGTTGGTGAGCACCGCGAGCGCCTCATCGTTGCGCCCCTTCGCCACCAGATAGCGCGGGCTCTCCGGAATGAAGAAGAGCGCGACGAGGAACACCACCGCCGGCACTGCCTGCAGCAGGTACATCCAGCGCCAGGCTTCGATATCGAGCCAGATCTTGTTGGTCGAAACCCCGGCGGTGGCCGTGACGTAATAATTGACGAGGAACGCCGCGGTCAGGCCGGTGATGATCATCACCTGCTGCACCGTGGTCATCCGGCCGCGAATGTTCGCGGGGGCGACTTCCGAGATATAGGCGGGCGAGAGCACCGATGCGGCGCCGACGGCCATGCCGCCGATGATCCGCGCAATGACGAAGATGGTGTGATCATGGGCGAAGCCCTGGACCAGCGCGCCGCCGAGGAAGAGTACTGCCGCAAGCCGCATCACGTTGCGGCGCCCCATCGCATCGGCCAGGATACCGGCGAGCGAGGCGCCGACGACGCAGCCGATCAGCAGCGAGCCGACGGTGAAGCCCAGCCCGGCATCATCGAGCGCGAACGCCGCCTTGAGCCCCGGCTGGGTGCCGTTCACGGCACCGCTGTCATATCCGAAGAGCAGGCCACCGATCGTCGCGACCGCGACAATGGCGCCGACGAGGCCGATATTCGTCCTCTCCCCCACTTGATTCATCCGCTTGTCCTCTCCTGCATACCCGTGCGTCGGACGGGCTTGTTAGCGGTAACGGTGGCCGGTCCGCCACTGAAAAGCAAGCTAGTTGGGAGCTCAGCGCCAGTTTGGCCCGCCTGCCCGGCCGCGGCTGCTCGTCGACTTGCGCGCGCCGGCATCGCCCGGCGGACCGGAGGATTCGCGAACGATCAGCTTATGGTCGAGAATCTGCTCCTTGAGCCCGGCGTCGTCCGAGGAGGAGCGCTCGGCCCGGAGCCGCGCGAGCAGCTGCGTCAGCGCCTCCTCGGCCATCGCCGCGATCGGCTGGCGAATCGTGGTGAGCTCGGGCCAGATCGTCGTCGCGAGCGAGGTATCGTCGAAGCCGACCACGCTCAGATCCTGCGGCACGTGTAACCCGCGGCGATGCGCGACGCCCACAGCGGCAGCCGCCATGTCGTCGTTGCTGGCGAAGATCGCGGTCGGCGGATCGGACCGGTCGAGCAGCCGCTCGGTGGCGACGATGCCGGACCGGAAGGTGAAATAGCCCTGCTCGACCGGCACCGCTGCCACGTCGATCCCGGCCTCCTCCAGTGCGGCGACGAAGCCGCGATAGCGTTCGGCGCTCGACGTCTGGTTGGGATTGCCGCGGATGAAGCCGATGTTGCGATGGCCGAGATCGAGCAGGTGCCGCGTCATCGCCGATGCCGCGGCGAAATCGTCGATGCGAACATTCAGGCTGCGCTCGGGCGGCAGGCCCATCGCGACCGAAACCCAGGGAATGCCGGCGGCTTCCAGCTCCGCGCGTACCGGTGCGGCTTCGGACAGCGGCGGCGGCAGAATCACGCCCTCGACGCTGGTCGAGGCGAAGCTGCGCGTCGCCTCCGCCTGTTCGTCGGCGCGCTCGCCTTCGCAGGCCTCGAGCACCAGATGGCAGCCGGCCCGGCGCGCTGCGGCCAATGCGCCGATCAGGAATTGCGAGAGATAGGCGGCCGACGGGTTCGAATAGAGCAGGCCGATCTGGGTCGCCTCACCTGCAGCGAGGCTGCGCGCGGCGCTGTTCGGCGAATAGTTCAGCTTCTCGATCGCCTCGAGCACGGCCACCCGGGTGGTCTCGCGCACGTTCGCGCCGCCGTTCACGACGCGAGACACAGTCATGGCCGACACGCCAGCGGCGCGCGCCACGTCCTGAACGGTTATTGTGCCCCGGCTTCGCCGACTGGGTCTGCTCATTCCCACTCCTGATGCGCGGGCATAGGTTCACGTTAACAAGATTGCAATTGGCTACGCATCGGTGGCGACCGGTTGACCGCCCCGCGCCGGGACCCTTATAGCTGATAGCGCTACCATAATACCAAGACGGCGCAGGGGCGCCGCGCGTCTAACAGGGAGAGATCATGCGTAGTTTCCGCCGCATCGCCGCGCTTGCCATTGCCGCCACGGCGCTGACGCCGGTCCTCGCGCCCGCCGTGCTGGCGCAGACCGCCGCGAAGGCCGACGCGCCCCTCTACAAGGATGCCTCCCAGCCGGTCGAGGCGCGCGTCGAGGACCTGCTGCGCCGCATGACGCTGGAGGAGAAGGCCGCTCAGCTCGTCGCAATCTGGGAGCACAAGGACAAGATCCAGACGACTGCCGGCGATTTCGATCCGGCCAAGGCGAGCCAGGCATTCCCCAATGGCCTGGGCATGGTCTCCCGTCCCTCCGACCGGCGTGGCGTGGCGGCGCAGGCCAACGGCGCCGCCGGCGTCGCGGCCAACGCCGCCAATCGCAACCCGGAAGAGACCGCCAAATATATCGACGCCGCGCAGAAATGGTCGGTCGAGAAGACCCGTCTCGGCATTCCGATGCTGATGCACGAGGAAGCGCTGCACGGCCTGGTCGCTCCCGGCGCCACCAGCTTCCCGCAATCGATCGCGCTCGCCAGCAGCTGGGATCCCAAGCTCTTGGAGCAGATCTTCTCGGTCGCCGCGCGCGAGGCCCGCGCCCGCGGCGCCAACCTCGTGCTCGCGCCCGTGGTCGACGTCGCCCGCGATCCGCGCTGGGGCCGGATCGAGGAGACCTATGGCGAGGATCCCTATCTGGTCAGCGAGATGGGTCTCGCCGCGATCCGCGGCTTCCAGGGCACGACCCTGCCGCTTGCCAAGGACAAGGTGTTCGTCACCCTCAAGCACATGACGGGCCACGGCCAGCCCGAGAACGGCACCAATGTCGGCCCCGCCTCGCTCGGCGAGCGGACGCTGCGCGAGGATTTCTTCCCACCGTTCGAAAAGGCGGTGAAGACGCTGCCGATCATGTCGGTGATGGCCAGCTATAACGAGATCGACGGCATCCCGAGCCACGCCAACCACTGGCTGCTGACCGACGTGCTGCGCGGCGAATGGGGGTTCCAGGGTGCGGTGGTCAGCGACTATTTCGCGATCCGCGAACTCGTCACGCGCCACAAGATGTTCAAGGACGTCAAGGATGCCGGCGCGCGCGCGCTCGATGCCGGCGTCGATGTCGAGACCCCCGACGGCGAAGGCTATGCCCGGCTGCTCGACCTGGTCCGCGAAGGCCGAGTGAGCCAGGGGCAGATCGACAACGCGGTCCGCCGGGTGCTGCGCATGAAGTTCGAGGGCGGGCTGTTCGAGAACCCCTATGCCGACATCAAGACGGCGGCGAAGAAGACCAACACGCCCGACGCGATCGCGCTGGCCCGCCAGGCGGCGCGCGAATCGGTGGTACTGCTCAAGAACGGCCAGGGCCTGCTGCCGCTCGACGCGACCGGCATCAAGCGGATGGCGGTGATCGGCACGCATGCGAAGGACACGCCGATCGGCGGCTATTCGGACGTGCCCAACCATGTCGTCAGCGTGCTCGAGGGCATGCAGACCGAGGGCAAGGGCAAGTTCGCGGTCGATTATGCCGAGGGCGTGCGGATCACCGAGGGCCGCGTCTGGGCGCAGGATGCCGTCACGCTGACTCCGGCCGCAACCAACGACAAGCTGCGCGCCGAGGCGATCGAGACCGCGAAGAACGCCGATGTCGTCGTCATGGTGCTGGGCGGCAACGAAGCGCTCAGCCGCGAGGCCTGGGCGGACGGCCATCTTGGCGACAGCGAGAGCCTGGACATGGTCGGTCCGCAGGACGAACTGGCCAAGGCGATCTTCGCGCTGGGCAAGCCGGTGGTGGTGATCCTGCTCAACGGCCGCCCCTATTCGGTCAATTACCTCGCCGAGAAGGCGCCGGCGCTGATCGAGGGCTGGTATCTGGGCGAGCAGACCGGCAATGCGCTGGCCGACGTGATCTTCGGGCGCTTCAATCCGGGCGGCAAACTGCCCGTGTCGATCGCGCGCAATGTCGGCCAGCTGCCGATCTACTACAACAAGAAGCCCACCGCGCGGCGCGGCTATCTGTTCGGCGATACCAGCCCGCTCTATCCGTTCGGATACGGCCTGAGCTACACCAGCTTCGACGTGGCGGCCCCGGTGCTGGCCGCCAGCACGATCGGCATCGCCGACAGCGTGAAGATCAATGTCGACGTGACCAACACCGGCAAGCGCGCCGGCGACGAAGTGGTCCAGCTCTACGTCCATGACGACGAGGCTTCGGTGACGCGGCCGGTGATCGAGCTGAAGCGCTTCGAGCGGGTGACCTTGCAGCCGGGCGAGAAGAAGACGGTGACGTTCGAGCTGAAGCCCGAAGACCTGTCTCTCTACAATGTCGCGATGAAGCGCGTGGTGGAGCCGGGCACCTTCACCATCTCGTCGGGGCCGGACTCGGCGACGCTCAAGAGCACCACGCTCACGGTGAAATGAGCCGGAGGGGGAGCCGCGCGCTCCCCTTCAGGTGTCGCTGATGAGCGGATGCACCTTGCCCGCCAGCGCGTAACGCTGCGCGATCGTCAGCTGGGCGAGGATGCTCGGCTCGGCCTGGATCTGTCCCGGCGTGAAGCCGGTGAACTGCTTGACCTCGCGGATCAGGTGCGACTGGTCGTAGAAGCCGCGCGCGACGACCTCGTCGATCGATGCGCCGTCGGCGACCAGCGACACCGCGGCCCTGAGCGCCCGATACTTCCGGGCCAGTTCCTTGGGCGGCGCGCCGTATAGCGACCGGCACTTGCGCTCGACCTGCCGCGGCGACAGGCCGGTGGCCATTGCCAGCACCCTGACCCCGGGCGACGTCTCGTCGCACAGCCAGGCATCGACCTTCTGGACGAAGTCGAGCGCCGGATCGCGGCCGCCGCGAAACAGCTTGCCCAGGATCATCTCGCCACGCGCGACCAGCGCGTCGAGATCCGGCGCGGTTCCCAGCTCGGAAATCACGTCCAGGATCGCCGGACCGAACAGATCCGGCAGATTGACGACCCGATTGACCATCGCCGACGCGTCGTTGCCTACCAGCGCCGCCCAGCCGACCGGCGTGATGCCCGCGCCGAAGACGTGCACCGGCCCGATAGCCCGCACATGCACCGCCCCGGTGGTCGGCCCGACGATATGGACGTCGCTGGCGGTCTGCACGGTGCCGTCCGCAAAGGTGTATTCCGCGCCGCCCGGCGTCAGGCGGAACCGGATCTGGGCATGATCGGCGCGCTCGACATCCTCGAACAGCGGGACGTCCGCACGGAACCAGTAGAACAGCGTCACGTAACTCGCCATGCCCGTGCTCGGAACGGCATAGTCCAACTGGATATCCGTCATGCGGCCCCTCTTGTCGCGGGACAGGATACATGAATGGAAATCGGAAGTAAAAGCAGTGCCTTGGAGCGCCCCAACCTGCCCCGATCGTTCGCCTTCTATTGCGCGGTCGCGGCGTACACGCCGAACACGGCCCCGACAAAGCCGCCGGCAGCCCTGGTACTCAGCATCTTGCCGTCGACGGCGCCGATATCGGTCCATTTCCCCGACGCATCGGCATAGGCGAAGGCATAGCGCGCGCCCTGCGCCGTGACGCGGAGGCGAAGCGGCGCGCCCGGCTTGCCGGTGAGCGGGACTGCGCGCTGCTGGATGCCGTTCGCCGGATCCTTCGGCCCCGTTCGCGTATCGAGCGTCACTACGCGCCGGCCGTTGCGCATCGCGACGCCCAGGAAGGCCCAGTAATCGTCGTTCTGAAGCGCGACGATGCCCGCACGATCGCCTTCGCGCGCGGGTGCGAAGCGCAGCACCGTCTCCGCCGAAGCGTTGGTATGCTGCTGGCGCCGGGCGAGGAAGCTGGGATTGCCGTTGTCGCCGAGCGCGACCGGGCGCGCGGTGAGCGCCAGCGCGCCGTGATCGAGCGCGTACCAGGCGGTGCGCGGATTGCGAAGCATCATCCAATAGGGCGGGAGCTTCGTGCCGTCGAATTCGTCGCGGATCGTGAACGCGCCGCTGGTCGGCACGCGCGGCGCACGCTGGCGGGGCAGCGCGGGGCGCGCATGGACGTAGGGAATCGCCTGGCCATGCGGCAGGATGCTCGGCCAGCCCTGCTTCCATTCGACCGGCAGCAGGAAAGTCTCGCGACCGGTATTGTAGAAATCCCCCTCATAGGGGCGCACGGCGAGGAAGGTTGCCCACCATTTGCCGTCGGGCGTCGTCACGAGTTGGGCATGCCCCGCAGAGGTGATCGGATTGGCCCGGTCGCGCGGCAGATCGCGCTGGGTGAGGATGGGGTTGGCGGGATTGGGAAGATAGGGGCCGTCGACCGTCCTCGACCGCAGGATCACCTGGCTATGCCCTTCGGCGGTGCCGCCTTCGGCGCAGCTCAGATAATACCAGCCATCCTTCTTGAAGATGTGCGGCCCCTCGATCCAGATCGGCTTCTTCGAAAAGTCGACGCCGCCGTTGACCAGCACCTTTCGCGGGCCGAAGCTCTTGAGCGTCTTGCGATCGAACTCCTGGATCCAGATCGCGCGATGGCCCTCATATTGCGGCGTGCCTTCGGGCGGGCCGTTGTTGACCACCCAGCTTCGACCGTCGTCGTCGAAGAACAGCGACGGATCGATCCCGCCCTTCAGATCGGGCAGCCAGACCGGATCGGACCAGGGGCCCGCCGGGTTTTTCGCGGTGACGACGAAATTGTCGCCGCAATCGACGCAAGTGTTGAGGAGATAGAAGATTCCGTCCTTCGCCTGGATCGAGGGCGCGAACACCCCGCGCGACAGGCCGAGCCTCCCGAAATCGAGCATGCCGGGCCGATCGATCGCGTTGCCGATCTGGGTCCAGTTCACCAGATCGCGGCTGTGGAACACCGGGATGCCCGGGAAATAGCCGAAGGTCGACGTCACCAGATAGAAATCGTCACCCACCCGCGTGACGCTGGGATCGGGATAGAAGCCCCGCAGGATCGGGTTGCGATATTCGCCCTGCCCCACCCGCCGTGCCGTATCGACGGGGTCCGCGCCGCGATATTCGAACCAGTCGAACCGTGCGACGGGCTGCGCCGCGGCGGACAGGGGGGCGCTCAACGCCAGCAGCGGCAGGAACATGCGCATCTTATTCTCCCCGGCCGGGTGCATAGGGCGTCTTGATCGCCTTGTACCAGTCGAGGTCGTGCGGAGGCGCGGTGTGACCGGCGGGCAGCGGACGCTTCGAGATCGACTGGAAATAGGCGATCGACGCGTCGCGCCACCAGGTCGCCTCCTTGTGCTGGATCGCCAGGAAATCGCGCACCTCTTCCCAGCGACGCTGGTCGACCTTGCCCTTCAGACCGTCCCATCGGGCCTGCATCGCCGCCACATAGTCGACGCCGGCGTCATAATGGACGACGAGATCGTCCCAGACGGTACGGCCCGACTTGGTGCGATAGTCCCAAGGCACGTGGTGGAACCAGAGTAGCAGCGCGTCGGGCACGGTCTTGAGGCTGCCCCATTCCGCCGCGACCTGGGGCGCATATTGCGACAGCGCGTCGCTGCCTGCCTTGGTTCGATCGAAGCCGATCCCGTCGGGCGCGGCCTTGGCATAATAGGTCGGGTTCCATTCGGGGCGGGCCAGGTCCGAGACCCAGGGCCCCGGGCCGTAATGATGGCCGGTCGCCATCTGGTGGCCGAGCCCGAGCGGCGTCATGTAGTCGACCACCGCCTCGCGCGATCCCATCATCATTTTGACGATCGGCTCGGCGATTTGCGCGTCGTTGCTCCAGGTCAGGTGCGCCCAGTCGCGGGCGACATCCTCGGCGCGCGACTGCGGATCCCAGGCGAAGCGGCCGAATGCGTACCAATTGGCCTGATCGAACTGCGAGCCGGACCAGTTCACGTCGCTGCCGATATTGGCGACCCCCGCCATGCCGGTGATCGCGCCGGCGTCGATCGGCTTCTCGATCACGTCGGCGACGGTGCTGCCCTTGGCCGGCCTGTAGGTATCGGCCTCGAGCGCCTCCTCCCACATCGTGCCGAGATAGGCGAGGTGCGTCGCGAAGCCGAGATATTCCTTGGTGATCTGGAATTCCATCATCAGCGGCGTCTTCGGCATCGCGCCGAACAGCGGATGGAAGGGCTCGCGCGGCTGGAAGTCGATCGCGCCGTTCTTTACCTGGACCAGGACATTGTCGCGGAACTTGCCGTCGAGCGGCTGGAACTCGGTATAGGCCTGCTTGTGGCGGTCCTGATCATTCTCCGCCGAATAGACGAAGGCGCGCCACATCACGATGCCGCCATGGGGCCGCAGCGCGTCCGCCAGCATGTTGGCGCCGTCGGCATGGGTGCGCTTGTAATCGGCCGGGCCGGGCTGCCCCTCCGAGTTCGCCTTGACCAGGAAGCCGCCGAAATCGGGGATGATGCGATAGATCTCGTCGACCTTCGCTTTCCACCAGGCGACGACCTGCGGATCGAGCGGATCGGCGGTCTTGAGCCCGCCCAGCTCGATCGGCGCGGAGAAGCGCGCGCTCAGATAGACCTTGATGCCATAGGGGCTGAACACGCCATCCAGCGCCTTGACCTTCTCCAGCCATTCGGCGGTCAGGATTTCGGGCTTGCCGTTCACATTGTTGAGGACGACGCCGTTGATGCCGATCGAGGCATTGGCGCGCGCATAGTCGGTGTATCGCGGGTCCTTGTAGAGCGGCAGCTTCTGCCAGTCCCAGAGAGATTCGCCGGAATAGCCGCGCTCGACATGGCGATCGAGATTGTCCCAGTGATTGAGCACCCGCACCTGGAGCTTGGGCGCGTCGACGATGTCGAGCGTATCGATCGGCTGGCGGGTCTGGATCAGCTTGAGGAAGCGGAACGCGCCGTAGAGCGTGCCGGCGCCGGTGTTGCCGGCGATGATCGTGACGCGATAGCCGTTCAGCGTCGCGCTGCGGATCAGGAAACCTTCCTTGCCGAGCCGATCGAACGGCAGCTTCATCCCCTTGAGCAGCGGCGAAGCCGCAGTGACGACCAGCACTGCGCCATTGCCGGTCACGGTCTCGCGCCGCGCCGGCGGATGGCCGAGCATGCCCGCAAGCCCTCGCTCGAGCTCGCCCATCGCGGTGTCGATCAGCGGCTGGCCGGAAGGCGCCACAATCTGCGTAACACGCGGCTCGACTTCGGCCTTCTGCGCCGAATCGAGCGGCTGATAGCGCAGCCAAAGATCATATCCGTCCTCGGCACATGCTTGATTCGCAAAGCCAAAAACCAAAAACGCAGACAAAATAGCCAGCAAATTCCGCCACATCGGCATCCGCTCCCACACGCGGTCACCTGCCGCCGTTGACAAGGCAATAGCAGCTTGACCATGGTAGCGCTACCAGATGGCGCACGCTCGAATGCGCCGAACAGGAGGGGACCAGGGGCGCAGATGGCCGAAATCGTATCCGCACGTGTTATCGTGACGTGCCCGGACCGAAACTTCGTGACGCTCCGGATCGAGACCAAGGACGGCGTCTACGGCCTTGGCGATGCGACGCTCAACGGCCGCGAGCTCGCGGTCGCCGCCTATCTGCAGGACCATGTCATCCCCTGCCTGATCGGGCGCGACGCGCACCGGATCGAGGATATCTGGCAATATCTCTACAA
>JBEVLV010000166.1:0-14496 GCA_040508955.1 Sphingomonas sp. | reverse complement strand
AAGGAGATCCAGCTCACGGTGAATGCGATCAACCTGACGAACCAGAAGGACACGCAGTTCTGGGGCCAGAACCGTTATCTCTACAACCAGACCCAGAGCGGCACGACCTACATGGCCGGCCTCAGCTACAAGTTCTGAGACCGCCGCACCTTTAAACTGCCGGCGCCCCGCTTCTGCCGGAGTGGGGCGCATTTCCGTGGGTCCCGAACGTGATCGTTTCCCATCGCCACCGTTTCGTCTTCGCCGCGGTGCCCAAGACCGGCACCCATGCCGTGCGGCAGGCCCTGCGCGAGCAACTGGGCGACGGGGATGTCGAGCAGGTGGGGCTGTTCATCGACAAGCGTTTCCCCTGGGCGGAGCTGGCGGCGATCCGGCATGGCCATTTGTCGTTGCGACAGGTGCGTCCCCATCTCGGCGAGGAGGCGTTCACCGGCTATTTCAAGTTCGCCTTCGTGCGCAATCCGTTCGACCGCTTCGTTTCCTACTGCGCCTTCATGCTGCGCGGCGGCGACGTCTTCCAGCAGCGGCCGCGGGACGTGATGCGCCATTTCCTCTTCGTTGAGCCGCCGGAGAATCATATCCTGTTCCAGCCGCAGGCCTCGCTGCTCGTGGACGAGGATGGCGAGACCCTGTTGACCGACGCGGTCGGCCGCGTCGAGGACATGCAGGGCTCCTATGACGCGATCTGCGCGCGCCTCGGCATTGCCTCCCGTGCGCTCGATCGCGTCAACGGCAGCACGCGCGGCGACTATCGCCGCTACTATGACCAGGCCTTGATCGATGGCGTCGCCGCACGCTACGCGCAGGATCTGGAATTGTTCGGCTACAGCTTCGAAGGCATGCGATGAACGCGCCCGCCGCCAATCCGCGCAAGACCCTGACCGTCCGCAAGCTCGGCCCCGTCGACGTCTCGGCCCTCCGGGCAGCCGTGCTGGCGGTTTCCGAGCAGGTCTGGGATGCGGAGAATGCGGGCAAGCCGAACAAGTTCGAGGCGCTGGACGCGACGCGCCACATCGTCTTCCGCTTCATCGACAGCCCGCGCGACTGGCGCGGCTCGCACGACCGCGCGGCTTGGCCCGAGTGGCGCGGCCTTCTGGAACCAGTGCTGGCGCAGGCCGTCCGCGGCTATGGCTATGCGCGCGGGGTGTTTCCGCGGGTGATGCTGGCGCGGATGGCGGCGGGCGGGGTGATCCACCCGCATATCGACGCCAATCCCGCGGCGAAATGGCCGCACAAGATTCACGTGCCGCTCTCGACCAATGCCGGGGTGGTGTCGTTCTTCGGCGGCGCGGAACATCATTTCCCGGCGGGCGAGGCGGTGGAGGTCAACAATCTCGGCCCGCATTGGGTCCGCAACGGCGGTGACACCGACCGCGTCCATCTGATCTTCGAATATTACGACGCCGACCAGCCCGATCCCGACTGGCTCGAGCCGTTCCTGCTTGCCGGCGCGGTGCGATGAACTCCGGCGATCGCGATGCCCTGCTGCTGGAGGCCAGGGAGCTGCGTTCCCGCCAGCGCGTGCCCGAGGCAATGGCCGCCCTCGCGCGACTGGAGGCGCTGCATCCCCGGTTCAGCCGGCTGTATCAGGAGCGTGCCCATTGCCATGTCTTGCTGCGCGATGCGCCGGCGGCAATCGATGCGCTGCGGGAGGCGGTGCGGCTCAACCCGACATTGCCGACGAGCTGGGATATGCTGGAACAGCTTTATCGCATGCGGGGCGATATCGCTCAGGCGGTCGTGGCGGCACGGCATCTGGCGACGCTGAAACTGCTGCCCCCGGAGGTGGTGGTGGCGAACAGCCTGTTCGCCGATGGCGATCTTGGGCCGGCGGAAGAGGTGCTCCGGGAGTATCTGCGCAAGGATGGCGGCAATGTGGGGGCGCTGCGTCTGCTGGCGCGAATCCGCACGGATCTCGGCGCATTTGAGGACGCCGAGGCGTTGCTGGAATCAGCGCTCGCGCGTGCGCCGGACTATCACGCGGCGCGCTTCGACTATGCCATGGTGCTGCTGCAGCGGCAGAAGCACCTGCAGGCGCGACAACAGGCCGAGCAACTGCTCGGGCATGATGCGCAGAACCGCGACTATCTCAAGCAATATGGCGCGGCCTGTGTCGGCCTGGGCGATCATGAGGCGGTGATCGATCTGTACGAGAAGCTTCTGGCCAGCCCCGGGTCTCCGGCGGAAGCCGCGGACCTGCGCCTCTGGCGGGCGAATGCGCTGAAGACCGTCGGCAGGCAGCCCGAGGCGATTGCGGACTATCGCGCCTCGCTGGCGGCGCGTCCGGACTATGGAGTCGCCTGGTTCAGCCTGGCCAACCTCAAGACCTATCGCTTCACCGACGACGAGATCGTGCGCATGCGGGCGGCGGAAGCACGGCCCGAGCTGCAGGACATGGACCGCATCTATCTGGACTTTGCGCTGGGCAGGGCGCTGGAGGAGCGGGGCGACTACGCGTCGTCGTGGGACCGTTACCAGCGTGGCAACGCGCTGCGGCGCGCCGCCGGACGCTATCGCCCGGACGTCGCCGAATCCTGTGCGCTGCGGCTGAAGCGCGTGTTCACCGCCGAATTCTTCGCCGCCCGCGCCGGCTGGGGTGCGGAGGATCCCGCACCCGTCTTCATCCTGGGGCTGCCGCGTTCGGGTTCGACCCTGATCGAGCAGATACTGGCCTCCCATTCGCAGGTGGAGGGCACGCAGGAACTGACCGAGATCGGACGGTATGCGGGGGAACTCTGTGGCGCCGATCCGGATTGCGGCCTGCCGCTGCATCCGGAGGCGTTGCAGCGCCTCCCAGCGGCGGAGGCGCGTACGCTCGGCGAACGCTTCCTGGCCGAGACCCGCGCCTATCGCAGGCTCGGACGACCGTTCTTCATCGACAAGATGCCGAACAATTTCTGGCATATCGGCCTGATCCAGCTGATCCTGCCTCGAACGACCCTCATCGATGTGCGGCGCGAGCCGATGGCTTGCTGCTTCAGCAACCTCAAGCAGCTGTTCGGAACCACCAACCAGGAATTCACCTACGGCGTGGACGACATTGCGCGCCACTACCGCACCTATATCGATCTCATGCGACACTGGGACGCAGTGCTGCCCGGGCGAGTGCTACGGGTGCAGTATGAAGATGTGGTCGAGGATCTCGAAACCAGCGTGCGGCGCATGTCTGCCCATATCGAGCTGCCCTTCGAGCCCGGTTGCCTGACGTTCCACGAGACCCGGCGCAGCGTGCGCACGCCCAGTTCCGAGCAGGTGCGCCAGCCGATCGGCCGGGAAGGGCTCGCGCAATGGCAGTGCTATGCGCCCTGGCTCGCGCCGCTCCGCGATGCGCTGGGCGATGCGCTGACGAGTTACAGGAACTGACCCCATGCGGCTGCCGCGCCCCTTCTTCCAGCTCCCTGTACTCTTCGACGTGGCGCGTCTGCAGGCTGAGGTCGCGGCACTGCCGGCCAAGGCCTGGGTGCCGCATCCGGACGGTGTGCCCGGCAACAGCGCTGCGCGGTTGATCAGCGTCGGTGGCGGCGAGACGGATAGCGTCCACGGCCAGATGCTGCCGACGCCTTGGCTCGACGCCATGCCTTATGTGCGTCAGGCGCTGGCGGGCTTCGGCGTGGTATGGAGCCGCTCGCGCCTGATGCGCCTCGCGCCGGGCGCCGGCGTGCCCGAACACGCCGACATCAATTATCACTGGCACACGCGGGTGCGGCTGCACATTCCGATCTTCACTCGGCCGGAGGTGCGCTTCCACTGCGACGGACAATCCGTGCACATGGCGGCCGGCGAGACCTGGATCTTCGACAATTGGCGCCGGCATCACGTGGAGAACAAGGCCAGCACCGAACGCATCCATCTTGTGGCGGACACTACCGGCACGGCGGCGTTCTGGCAGTTCGCCTGCGGGCAGGCGCCGCCGCGCGGGCAATGGCGGACGATGGCCTGGGATCCCGGGGCCCGTCCGCAACTGCTCTGCGAGGGCGAGCAGCGCTCGCCGGTGATGCCTGCCGCCGAGGTGCAGCTGCTGGTCGACAATCTGCGCGCGGAGCTGATGGTCGCCGCGGATACCGCCGAAGCCAGGACGCGCGCGGCGCGGTTCGACATGCTGCTGGATAGCTTCGTGCGCGACTGGCGCCAGCTCTGCGCGCTGCACGGCGTGGGCGGGCTGGGTCGGCCCGACTTCCTGCACTTGGCCGGCGCGGTGCGCGAGGCTGCGATGCCACTCGCCGATGGACTCGTCATGCGCACCAATGGCGCCAGCGCGCTCCTCGTGCTCGAGAAGCGCGTGCTGCAGCATTTGGTCGCGGAGGCGTCCTAGCCGATCGGCAGTTTGCGCAGCGCTGCGGGCAGGTCGGCGACCGTATCGATTACGACATGCGCGCCGGCATCGGTGAGCGCGGTCCTGGCGCGTGCGAGGCGTTCGGCGCGATCCTCGGGCGCGAGCGCGGCCAGCGCGTCGAGCGACAGGCCCATGGCGTTGCCGCTGGCGGCGACGCCGACCGTCCACACACCCGCCGCGCGGCCCTCGGCGATGCCGACCTCCGCATCGTCGACCTTGACGCAGGCGGTGGCGGGCCAGGCGCCGAGCTCCACCAGATTCTTCCACAGCATCAGTGGGGAGGGGCGCCCCTGCACCGTCTCGCCGGCACAGACCACCATGTCCGGCCGATAGCCCTGCGCGGCGGCGCGCGGCAGGATGTCGGCCATCATGTCGCGGGTATAGCCGGTGCACGAGCCGATCGCGACGCCATCGGCCTGGAGCTGTTGCACGACCTCCGCCGCGCCGGGAATCAGGTCGGACGTCTCGCGCGCCGCAGTACGCATCATCGGCATGAGCCGTCCGAACAGGCCGGCGACATTACGCTCGGTCGCCGCATCGCCATAGGCCTGCTCCCAGGCCGCCGCCACGCGCGGATTGGCAAGCAGCGCGCGGATATGGTCGCGCTTGGCGAGCCCCATGTCGGCGCGCGCCTCCGCCTCGGTCACCGGGACCTTGGCTTCCGCAAACAGCCGGCACAGCGCCACCACCGGCGCGCGGCTGCCGAAATCGATCATCGTGCCCGCCCAGTCGAACACCACGGCCTTGAGTTTCGGATGCATCAGTTCCCCCCAAAGAGATCGGCGACTACGTCTTCCGCGAGCGCGAAGCCAGTCGATGCGCCGGTGCCGCTGGTGACGACGACCAGCCGTACACCGTCCGCCGGAGTACGCACGATGCTGTGCCCCGTGGCCGAGGCATAGGTGCCCGTCCAGCGCCCGATCACCGCCGGCGGTGCGCCGAGCACCTGAGCATAGGCATGGAGGATCGCGTCGTCGATCGCTGCCGTGGAAAAGGGGCTGGGGGTCGGCGCATATTCGTGGCTGTCGCCGACCACCAGCGATCCGTCCGCGCCCTGCACCGCGATCAGATGGACGCCGTGCGCCAGCGCATCCGCCGCTTCCGTCTCCAGCCGGGCGCGAAGTGCCGCCGCTTCGGGCAGCGCGGCATAGCCGAGATAGCGGACCATGCTCAGGTCGCTCATCACCGGCGCCGCGAGCCGCCATCCCGGCGCCGCGAGCCGCAGCATCTGGAGCTTGCAGCGGGTGATGCCGGCGTCGGCATAGATTTCGGGGAACAGGGTCGCCCAGTCGTCGCCTGGGCAGACGATCACCGCCTCCGCCTCATGCGTGCCGATGCTGGAGTGGACGCAGCCGGTCTCCACTGCATGGACCGCGACGCCGTAAGCGAAGTCGACACCGTGCTCGGTCGCGAGCCAGCAGGCGAGCTTCGGGATCGCCAGCGGCGAATCGACGCGCAGATCGTGCGGGCTGTGCAATGCCGCCGCGCCGCCGCGTACCATCGGCCAGCGCTCCGCCAGTTCCGTCGCGCCGAGGCGGGTGCAGCCCCGCCCCATCTCGGTTTCGAGGAACGCGTCGATCACCGCCACCGCCTCGGGGCGCTGGGCGGCCAGCAACAGTCCCTCCTGTTCGATCGCGATCCCCGCCGGCTCCGCCAGTTCGCGCCAGATCGCGGCGCTGCGCATCGCCAGCTCCCACACGCGGCCGCGCTCCTGCCCGGTGACGGTGACGAAGCCGAAATTGCGGATCGAGGCGCCATTGGCCTGGGCGTCGCGATCGAGCACCAGCACGCGCTTGCCCCGGCGCGCGGCGGCCAGCGCATGGGCCAGGCCGACAATGCCGGCGCCGACGACGATCAGGTCATGCTGCGGCATGCACGCTCCCGGATCGGCCGCGCATCGCGAAGCCGAGCGCGGAGAGCAATGTCAACACGCCAACCACCGCTGCCGTCGCATAGGAGACGTCGATGAAGAAGGGTAGCCAGTTCATCTTCGGCGCAGCCAGGCTGCGGAACAGCAGCAGCGCGACGCTGCCGGCATAGCCCGAGGCATCGGCGATATAGATCAGAAAGCCGGCATTGCCCGCCTTGCCGATCGCTGCGATCATCCGGTCGAACAGCATCGCGTTGAACGGGGTATAGGCAAGGTAGAGGCCCGCGCCGGTCAGGATCATCCAGGGGAGCGGTGCGAGCAGCCCCGCCTGGAAGGCGAACGTCGAGAGCCCGAGCAACAGCGCGCCGACGACGATCACGCCGTGCATCGCCAGCAGCGCGCGCATATTGTCGCGCACCAGCATCAGCGCCGCGAGCCCGGCCAGGCTGATCACCGCCACGGGCAGTTCGCTCGCGGAGAACATTGCCGCCTCGCCGCCATAGCCCATCGCGGTCCACAGCTCGGCGGCGAAATTGTCGCGGAAGTCGCGGATCGCGGTCAGCAGGACATAGCCTGCGACCAGCAGGAACAGCGACATCCCATGCTCGCGCAGGAATGCCGTCCGGTCGGCGCGCAGCATCGGCACGCGGGGGACGCGCTCGGCCTCGTCGCGGGCATCGGGCGGCGGCATCCGCTCCAGCCACCACAGCGACACCAGCAGCACCGGCACGAATGCGAGGCCGGTCACCGCCGGCATCCAGACCTCCGGCACCCCGGCATGGAGGAACAGCACCGCGACCGACTTCACCACGCCGGAGGAGAGGATGAAGCTCGCGCACAGCATCGCGCCGAGCAGTTCCGAGGCGCGACGACCCTCGACATAGCTGAACACCAGGCCCCAGATCATGCCCAGCGGCAGCCCGTTGAGGAACAGGCAGGCGACGCTCCACGGCGGCGGCACCAGCGCGAACAGCACCAGCGCCAGCCAGGACGTGCCGATCAGCGCAAGGATCAGCGCCGCGCGGCCCTTGCGGCCGAACTCGGCGATCACCCGCACACCGATCAGCTTGGACAGCGCATACCCGAACACCTGGGCGATCAGCAGCGCGGTCTTATAGTCGATTTCGAAATGCCAGCCGCCCACATCGGCAAAGGTCGCCGCGGCGAACGGCTTGCGGAAGGCATACATCGCGAAATAGGCGCCGAACGCAGCTAATCCCCCGAGCAGGAGCGTCAGCGGGCGCGTGGCGCCGGGGGCGGGTTTTGCGGGGGGCATGGAAATCCTGCGAATCGTCGAGTCTGGTATGAACCAGATCGGCGACGATTTCGTGACGCTATCCTTGCACTTTCGTCACCACGGCCGCTCGGCGAGCACCGCCTGCTCGGCCTTGCACTGACCTGGATCGGGTATGGGCGTGCCGGATCCGATCGAAGCAAGCTCGCTGCGTGCCGCCTCCAGGTCGCGCCGGAAGTCGGGACTGCCATTGAGCACGGCGAACATCGCCGTTCCCGCCATCCAGCCCGCCTGTACCGCGCTCGCCGAATGCGATCCGCATACCGCGCGGCTCTCGCCATAGGCGCGTGCCCGGGTGAGGATCGCCGTCGCGCGCCCGGGCACGAGCTCCGCGAGGATCAGCCCTTCGAGCCAGCCGTTCGCAGCATGGCCGGAGGGATAGTCGCCGTTCGAGGCGAGGTGCTCGGTCTTCGGCTCGCAGATCGCCGCGTCGGTGCCGAGATAGGGGCGGGGCGCCCGGTAATGCGTCTTCACGCGGTTCACCAGTTCGCCGGTGCCCGCGCGATCGAGCAGATGCGCCAGCGCCGGCGCGCGCTTGGCGTCGAGCTTCATCCCCAGCGCGCAGGCGTAGCGGTCGAGCGGGTTATTGGTGACGTCCTCGGTCGCGATCCGCCAGCGCGGCGTGCCTTGGAGCTTGCGCGTCGTCTCGAAGATCGCGCGATCGGCGCGTGCGGCGGGGCTGCCGGGGGTGGGCGGTGGCGGCAGGATCGCGACGCCGTCCGGCACCTGCCCGGGCGTCAGATAAGGGCCGTCGTCCTGTGCCGGCGCAACCGCGGCCAAGGTCAGCAGGGCAAGCAGGGCCAGGGTGCGGCGCATCGGCTCAGGCCTCCACGCGCATCGTGCCGATGCCGGGATCGGTGCGTCCGGCGCGCCCGGTCTCGACCTTGCCGGCGAAGCGGCGGAGGAAGGCGGCATTGCCGTCGAGCGTGACCGCGAGATCGTACCAATGGTCGCTCGTGGCGAGCCGCCACAGGTCGCTGACCTGCTTGCCGGGCGCCACCGAAACGGTGCGCGTCCGCGCGCCCTGCGCCGGATAGGCTCGGTCGAGCGCGACCGTGAAGGTCATCGGTGTGGTCCCGCCGTTGCGCAGCACCAGTTCGACCGCGCCCTCGGACGCTCGCTGGAGCAGCAGCACCTCGGCGCGGGGCGCGTCGGCAGCGAGCGATCCGGCCAGGCGGCGCCACAGTCCGTTGGGTCCGCGCAGGGTCAGGTCATAGGCGGTAAGCGGTCCGGCATCGTGCCATTGCTCGCTGGCGAAGCGGTCCCCCGCGCCTATCGTGTAGTGCCAGGGTTCCTGCGCATCGCTGTTGTCGTGCACGGTGAAGGTCGCGCCGATGGTGCCGCGATTGATCATCTCGATCTGCAGCCGGCGCTCGGGCGTCACGTCCGCGACCACGTCCAGGACGTAGGGCAGCGGACGGTGCGGGCGCTGTCCGGGCATCTGCGTGGTGGGCATCTGCGTCGCGGGGATCGTGTTGACCGGCCCTGCGAGCGAGCGGGCGACGCGTTCGCGGAAGTCGTCGGTGGCCGGCAGCTTGAGCGCTGCGGCGCGATCCGAATCGCTGAAGTCGAACACCGAGGTCAGGTCGCCGCAGACCGATCGCCGCCACGCGCTGATATTGGGCTCGTGCACGCCGAAGCGCTTCTCGACGAACTGGAGCACCGATGTGTGATCGAACAGCTCCGAGCAGACGAAGCCGCCACGGCTCCAGGGCGAGACGATGATCGTCGGCGTACGGATGCCGAGCCCGATCGGATGCTGGCCCGGCTCCCGCGCGTCGCTCGTGCCATAGTCCTTGGTCTCGCCGTCGAGCGGCACGGTGCTGTGGCCGCGATAGTCGCCCACCGGCGGCACCGGCGGTGGCGCATGATCGTAGAAGCCGCCGGCCTCGTCATAGCAGAGGATGAACACGGTCTTGGCGAACATCCCGGGATTGTCGACCAGCGCCTCGATCAGCTTGGCGGTCACATGCTCGCCCTTCGAGGGCTCGGCCGTGGGGTGCTCCGACAGATCGGCGGCGGTGACGATCCACGAGACCGGGGGCAGCTTGCCGCTCTCCACGTCGCGGCGAAATGCCTCGACGAGCTGCTCGCCGTCCGAGCGCTTGCGGTCCGCGCCTTCCTTGTGCTCGCTCACCCAGGAACGGCCGCGCCGATAGAGTTCCGAATCCTTGGGCGCGGGGCGGAAGGGCGGGAAGACCGACAACAGATTGTCGCCGAAATTGTCGTATTCCTGATAGACCTTCCACGCGATCCCGGCCGCCTGGAGCCGTTCGGCATAGGTGGTCCAGCGATAGGCGCCCTCGCGCAGCGTGTGATCCTCGGCCATGTCGGCGCTCGGCGTCTCGTCCTCGCCGTAATTGCTCATCTCGGGATCGCCGCCCACGGTGCCGCCGCCGTTGCACCCGGTGAACAGGTGCAGTCGGTTGGGATAGGTCTGCGTCATCGTCGAGCAGTGATAGGCGTCGCACACGGTGAAGGCGTCGGCGAGCGCGTAATAGAAGGGGAGGTCGCTCGCGGTGTAGTGGAGCATCCGGTTGTGCAGCGCACCGTTATGCCCCCAGCGATCGTAGCGGCCGCGGTTGAAGATATGCATGTTCTCCTGGTGCGACTGGTCGGCGCCATCGACCTTGAACGCGCGTGTCGTCTTCGAATCGCCGTGGAAGGGAAGGACATAGCCGTCAGGATGCTGCTTCGAGGGCTGCGCCCAGACGCTGCGCCCGCCGGTAAGGCGCAGCGGCCGCGGATCGCCGAAGCCGCGCACGCCGTTCAACATGCCGAGATAATGATCGAACGAACGGTTCTCCTGCATATGGATGACGATATGTTCGACGTCGCGGATCGATCCGGTGCGCTTGTTCGCAGGGATTGCCAGCGCGCGGTCGATCAGATTCGGAAGCATCGATCCGGCCGCGCCAGCGCCCGCCGCACGCAGAAAATGCCGTCTCGTCGTTCCACGCATTGCTTCACCCTTCCCTTGGCCGCGCGAACACGCTATTTCGGCCGGGAAGTGGTATAGTCCAACAACGCTACAATCTTGCGACAGCGGAGCGGCGATCGGGTGCCTGAGCGGGGCGGCCGCGGCGTCGCTCGCCATACGTCAAACAGTGAGGAAGCATGGCCGCGAACGTTATCGACCGGATTTTCGAACTCTTCGACCGTTTCGGCTCACTCTATTATGGCGAGGACGCCACGCAACTCCAGCACGCGCTCCAGACAGCGGAACTGGCGCGCCGCAATCGTTGCTCGGATGCGATGATCGTCGCCGCGCTGCTCCACGACGTGGGCCAGTTCATGGACGATGCGGGCAACGCCGCCGAAGCGCTGGGGATCGACGCGCGCCACGAAATCAGCGGTTCCGCGTATCTTGGCGCTTATTTCTCGCGCGAGGTCACCGAACCGGTGCGGCTCCACGTCGCGGCCAAGCGCTATCTCTGCGCGATCGATCCCATTTATCTCGAGGGGCTCAGCCGAGCCTCGGCGATCAGCCTCGAGCTTCAGGGCGGACCGATGTCGCCTGACGAGATCCGGGCATTCGAGGCCGAGCCTTTCTTCGCCGACGCGGTGACGCTGCGCCGCTTTGACGATATGGGCAAGCATCCCGGCTGGCGCGTCCCCGATCTTGCCAGCTATCGTCCGCTGCTGGAATCGCTGCTCGTCGCAAGCGGTTAAAACTGGTTTATACCAATATGCGAAGCGAACTCGAACTCACTCCGATCGCCAAGGGCGACGCCGCAGACGGTCCGCAATATCTGGCGCTGCGCGACCAGATCGCGCTCGGCATCGAGATGGGCAAGCTCGCGCCGGGCTCGAAGCTGCCATCCGAGCGTCAGTTCCAGGGTGATAGCGGAGCGGCACGCGGCACCATCCGCGAGGCGCTGTTCCAGCTCGAGGCCGAGGGGCTGATCTATCGGCGTGATCGCAGCGGCTGGTACGTTTCGCCGCCGGCGGTGACGTACAATCCCACGCGCTGGTCGGGCTTCATGACCTATGTCGCCGAGCAGGGGCGCACGCCCGCCACCGAGACGCTGAGCAAGGAATTGGTACCCGCACCGCCCGCCGTCGCCGATATCTTCCGCACCGCACCCGGCACACCGCTCTACAACCTCCTTCGCCGCCGCTCGATCGACGGCCGCGCCGTGCTGGTCGAGCGGATCATCGTCGATCCGGCCATGGCGCCCGGCCTTGTCGAACATTCGCTCGACGGCTCGCTCACCCAGATCCTCACCGGCGACTATGGTCTTACGGTGGTGCGGAACCGTGTCGACATGCGGCCGTGCGCATTGGTCAAGTTCGCCGCCGACGCACTAGGCGTGAAGCCCGGCACGCCCGGCCTGCTGGTGGTGCGCACCAGCATCGCCGCGGATGGGCGCGTGGTGGAATATGATCAGGAATATTGGCGGCACGACGCAATCCGCGTGCATGTCGATCTCGACGTCCGGGGGTGATTGCACCCTGATTGTCGGGTCCCGGCTCGGAACGAGCGCATTCGATTGGCAGGCCCGGAAGAACCCATGCGCGACTGCCGGCTTCGCTCGGCGGCGATGAGCCTGCTGCGCTGAGGCGTGCTCTGGAGCGTATTACGGCGGCGTAGCGATGGTCAGCGGATCCTCGCGAAAACGGAAGAGCGTCGCATCGAGTCAGTCATTCACTCTTGTGAGAATTAGTATTGCCAACGTTCCCGCTTTGCTGCAGCTTTGGGTGCGCACGCCGTAGAGCGTGGCGAGAGAGATGCTGGGGAGGTTTTATGAAGGCTCGTGCGTTGTGGCTGAGTGCGTCCGCGCTCGCATTCGCGTATTGCGGCACCGCTGCCGCACAGACCCAGGCGCAGCCCGACGCGGCGGACAGCCAGGCCAGTGCGCCCGTATCGGACAGTCAGGAGATCGTCGTCACGGCGCAGCGCCGCAGCGAGAATCTGATGACGACGGCGGTGTCGGCTTCGGTGCTGTCGGGCACGCAGCTCGAGAACAAGGGCGTCGTCAACGTCGATGCGCTCCAGTTCGCGATGCCGAGCGTGGTGGTCAACAATTTCGGCCAGGGCAACGATTTCAATGTCCGCGGCATCGGCAAGGCCGAGCACAATACCCAGACCACCACTGGCGTGATCACCTATCGCGACGGCGTGCCTTCCTTCCCCGGCTATTTCCAGATGGAGCCCTATTACGACGTCGCCAACATCCAGGTGTTGCGCGGCCCGCAGGGCACGATCGTCGGCCAGAACGCGACCGGGGGCGCGGTGTTCGTCAACACCAACGATCCGATCATCGGCGGCGGCGTCCACGGTTACGTCAACGTCAATTACGGCAATTATAACGATGCCGGCGCGCAGGGCGCGGTCAACCTGCCGATCAGCGATACCCTCGCGGCGCGCATCGCCTTGTTCGGCGACCGGCGCGACAGCTTTTTCAATGTCACCGGCCCGGGCGGGGCGAAATATACCTCGAACCCCGGCGACCTGCGCATGGCCGCGGGGCGCTTCAGCCTGTTGTGGAAGCCAAGCGATCGGCTCTCGATCCTGTCGAAGACCGATTTCGACTATCTCGACATGGGCGGTTATCCGGCCAAGCCGTTCAATGCCCCCGGCGACCTGTACGACGTCCAGTTCAATTCGCCCCAGGCGGCGCGGGACAAGTTCATCCGCTCGATCCTGAAGGTCGATTACGAACTGCCCGGCGCCATCAAGTTCCGCTCGGTCAGCGGTTTCCAGACCGGCAACACCATGTACCAGGCCGACCTGGACGGCACGGCCGCCAACGTCAGCACTTTCTACGACACCGTCACCGAGACGCAGTTCAGCCAGGAATTCAACCTGATCTCGCCTGACAACCAGCGCTTCACCTGGCTGGTCGGCGCATCAGGTCTGTGGAATACCTATTTCTTCCCATCGCCCTTCAGCAATTTCACGATCGACGTCTGCCCAGGGTTGAACCTCAATCTGTGCCAGTATCAGCTCAAGGGCCGCAACCCCGAGCGCTCGCTCGCAGGCTTCGGACAGATCGGCTTCGCGATAACGCCGAACCTCAAGCTCGAGCTGGGCGGCCGCTACACCGCGAGCCGCTCGACCAATTATATCGACGTCCAGCAATACGGCACGCCTATTTCGCAGATCCAGACGGTCAAGTCGGACAATTTCTCCTACAAGGCCTCGCTCGGCTGGAAGGTGAGCCCCGACCAGTATCTCTATGCCTTCGCCGCAACCGGCTTCCGCCCCGGCGGTCTCAACGTGCCGGTAAACGCGAACGTGATCGCGCCGTTCGAGCCCGAAGAGGTGACGTCGTTCGAAGCCGGGTGGAAAGGCAATTTCGCCGGTGGCAAGCTCCGTACGACGCTCACTGGATTCTACAACGACTATAAGAATTTCCAGGTCGTCATCGGTTACCCGGACTTTCCCACCTTCGGCATCGAGCTGAACGTTCCCGGCAAGACCAAGATCTACGGGTTCGAGGCCGAGGCGGAATTCCATTCCGGCGGCTTCTCGATCGATGCCGGCATCAACGTGCTGCACAGCGAGCTCGGCCAGTTCTACGCGGTCGATACGCGGAATCCGCCGAGTGGCGCCGCCGGCGACCCGATCCTGCCGTGCGCGCCTGCAACCGGACCGGCCAGCGCCAAGTGCATCGACCTGAACGGCCGGCGCCAGACCTATGCGCCGAACTTCACCTTCAATGTCGGTGCGCAATACGAGATTGCGATCGGCAATGGCGACAAGATCACGCCGCGAGTCAATTTCGGTCATGTCGGATCGCAATGGGCGACGCTGTTCGAGGACCGTTCGCGTGGCGACCTTCTGGTCGATCGCAGCATCCTCAACGCCCAGCTTGCCTGGCAGCACAAGACCTGGACGGTGACTGCCTATGGCACCAACCTCACCGACCAGCATTATCCCGCCGCGCTGAACAGCGGTCTCTACTTCGCCGGCACTCCGCGCCAATACGGCATCAAGCTGCTCAAGGTCTTCTGACGTCCGACGGGCCGGTCGCCGCACCGATCGTTCGGGCG
>JBEVLV010000165.1:0-6385 GCA_040508955.1 Sphingomonas sp. | reverse complement strand
ACCGGCTTGGCGGTCGCGGCGTCGCGGTTCGGGCGCACCAGGGCGGGAAGCTCGGCCGGCATCGGCTGGTCGCCGGCCGCGGTCGGGCAGGCGACCGTGCGCGGATCCGCCTTCACCGGCGTTGCCGGGATGGGCGATTTGCCGTCTGGGGCAGGGATGGCTGCGGGGTCGACGGCGTTTGCCACGACCGCATCCGGTGTCTCGGCCTTTGTCCCGGCGGCGTCTGCCGTCTTGGCAGCGAGGGCGCTCTTCGCGTCCGAAGCCACGGCCTTTGCGGGATCCTGGGCGAGGCTTGCGGCATCGGCGGGCGATACGGGAACGGGCAAGGTTTCGGCAGCCGCGGCGGCGGGATTGGCCGATGCGCCAGCCGCCTGGTCGGGCCGTATTTTTCCGGTGGTTGGCACGACCGTCGATCCGGTCGCAAGCAACTGCGCCAGGTTGATGGCCGATCCGGGCTTGGCGCGGACGAGCGTGCTCGCGTCGGGCGGCACTTCGGTTCCGTCGGCGGAAAGCGTGGGCGCCTTGGGGTCGCCGCCCCGGGGCGACGGCGCGGTGCCGGAAAAGGCGGGGGTGCCGAATCCGGAGATCGCGCCGAGCGCGAGCGCGAAGCCCTGTTCCGCTCCGCCCAGCGCCGGTGCACCGGCGGACGACGCGAAGGGAAAGCCGATCGTCGTGACGTTCATTCAAGGCCCTCTAGCCCGGCCACGCAGGGCCGATCTTCCATTATAGGATGATTTCGATCGTTGCGGGTCCGGCCTCAGCCGATCGTGCCGAGCGCGCGGATGCGTGCGCGGGCGTGGATTTCGTTCTGCGAAAGCACGACCGTCGCCGGGCGGACGCGTTCGATGATCGAACGGACGAACGGACGGATCGACGGGCTGGTGAGCAGGCACGGGATCTCGCCGTCGACCGCGAGGCGATCATAGGTGTCGCGCACCGATGCGATGAACCGCTGGAGCGAGGAGGGCGCCATGGCGAGCTGGCGCTCGTCGCCCTGGCCCATGATGCTCTCGGCGAAGGCCTGGTCCCAGTCGGCCGACAGCGTGACCACCGGAATTGCCTCGCCGCGGGTCTGCGACGCGCTGATCTGGCGGGCCAGGCGGCCGCGGACATGCTCGGTCATCTGGGTAAGGTTCGCGGTCAGCGGTGCGGATTCGGCAATGCCTTCCAGGATCGTCGGGATGTCGCGGATCGAGATGCCTTCCGACAGCAGGTTCTGCAGGATGCGCTGGACGCTGGAGATCGACACCTTCGAGGGGATGATGTCCGCGACCAGCTTCTCCGATTCCTTGTGCACGTCGGTGAGCAGCTTCTGCGTCTCGGTGTAGGAAAGCAGATCGGCGATATTGTCCTTCACCAGCTCGGTCAGGTGCGTGGTGATGATCGTGCCGCACTCGACCACGGTGAGACCGCGGAAACCGGCCTCGTCGCGCAGTTCGCGATCGATCCATAGCGCGGGCAGGCCGAACACCGGCTCCTTGGTCGGCTCGCCGGGCAGGCCGACCGGACCGCCGCCCGGGTTGATCAGCAGCAGCTTCTCGAGCTTGATCTCGCCGCGCGCCGCTTCGGTCTCCTTGATCGAGATGACATATTCGCTGGGCTTGAGGCCCATATTGTCGATGATCCGGACCGAGGGGAGCACGAAACCGAAATCGGTCGCCATCTGGCGACGCAGCGCGCGGACCTGATCGTCGAGGCGCGGTTCGCGCGTGTCATCGTTGATGATTGGCAGCAGCGCATAGCCGATCTCGATGCGTACCGAGTCGATCGCCAGCGTCTGCGAGATCGGCTGCTCGACGATCGACGCCTTGATCTCCTCCTGCGCGGCGATCGCCTTTTCGAGCGCGGTCTTGGCCGCGGCGCGCTTGCTCATCCGCCAGGCAGCATAGCCCGACAGCGCCGAGAAGGCGGCGAAGGGGATGAAGGGCAGGCCCGGCATGAGCGCCAGCGCGCCCATCAGGAACGCGACCATGCCGAACGCCTTGGGATAGCGGCCGAGCTGATCGCCGAGCGCGGCGCCGGTCTTGCCCTTCACGCCACCCTTGGAGACGAGCAGGCCCGCCGCGGTCGACACGATCAGCGCGGGGATCTGGCTGACCAGGCCGTCGCCGGCGGTGAGCACGGTATAGGTTCGGAACGCTTCGGCGAGCGGCACGCCATGCTCGATCACGCCGATGCCGAGGCCGACGATGATGTTGATCGCGGTGATCAGCACGGCGGCGACGGCGTCGCCCTTCACGAACTTGGAGGCACCGTCCATCGCGCCGTAGAAGCCGCTCTCGGCCTCGACCTCGGCGCGGCGGGCCTTGGCGGTCTCCTCGTCGATCATGCCGGCGGACAGGTCGGCGTCGATCGCCATCTGCTTGCCGGGCATCGAATCGAGGCTGAAGCGCGCCGCGACTTCGGCGATGCGGCCCGCGCCCTTGGTGATCACCACGAAATTGATGACGACCAGGATCAGGAAGATGGTGAGGCCGATGATCGTCTCGCCGCCCATCAGGAACTCGCCGAACGCGCCGATCACGCCGCCGGCGGCGTCGGGACCCTCATGGCCATGACTCAGGATCAAGCGGGTAGAGGCGAGGTTGAGGCCCAGCCGGAGCATCGTCGAGATCAGCAGGATCGTCGGGAAGGCGCTCAGTTCCAGTGGTTTCTCGATGAACAGCGCCGTCATCAGGATCATCACCGAGATGGTGATCGACAGTGCAAGTCCCATGTCGAGCATCCAGCCGGGCATCGGCAGGATCAGCATCGCGATGATCGCGATGACGCCAAAGCCGAGCGCGAGATCGCGGCTCAGTCCGAACCGGTTGAGCAGGGTGACGATGGCTGGGGGCATGGGTGCGGGCTGCCTGTATGTGCTTCAGCGAAGGGCGGTCAGAGCGCCGGCGAGACCGAGATCCCGGCCTCGATGAACGTGCGCAGCTTGTTGCGCATCGTCCGGACCGAGATGCCCAGGATGTGCGATGCCGAGGTGCGGTTGCCGTGGCAGCGCTCCAGCGTCTGGAGGATCAGTTCGCGCTCGACCTCTTCCACCGTGCGCCCGATCAGGCTCTCGATGTGGAAGCGATCGGGCTCGTTCTCTTCCAGCTCGATCAGCGGCGTGCCGTCGGCGTGGATGATGTCGCCGGCTTCGATGCTCGTGCCACGGGCAAGCAGGACGGCGCGATGCACCGATTCTTCGAGTTCGCGAACATTGCCGGGCCAGCCATAACGGCGCAGCAACGCAAGCGCTTCCTCGGTAAAGGGCTTGGGTGCGATGCCGTCCGATTCCGCCAGGCGGGTCGCGAAATGCTCCGCCAGCTCGATCACGTCATCGCCCCGGGAGCGCAGCGCCGGCACTTCGATGCGGACGAGGCCGAGGCGCACCAGCAGGTCCGATCGGAAGCTGCCCGAAGTGACGCAGGCTTCGAGGTCGAAGCTGGTCGAGGCGAGTAGGCGAGCGTGGAAGGCAATGGGTTCGTCGCCGCCGACGCGCGTGAAGCGCTGCTTCTGCAGCATGGCAAGAAGGCGGGCTTGAAGCGCGGGTGAGAGTGCCGCGACTTCGCGCAGCAGCAACGTGCCGTGGCCAGCCTTCTCCAACCGGCCAATACGGCGGGCAACCGCGCCAGGGAAGGCGCCGGCCTCATGCCCGAACAGTTCGGACTCGAGCACTTCGGCACCGACTCCGGCGCATTCGACCACCATCATCGGGTCGGCGCGACCCGAGGCTTCGTGCACCGCACGGGCCATGGCTTCCTTGCCGCTGCCCTTCTCGCCGGTGACGAGCACGGGCGCGCTGCTGGGCGCGACCGCGATGGCCAGGGCGAGGGCACGCGCCAGCGCGCTATGCTCGCCGATGCGGCCGGGTGCCTTGCGCTCGACCACCGATGCAATGGCTGCGGCGATCAGCTCGCGCTGCGGGGGCAGGGGGACATAGTCGCGCGCGCCGGCACGGATCGCGGCGACGGCCCGTTCTGCCGATGCGTCGATGCCGCAAGCCAGCACCGGAATGGTGAAGCGCTCGGCACGAAGGCTGTCCATGAAACCCGGGACGTCGGCGAGTACGTCGATCATTACCAGGTCGCTGCCGCCTTCGCGCAGCTGTTCGAGCGCATCGAGGGGCGTATCCGCCATCGTTACTTCAGCGCCGGCGCTGCGGGCGAGTTCAGCCGCGCGACGGAACTCGCTCCCCGGCGCGCCGATCAGCAGCATGCGAATGGGACCGGCCATCAGCGGTCGGCCCGCACGATCTCGGTGAGCGTGACGCCCAGCGCGTTGTCGATCAGCACCACTTCGCCGCGGGCGATCAGGCGATCGTTGACGAAGATGTCGACCGGCTCGCCGACGCGGCGATCGAGCTCGACCACGGTACCGGAGGTGAGATGAAGCAGGTCGCCCACCGGCATCCGGGCGCGACCAAGCACGGCCTGGACCTTCACCGGTACGTCATGGACGGCCTCGAGCCCTTCGGTACCCGTGCCCTGTTCGACACCGCTCAGCGCTTCGAAATTCTCGAAGACGGGGGCGGGGGCTTCGTCGGCTGCCGACGGGATGATGTCGTGAGGATCAGTGTTCATGGGGGCGTTCCTATGCATTCATCCATTGGCGGATCACCGAGGCGGCCTCGGGCGGGCTCGCCGCGATGGCGTCCCCGATCCGCTTCAGCGCGGAGAGTTTGATGCGCCCGTCCACCTGGGCGAGGGCGATTTCCTGATCGAGCAGCTGCTGCTCCGGGTTCATCGATTCGAGCTGCTGCATCGCTTCGGCGTCGCCGTCCGCGGCGCGCTCTGCGAGGGCCAGCATCTCTGGCGATTGGCCGTTGAGATGCGTGGCTTCGTCGGCCAGGAGCGCAGGCTCCGGTGCGGCGGGCATCCAGCGGGGCTTGAGCATGCGCAGCGCGATCAGCCCGACCACTCCGATCACGACCAGCTGGAGCAGGCCCCAGATCCGGTCCATCGACAGCAGCGAGAAGATGCCGCCCTGCTTGTCCGCCAGCGGATCGGCGGCACTGAACTGCATGCCTTCGACGACCACGCTGTCGCCGCGCTGGACATCGGCGCCCACGGCGTTCTCGACGAGGCGCTGCAGGCGCTGGATCTGGGCAGGCGGCAGGCCCTTGGGGCCACCATCGACCATCACCGCGACGCTGAGCCGCGTGACCTTGCCCGGCGCGCGCAGCGTCACCGTCTTGGTCGAGCTGTTGTCGTAGGTCTTGTCCTCGGAGGTCTGGTTGCTGGCCGACTGGCGCGAGGCGCCGGGCGTGGCCGGCTGGGCCTGCGCCTCGGGGAGCTGGTTGGCGACCGAGACGGTGCCCGGACCCGCGTCGTTTTCCTTGTTCTGATCGCCGGTCTCGACGCTGACCTCGTGCGAGACGACCTGCTTGTCGGGATCGAAGATCGTGGCTTCCTCGCGGGTCTGGTCGCGGTCGATCTGGGCGGAGACCTCGGCGCGGACCTTGCCCTGACCGACGATCGGCTCGAGCAGCGATTCGACTTCCTGGCGCAGCTTGGCCTCGACGGCCTGCTGGCGCTCGTCGGCGTCGCCGGCGCCGGCCGAGCTCGGATCACCTGCCCGCGCCAGCAGCGCGCCGCTCTGATCGACGACCGAGACCGAATCCGGCGAAAGCTCGGGCACCGAGGACGAGACGAGATAGCGGATCGCGGAGATCGTCTCGCCGCCGATATGGCCCTTGGTCTTGACGGTGACGGCAGCGGTCGCCTTGCGGCTCTCGTTGGCGAACATCGCCCGCTCGGGCATGACGATATGGACGCGCGCGGCGCTGATCGCCTGGATCGTCTGGATCGACTTGGAGAGCTCGCCCTCGATCGCGCGGGTCTCGTTCATCTTGGCGCGGCTGGCGGAAACGCCGAAAGGCTGCTCCTCGTCGAGCACCTCATAGCCGATCTTGCCGCCCAGCTTCTCGCCGGCCAGGCTCATGCGCAGCTCGGCGAGCTTTTCCTGCGGCGCCATGATCGAGGTGCCGTCCGCGGACAGCGTATACTCGATGTTCTGCGCCTTGAGCTTCTCGGTGATCGTCGCCGCGGCAGCGGGATCGAGATCGGTGTAGAGAAAGCCCATTTCGGATTTCGTGCCACGCGTGGCGACGAAGGCGAGCGCCAGAAGTAGCGCCAGCGCGACACCCCCCATCAGCATCAGCCGCTTGGGGCCCAATTGGCCCACCAGATTCTTGATCGCTTCCAATGTCGCCCCGTCGAATGGACCTGGGGCACGCGCCCCTTGGTTCAATTATAGGAGGGGCGCGAACGGCAGTTTCTGCCGGGTGGGAATTTTTTGCCTAGCGTGCTTTGCCGGAGGCTTTCCCATAGCTCATCCCCGCGAAAGCGGGGACTCAAGGCCGAGCGGGACAGCGCCCTTTGGCCTTGGGTCCCGCTTTCGCGGGGAT
>JBEVLV010000164.1:0-25414 GCA_040508955.1 Sphingomonas sp. | reverse complement strand
CCGTTCTTCGGCGAGCTTCTTGAGGTCCTTCTCGGCGCGGGCGCCATAGTGCTGGATGATCTCCGCCGCGCAGATCGCGCCGAGGCGAAGCGACTCCTCGAGCGTGCGGCCCTGCGCCTGGCCGTGCAGGAAGCCCGCGGCGAACATGTCGCCGGCACCGGTGGTATCGACCAGCTTCTCGATCGGCTCGGCCGGCACTTCGACCCGCTCCGAGCCCTGCAGCGCCATCGCGCCCTGCTCGCTGCGCGTCACGACCAGCAGCGGGACCTTGCCATGGATCTGCGCGATCGCGCCCTCGAACGTCTCATGCTCGCACAGCGCCAGCAGCTCGCTCTCGTTGGCGAACAGGATGTCGATCAGCCCGTCCTCGATCAGCTGGCGGAAATCGTCGCCGTGGCGCGAGATGCAGAACACGTCGGAGAGGGTGAAGGCGACCTTGCGGCCATTCTTCCGGGCGATGTCGATCGCGGCGCGCATCGCGGCGCGCGGCTCCTCGGGATCCCACAGATAGCCTTCGAGATAGAGGATCGCGCCATTGGCGATCATGCTCTCGTCCAGCGCGGCGGCGGGCAGGAACTGCGAGGCGCCGAGGAAGGTGTTCATCGTCCGCTGGCCGTCGGGTGTGACGAAGATCAGGCAACGCGCGGTGGTCGGCTGGCCTTCGCGAACCGTCGTGTCGAAATGGACGCCGGCAGCGCGGATGTCATGGCCGAAGACCATGCCGAGCTGATCGTCGGCGACCTGGCCGATGAACGCGCACTTGCCGCCAAGCGCAGCGATGCCGGCGACGGTATTCGCGGCCGATCCGCCCGAGACTTCGCGGCCCGGACCCATCTTGGCATAGAGCGCGTCCGCCTCTTCGGGCGAGAACATCAGCTGCATCGAGCCCTTGGCGACGCCGATCTCCTCGATGAAGCTGTCTTCGGCCTGGGCGAGGATGTCGACGATCGCATTGCCGATGGCGACCACGTCATAAGTGGGGCTGGTCAAGGTCTAAGGCTCCAATTGGGTTGCGCCGATGCCCTAGAGAGCGGCATGGAATAGTGCAACCAAGGGGCCTACCGCGCTTGATCCACGCTTTCTTCCTCTCGCTGGGCCAATTGACCGACCGGCCGGTGGTCTCGGTCCTGCTCAAATCGCTGGCGGTGACGCTGTTGCTGTTCGCCGCGGCGGGCGTGGGGCTGTGGTTCGGGCTCGACCGGTTGTTCGACGCCTATGTCGCGAGCTGGCGGGACGAGAGCGGCATCTTCGCGGCGGTCGCGACCGCGATGCTGCTGGCCGGTGCCTGGTGGCTGCTGTTCCGCGCGATCGCGGTGGCGGTGATCGGGGTGTTCGGCGACGAAGTGGTCGCGGCGGTGGAAATGCGCCACTATCCTGCCGCGCATGCCGCCGCCCGGCCGGTTCCGCTCGCCCGTTCGCTCGCGATGGGCCTGGGATCGGCGGCGCGCGCGATCGGCGTCAACCTGTTGCTGCTGCCGGTCTATCTGCTGCTGATCGTCACCGGCGTGGGCACGCCGATCCTGTTCTTCGCGGTGAACGGATGGCTGCTCGGCCGCGACCTGGGCGACATGGTCGCGGCGCGGCACCTCCCGGCCGGCCAGCTCTCGGGATGGCGCAGGCAGACGGCGCTTCGCCGCTTCGCGCTTGGCTTGATCGGCACGGGCCTGTTCGTGATCCCGGTGTTGAACCTTGTCGCACCCGTGCTCGGCGCCGCGATGGCGACCCACATGTTCCACCGGGCCCGACGCGCATGAGGGGCTGGATCGTGCTGGGCGCGCTGGCGCTTGCGGCGTGTGGCGAAACCGCGCCGCCGATCCGCTCGGCCTCCTACGTCCCGGTACCCACCGCACCGGTCGCCCCCCTGCCCGCACCGCCGAGCATCATGGCGATCAAGGGCGAGACTGCGCCGAAGCTGATCGCCCAGTTCGGCACACCCGCAATGGACCTGAGCGAGGGCCGGGCGCGGAAACTCCAGTTCGCGGGACCGATCTGCGTGCTCGACGCCTATCTCTATCCGCCGGCGAGCGGCCGCGGCGACCAGGTCGTCACCCATCTCGACACCCGCCAGCGCGACGGCGCGCCGATCGACCAGGCGAGTTGCGTGGCTGCACTCACCAAGCGGCCGGGCACGCGCTGATCGCCCGCATCACCGCCGGTAGAAGCGGCTCCACACGGCCATCGGCACGGCGAGCGCGACGAAACCCATCAGGCCCCAATAGATCCACGCGTCGGCGAACCGATGCTGGAGATTGGCGATGGCGATCATGCAGGGCACGGCCAATAGCGGCGTGATCTTGCTCGACCACCAGAGGAACGCGCCCGATCGCGTCTGGAACCATCGCGTGCGATCGCGCGACAACAGGATCACCGTCGCGACCACCTTCAGGCCGAGCAACAGCACTACCGCGAGGCCAAGCGCGGCGACGATCATCCTGCCCATTCCTCCCGAACCAGCAGATCCGATTCCTGCGGCAGCCGCGCGATGCGTTCCCCCGCCCAGCGCGCCGGGTCGAGCCGTCGCAGCGCCCACACCGCCGCGCCGCGCACGACCGGATCGGCATCGTCGAGCAACGCCGCCACCGGCTCGACCAGCGCCGCGCTGCCGCTGTTGCCCGCCGCGACCAGGCAGTTGCGCATCATCCGGTCGCGCCCGATCCGCTTGATCGGCGAGCCCGAAAACACCTCGCGAAAGCCGGCATCGTCCAGCGCCAGAAGATCGGCCAGCGCCGGCGCGGTCAGTTCCGCACGCGGCGCGAAGGCCAGATTGGCCTGGGCGGCAGCGGCGAACTTGTTCCACGGACACACCGCCAGGCAGTCGTCGCAGCCATAGATGCGATTGCCGATCCCTTCACGAAATTCGGGCGGGATCGGCCCCTTGTTCTCGATCGTCAGGTACGAGATGCACCGCCGCGCATCGAGGCGATAGGGCGCCGGGAAAGCATCGGTCGGGCACGCCGCCTGGCACGCATCGCAGCTGCCGCAGGTCGTGCGCACCCGCGCGTCGCCCGCCAGCTCCAGCGTCGTGTAGATCGCGCCCAGGAACAGCCAGCTGCCGTGCCGGCGGCTGACCAGGTTGGTGTGCTTGCCCTGCCAGCCCAGCCCCGCCGCCTCGGCCAGCGGCTTCTCCATCACCGGCGCGGTATCGACGAACACCTTGACGTCCGCGCCCGGCGCCGCGCCGACCAGCCAGCGCGCCAGCTCCTTCAGCCGCCGCTTCATCACATCGTGATAGTCGGCGCCCTGGGCATAGACCGAGATGCGGCCGCGCTCGCCCTCCCCGGCCAGCGCCAGCGGATCGAGTGCGGGGGCATAGCTCATGCCGAGCGAGATCACCGATCGCACCTCGGGCCAGAGCCCCTTGGGCGCCTCGCGATGATGCGCGCGCTCCTCCATCCAGATCATCGACCCGTGCGCGCCCTCCGCCAGCCATTCGCGCAACCGTTGCCCGGCGAGCGGCGCGGCGTCGGCATGGGCGATCCCGCAGGCGGCGAACCCGATTTCCGCCGCTTTCGCCTTGAGCCGTTCTTCCAATGGCTTGTCTTCACGCACGCGCACCCGCTACCACGAACATTCGTGGGAGGGGTGCAAATTTGAGCAGCGATCTGGCCGTGAGCGCCACGGGCCTCGTCAAGCGCTTCGGCGATCGCCGCGCGGTCGACGGCGTCGACATCGCTGTCCCCAAGGGGCTCATCTACGGCGTGCTCGGCCCCAACGGCGCCGGCAAGACGACGACGCTGCGCATGCTTCTCGGCATCATCGAGCCCGACGAGGGCGAACGGACGATGCTCGGCACCGATCGCCCGCGCGAGATGAGCGACCATGTCGGCTATCTGCCCGAGGAGCGTGGCCTCTATCCCGGCATGAAGTGCCGCGAGGCGATCGCCTTCATGGGCGCGCTGCGCGGCCTGCCCTGGAATATCGGGCGCAAGCGCGCCGGCGAACTGCTCGAGGCCGCCGGCCTGGCGCATGCCGCCGACGACAAGATCCGCAAGCTTTCCAAGGGCATGGCGCAACTCGTCCAGCTGCTCGGCGCGGTGGTGCACGAGCCCGACCTGCTCGTGCTCGACGAGCCGTTTTCGGGGCTCGATCCGGTCAACCAGGAGCGGCTCGAGAAGCTGATCCGCGCCCAGCGCGACCGCGGCGCGACGATCCTGTTCTCGACGCATGTCATGGCGCATGCCGAGCGGCTGTGCGACCGGCTATCGATCATCGCCGGCGGCAAGGTCCGCTTCGAAGGCACCGTCGACGAGGCGCGCGCCACCCTGCCCTTCAAGGCGCATTACACCCCGCACCACCATGTCGAGACCGCCGGCGCGCTGCTCCCCGCCGATGCCGAGCGCGAGAACGGCAGCTGGCGCTTCACCGTACCGCCCGAGGGGATAGAGGGTTTGCTCGTGCAGCTGATCGACGCGGGATACGGCATCTCCGGCCTGTCGATCGAGCGGCCGGGACTGCACGACGCGTTCGTGCGCATCGTCGGCAGCGAAGCGCTGGAAGAGGCGGCGGCATGAGCGATTTCCGGCATGCCGCGCGCCAGGCGCTCACGATTGCAAGGCGGGATTTCAAGGCGACGGTGATGACGCCGACCTTCCTGCTCTTCCTGTTGAGCCCGCTCTTCATGATCGGCTTCGGTGTGGTCGGCAGCCTGAGCGCCACCACCGCGGCGAGCAGCGGCGAGGGCAAGCAACGCATCGTCGTGATCGCCCCGCCGGATCGCGTTGCGACGATCACTGCCGTCGACCGGCAGCTGCGCACCGTCTTCTCCAACGCCTCGGCCCGACCCGAGCTGCGCATCGATGCACCGGCCGGCAATGTCGCTCAGCAAGCGCGCGCATTGTTCGATCGCCACGATGTCGAGGTCGCAGCGGTGCTCTACGGCCCGCTCGATCACCCCAAGGTGCTGCGCACCCCGTCAGGGCGGGCGGAGGGCAGCTATCTCGCCCAGCTCGCGGACCAGACGTTGCGCGCGGAGAAATCGGGCGGCGCCGCACCGCTCAGCCGGGCCGAGACCGAAGTGATCAGCCGCGTTCAGGCGACATCGAGCGGCATGGGCCAGGCGGCCTATTTCGCGGCGCTCGGCATCTTCTTCCTGACGTTGATGCTCTCGGGCCAGGTCGTCGGCGCGATGGCCGAGGAGCGGTCGAACAAGGTGATCGAGGTGCTCGCCGCCGCCGTACCGCTGGAAAGCGTGTTCTTCGGCAAGCTGATCGGCGCGTTCGGCTCGGCTTTGCTGTTCGTCGGCTTCTGGTTCACCCTGCTCGTCAACCTGCCCAGGCTGCTACCCTCGGGCGCGAGCTTCTTCTTCGACGAGCTGGGCACCGCGGTGGGGCCGATCTTTCCGATCCTGTTCGTCGCCTATTTCACCATGGCCTATATGCTTCAGAGCGCAGTGTTCCTCGGGCTTGGCTCGCTCGCGTCGAGCCAGCGCGAGATCCAGATGCTTTCGCTACCGATCACCGTGTTCCAGTTCGCGATGCTCGGGCTCTCCTCCTATGCTGCCGGCCATGCCGGAAGCTGGATTGCGCTCGCGGCGGAGATCTTCCCGTTCAGCTCGCCGCTGGCGATGGCGGCGCACGCGGCCAACGCGCCCGAACTGTGGCCGCACGCGCTGGCGCTTGCCTGGCAGGCCTTGTGGGTCGCGATCACGGTGACGGTTGCCGCCCGGCTGTTCCGCCGCGGCGTGCTCAAGTCGGGGAGCCCGAAACGCCGGTCGAAGCGCAAGGCGACGGCCTAGCCACTATTGACATTCGTGTCAGCTACTGACCTCCTGCCGCAAAAGCAGGAGAGAGATGGAATGGCCACGCTCGCGACCGAAGTTGCGGTCGATCCGCTCGATGTCAGCCGCGCCGAGCTGTATCGCGACGATCTCTGGCAGGCGCCCTTCGCCCGGCTGCGCGCCGAAGCTCCGGTCCATTATACCCCGGAGAGTGCGTTCGGACCCTATTGGTCGGTCTCCAGCTACAAGCCGATCGTCCATGTCGAATCGCTGCCCGAGCTCTATTCGTCGGAAGCCGGCGGCATCACCATCGCCGACCTGATGGAAGGCGACATCCGGATGCCGATGTTCATCGCGATGGACCGGCCCAAGCATACCGGCCAGCGGCGCACCGTCGCTCCCGCCTTCACGCCGAGCGAGATGGCGCGGATGAGCGAGAATATCCGCACCCGCACGACGGAGATCCTCGATTCGCTGCCGCTCGGCGCCGAGTTCGACTGGGTCGACCAAGTCTCGATCGAGTTGACCACCCAGATGCTGGCGATCCTGTTCGACTTCCCGTGGGAGGATCGCCGCAAGCTGACCTTCTGGTCCGACTGGGCGGGCGATATCGAGATCGCCAAGGATCCGGTGCGCAAGGAGGAGCGGCGCGGCCATCTGTTCGAGTGCGCGGCCTATTTCGGCAATCTGTGGAATTCCAAGCTCGGCAAGGAGCCGACGCCCGACCTGATCTCGATGATGATCCATTCGGACGCGATGGCCGAGATGGACCAGATGGAGTTCCTCGGGAACCTGATCCTGCTGATCGTCGGCGGCAACGACACGACGCGCAACTCGATGAGCGCCTATGCCTGGGGCCTGGAACAGTTCCCGGACGAGCGCGCGAAGCTGGAAGCCGATCCAGGCCTGATCGCCAACGCCACGCAGGAGATCATCCGCTGGCAGACCCCGCTCGCGCACATGCGCCGCACCGCGACGCAGGACACCGAGCTGGAAGGGCAGAAGATCCGCGAGGGCGACAAGCTGGCGCTCTGGTATCTCTCGGCCAATCGCGACGAGAGCGTCTTTCCCGATGCGGACCGCATCATCGTCGATCGGGAGAATGCCCGGCGGCACCTGGCGTTCGGCCATGGCATCCATCGCTGCGTCGGCGCGCGGCTCGCCGAGCTGCAGATCGGCATATTGCTGGAGGAGATGGCGAAGCGGCGCCTGCGCGTGAACGTGCTGCGCGAGCCCGAACGCGTCGCGGCCTGCTTCGTCCACGGCTATCGCAAGATGCCGGCGCAACTCAGCCGCTACTGAGGTTTATTTCGCCGTACGTGCAACCATATGGGGGGCCGGTGCGAACCTGCAGATGCACGATACGGAGTTTTCAGTCATGAATATCAGCCGCCGCGACCTTCTGAGCGTGGCAGGTGCCGGCGCGATCGCGGTTACCGTGAGCTGCGCGCCGGGCCAGAGCCGGGCCGCGCCCGATTTCGAGTTCAAGCTGACCGATGCCGAATGGAAGAAGCGGCTGAGCCCGGCGGCCTATGCGACGCTCCGTCACGGATCGACCGAATATCCCGGCACCAGCCCGCTCAACAAGGAGCATCGCGCGGGCGTCTTCTCCTGCGCGGGCTGCGACCTGCCGCTCTATTCCTCGACCACCAAGTTCGACAGCGGCACCGGCTGGCCGAGCTTTTACGCGCCGCTCAAGAATGCCGTGGTGACGCGCTCCGACAACACGCTGGGCATGTCGCGGACCGAGGTGCTGTGCCGCCGCTGCGGCGGACATCTGGGCCATGTCTTCGACGATGGCCCGCCGCCCACGGGCAAGCGCTATTGCATGAACGGGGTGGCGATGAAGTTCACACCGAAGGCGTGAAGGGAGCGATCAGTTGACGTCGGTCTCGGGGACGAGGTCGCTCAGGTCGAGATCGAGCGACGCCATCTGCTCGGGCTTGTCCAGGTCGATCTTGGGCTCACCGTTCGAATAGATGAAGCCGTTGACCGGATAGGTCGAGGTACCGAGATCGCCGGTCGGCGCGAACCAGACCTTCACTTCGCTCCAGTCGCCGGCTGCCGAAACGTCGACCGCGCGGACGTTGCGCTCGATCCCGCCGCGGTGCGACCAGTTGGCATGGGTCAGCAGGACTTCGCGGCTGCTCACCACCTTCGACACCATCGCGACATGGCCGTACGGCATGCGTGCGGTGCGCTGGAACGACATGACGGCGCCGATCTTCGGGGTCTCGCCACGATCGTAGCGACCGGCGGCCTGATCCCACCAGGTCCAGGCATTGCCATGGATGTCGACGCCGGAGATCGCACGGGCATAGGTGGCGCATTGCCAGAACATGCCCTTTGCCTGGGCCGGGACTGCAGTCATCAGGGCGCAAGCCGCCACCAGCGCAAAGCGCGCTGCGAAACCACGAAAATTCATAGACCCCCCGGTCAGGAAGCGAATCTGTTGAGTAGTGCTAACCAGATCATAGGTTACCGCACCACTGCCGCGGCTCGCCGATGGGACGAACCGTTGCGACAAGCCGATGGGCCGCAGAAACCTGCACCGTTCGGCAGGAACCATCCGTGGCATGGCACGATGCGCCCGGGAATCTACGCTAGTGGGTGTATCTGAATGGATCGCCCATAGGGGCGGGCTAAGCTCCCACTTCGCTTTTGTTGCGCAAAAGCATCACGCTAACACAGATTCCAGCCGCAGCGTTCGGTTCGTCGCAACACATGTTGCGCTGCAACAGGCAATCGGGTCCTATTAGGGAATAGGGCGGATCGGGCGATAAAGCGCACGTTAACCAACGCGGCGCATGATCCGATCCGAGGGGTCGCAGAGTGGGTGGGAGTTGGTTCGATGGCTTCTAAGATGAGACCGGCCGAAGGCGCTATGACACTGGCCGAGATGAAGGAATTCGCCGGTTTCAGTGCGGCGACCCAGCGCTACGTCCGCCGCTCGCTCGATATCGGCCTGGAACGCAACGATGCCCTGGAACGCTGGTCGCGCGACGTGGTCGAAGCGGCGAGCATCCGCGCCCAGGCCAGCATGTACGATCGGCTCGCCGAGGTCCGCGCGCTGATGCCCGACGACGCCGATCTCGGCTCGATCGAGCCCTTCATGGCACCGCTCGTCACCATCTCCGCCTTCGACCTCGGCCAGGGCCGCCTGACGAGCTTCTCGGCCTATCGCTTCCTCTACGAGCGGCTGATCGGTGCCGAGGTCCGCCCCTGGCTGCCCGCAGCCTTCTGCTCGGCCGCCGCGCTGCCGCATCTCCACCCGGACCTGCGCCGCAAGCTGCTCCAGTCGATCAGCGAAGCCGCTGCGACCGCGTCGGGCTGGTCGAACCGCCAGCCGGCCTTCTTCCCGCAATGGGTGGAAAAGGTCGACGCCCAGGCACTGCCGAACTGACGCCTTCTCCCCTCCCGTCCGCGGGAGGGGCCGTCCCCAAGGTCCGCCCTAGCGGCAGGTCCGCCACCCCATCTCGCCCCGTGCCGCTTCGTCCAGGTGCAGGTGATCGCGATGCGCCGCGTTATAGTCCGGCGACAATACCGTCGAGAACAGCCTGCACCCGCCCGTGCGCACCGCGCGCAGGAACGCGGCCTTCTCCCCGCCCTTCGACCAGTCCGCCACCACGCTGACGCGCATTCCGTTCGACAGGCGGAACGCCGCCACGTCGAGCGCATCCGCCGTGGCATGCTCGCTCCAGTCGCCCGAGCTTCGGCCGTAGATGCGCCGGCACGAATAGCTGCCGAGATGCTCGATCGACGTGACCCGTGCGCCGAAATGCTTCTGCGCGGCGGGCTGGACGACGTTCCATTCCCATACCGCCAGCGCCACCGCGACGGGGCACGACACACCCAGGTTCGTCGGGCTGAACGCGATGGTCCGTGACCCGCCTGGCGCGAACCGCACGCCATCGGCATAGCCGCACTGCCCCGGTGCCTCGACCGGTGCCAGCACCGTGTAGTTGATCCCGGCGCCCCGAAGCAGCGCACGGCATTCGGCGAAGCGGCTCGTCAGTCCGGCGATCTTGCGTCCGGTGAAGGCCCCGACGGGCTGGCTCAGGTCGAGCCGCGTCCAGGGCAGGTCCTGCGGGTGATCGCGCACCAGCGCCACGCCGATCAGCGTGGCTCCCAGCAGCAGCGCGAAGGCGAGCATCACCAGGATCGTCTGCCGGACCGCCCTCACGCGCGGAGCGCCCGATCCAGCCGCTCCTCGGTCACCGGATAGCCGAGATCGTCGGGAATGCAGAGATACTGGGCGTCGGCGCGCGTCTCGATCCAGGGCGTGACCGCGCGGATTGGATAGCGGGCGGCATCGGCCACCGCATCCTCGAACGAATCGAACCGCGCGAGCCGCTCGAGGTTGCGCCGTGTCGGGAAGATGATCACCGCCTCACCCGCATCGGCAGCGTCGAGCACCGCCCGGGCGGTGGCCCAGAACACTCGGACATTCTCGTTGCCGTCAACCACCGGCATCGCGCCTTCGGGCGCGCGGGCGAGGTAGAAGCGCGTGTCGAACACCCGGTGCGGGACATTATGCGGCAGCCAGCGCGCGAACGGCACGAGGACGTCGAGGCGCAGCTTGCCGCCAGCTTCGTCGATCAGCGCACCCAGCGGCTCGCCGGCATAGACGCGGCGCTTGAGCGCGGGGATCGCATCCGCCGCGACGTCGAGCCCGACCGCGACGCCCGCTTCCTCCAGCGTCTCGCGCACCGCGGCGATGCGCGCGGCGATATCGTCGGGATCGCCGGGATGGAGCGCCGCCAGGGCCCGGTCGCCCGGATCGATCCGCCCGCCGGGAAAGACCAGCGCGCCGCCCGCGAATGTCATCGCCCGCGCGCGCTCGACCATCAGCAGTTCTGGCGGGCCGCCGGCGCTTTCGCGCATCACGATCACGGTGGCGGCGGGAATCGCCTCTGGTTCGAACATGCCCCGGGTCTAGGCGATGCCCCCGCAAACCGCGAGTCAGGCCGCGGCGCGTTTCCGCGAGCGTGGCCGCCTGAACCAGAAGGTCCAGACGGTGAGCGTGCCGAACAACGCCAGCGTCAGCCCCGAACAGGTGATGAGCAGCCGATAGGCAAGCCCGCCGACCTTCGCCGCGTGGAGCGGATAGGCGCCGTTGAAGACCTGCGCCGCCTTGGGCATCGCCAGCGCATCGGTCGCGGCGAGCAGGCGCCCGTCGGCCGCGTCGAACGCCAGGGTCGAGCGGCCGTTGGGCAGCCATTCGCCCGCGCGCTTCATCCGGATCGTGATCGGCTCGCCGGGCTTGCGCGGGATGGCGAGGATGCGGATCTGCGCATCGGGAAAGCGGGCATGCGCGGCGGCGATCATCGCCGGCCAGTCGGGCTTCGGTGCCAGCGGGCCGCTCTTCACCTTGGGCATCGCGCTGGCCTCGACAAGCGAGCCGAACGGCGCGACGACGAGCGCGGCGAAGGGCTTGAAGACCATCATCGTGCCCGTGACCGCCGAGAGCAGCAGCAGCGGCGCGACGACGATGCCGAGATCGCGGTGCTGCATCACGATCGCCGGGCGGCTCAGCCGCTTGGGCCAGAGCCGGAACCTGAAGGTGCGCCGGGTCCGCCACCACAGGATCGCGCCGGTCACCACGAAAAGGATCGCGGCGAGGCCCGCCACGCCGATCACCGTCTCGCCGGCATCGCCGCTGAACAGATGGTGGTGGAGATCGAAGATCCACAGTTCGGGCCGCTCCCACTGGCTGTGCCAGCGCGTGACGATGTTGCCCGCCTGATCGGCATAGGCGCCCGCACCCTTGGGCAGGCGCAGCTGATCGAGCCCGAAGCGGTCGCCGGCATAGATGATGCTCTGCGCCTTGGGATATTCGGCGAGCAGCTTCGCGGTGGTCGCGCCGATCGTCGCGGGATCGGTGACCAGCGCATCGCCGGCATGCGGCAACAGCAGCGAGAGCCAGCTTTCCTTGTGGACCAGAATCGCACCGGTCAGCCCCATGACGCCGAGCACCAGCCCGATGATACCGCCGGTCCAGCGATGGACCAGGTCGAGCCACTTCATCATCAGAACCTGTAGTCCCAGCCGAGGGTGAAGGAACGGCCGCGCCCGGCGAAATTGCTGAGATTGTCGGTCGGCAGGCGGGTATCGCTGCTGTAGTCGATATATTGCTTGTTGAAGAGGTTCGAGACGCTGAGCGTCAGCCCGCCGAACCCGGTCTGGTAGCGCAGATAGGCGTCGGTCAGCACATAGCCGCCGAAATCGTTCATGAAGAGCTTCTGCGGATGCGCCGGATTGGCGTCGTCGATCGCGCGCGCCTTGCCGTCGAAGCGGCGCGACAGGAAGAACTGGGTCTGGATGCGCGCGCTGAAGCGGCCCGTGGCATAGTCGGCCGCGAGGTTCAGGCGGTCCGGCGAGATGTTGGTGCCGTCGAGATCGCTGTCGACCTTGCCGTCGGGCACGGCGTCGCTGTCGAAGCGCCCGTCGAGATGCGCATAGCCCACCGACGCGCGCAGACCGTCGATCGGCAGCCGCACGCCCAGATTGAGCTCGAGCCCCTGGATCTCGACCCGCTGGCGCTGCACGTCGAAGATGCCGCCGGGATTGGCGATGAGCAACTGGCCCTTGTCGCTCGACGACCAGAAATAGGTGGCCGAGGCATCGAGCGGGCCGCGCTTCACCTCGACGCCGATCTCGCGGTTGTTCGAGACGATCGGCTGGATGTCGGCATAGGTGTCGATGTCCTGGTTCGGCTTGCTCACCGCGCGGGTGATGCGGCCGATATCGGGCACGGTGAAGCCCTGGGCATAGCTCGCATAGGCGCGAATGCCGGCCCAGGGCTCGAGCACGACGCCGCCGTTGACCAGCAGATCGTCGAACCTGGGCTTGCCGCCGGCGACCGCGACGCCGCCATAGCTTGGCGCGCCGCAGACCGTACCGGCCGGCAGGCTGGCCGAGCAGGCGACGAAGGTGGTCGAGGCGAGCGTGTGATAATCGTCGACCTTGATCTCGACATTCTCCCAGCGCGCGCCGCCGGCGAGCCGCAACACCCCGTCGAACAGCTTGAGGTTGGCCTGACCGAACGGCGCGATGCTGCGGAATTGGCTGGGCGGCACCCAGACGCGGTTGGTCGCGATCAGCAGCTGGGCGGTATTGTCGGACAGGGCGTCGAGGCCGGCGGTCAGCGTCAGATTCTCGAAGCCGGGTACGGCGCGCTCATAGGAGATCTTCGCGCCGATCTTGCGCGAGCGGTTTTGCGACTGATCGAACAGCTTCAGCGTCGGATCGATCTTCGGATCCTGGAAGGTCGCGATCGGCGCGATCTCACCGCCGAACGTGTCGCGGCTGCGGTTGAAGAAGACCTGGCTGACGAGATTGCCGCCGAACAGCGACGTGTCGGTGTAGGAAAGCGCGATGCTCTCGGTACGGCTGGCGGCGGGGACGCCGGGGGGATCGCCGCGCACCGCGCTGGTCGGCAGGCCGGTCAGGCGGTTGCCGGGGATCGCGACATAGTCGCCGTCGCCTTTCAGCTCGAAGCGGCTGGCGATCAGGTCGAGCCGGCCGGTCTCGCCGACCTGGTAGCCGAGCCGCGCGAACAGCGAGGTCGTCTTCGAATCCTGGCTCTCGCCCTGGGTCAGGTTCAGGCCGACGCGACGCCCGTCGCCGTCATAGAAGACGCCGCGCTTCTCATAGGCCGCGCCGAAGGTCGCGTCGAAGCGCCCCGCCTTGTACTGGACGAGGCCCGCCGCCTTGCCGCCGATGCCATCCTTGCTGAAATCATTGTTCGCGCTGGCCTGGAGCAGGGCCCGCCCGCTGAACCCGTCCTGCTTCGGCGCACCGACCGTCACCTGGTTGACGATGCCGCCGGTGCCGCAGATCCCCTGCAGCGCGTTCGAGCCGTAGATCAGCTCGACCCGGTCGACGAAGAAGCCGTCGATGGTGAACCCGTCGCGGCTGCCGTCGCGCAGCGGCGTCGACTGGGGGATACCGTTGATCGCATAGAGCGGCGAGCGCCCGCGCAGCGTCTCGCCCGCGCCGGACAGCTTCTGGCGGGTCGGCGAGAAGGACGGCGTGAGGTTGGCGACTGCGTCGGTGACCGAACCAGAGATCGCGATCTGCTGATCGAGCGTCTTTTTGTCGATCACGTCGATCGTCAGCGGCAATGCGTTGGGCGGCAGGATCGTACGCGCGGCAGTGACGACGATCTCGCCATCGGAGGTCGCCGCGTCCTCCCGCGCCGGCGCGCTCGCATCCTGCGCGAGCGCCGTCCCCGGCAGGGTCATGGCAAGCGCAAGCAAGGGCAGCGAAAGGTTGGAGCGGCGCGACATGATGTTCCCCCGCCCGCTCGGCACCATGCCCGCGGGTCTGTCGCGCGCCGGCTAGCAGCGCTCAGATTTTAATGCAAGTCACTCGCAAGAGCATTTACCATCCGGAAACCTTGAGCCGGACGCGCACGACCTTGTCGCTGGTGGTGATGAACAAAGTCCGGCCATCCTCGCCGAATGCCGAGTTGGCCGCAGCCTTGCCGGTCGAGATCAGCCCGAGCCGCCGCCCGTCGGGCGCGAGGATATGGATGCCGCCGGGACCGCTGGCGAACAGGTGCCCGCTCGCTCCCACCTTCATCCCGTCCGGCAGGCCCGGCAGGCTCTTGGCCACGCCGTCGCGGAAATCGGCGAAGATGCGCGAGCCGCGCGGCAGGCCGTCCTCGCCCAGCGCATAGGCGTGGATATAGGGTGCCTTGTCGTCCGAGACCGAGACGTAGAGCGTCTTCTGGTCGGGCGAGAGGCCGATGCCGTTGGGACGGGTCTGGCCGGGATCGACCAGCGCGACCTTCCCGTCGGTGCCCAGGCGATAGACGCCGTTGAACTTGAGCTCCTTGAGCGGCGAGGTGTCGCCCTCGCTCAGACCATAGGGCGGATCGGTGAAATAGATCGCGCCCGATTTGGCGATCACCAGGTCGTTACAGCTGTTGAAGCGCTTGCCCTGGTAGCGGCCAGCGAGGATCGTCTTCTTCTTCGTCGCGAGATCGACGCGGGCGATGGCGCGGGTGCCGCTGTCGGCCATCACCAGCCGCCCCCTGGCGTCCATCACCATGCCGTTCGAGCCCGCCTCGCGCACGCCCGCGGGGATCGGCCCGGCCAGGCCGGAGGGCTTGAGAAACACGCTCTTCCCCTCGCCTTCCTTCCAGCGATAGGCGGTGTTCGCGGGCGGATCGGAGAAGAGCAGATAGCCGCCCTCCTTCACCCAGACCGGCCCCTCGGCCCATTGGATGCCGTCGGCGATCACTTCGATCGGCGCGTTCCTGTCCAGGATCGTGTCGAGCTCGGGATCGAGCCGGGTGATGCCCCCCACCGCCTCGGCGCGCGCCAGCGCGGGCACGAAGGGCAGAGCGGCCATGCCGGCCAGCACGGTGCGGCGCGTCATCTCGATCATCAGTCTCTCCATCATACGAGGGGCCAGAGCAGCAGTGCCATCGCGAAACTGGAAAGCCCCGCGATCGTCGCGCCGATCGTCCAGCTGCGAAAGGTCTGGGCTTCGGTCAGCCCGAGATATTGCTTCACCAGCCAGAAGCCGGTGTCGTTGACATGGCTGACCACCGTGGCGCCCGCGCCGATCGCCACCGTCACCAGCGCGATCCGATCGGGGCTGAGCGCGGCGCTCGTGATCAACGGCCCGGCGAGCCCGGCCGCGGTGACCATCGCCACCGTCGCGGAGCCCTGCGCCACCCGCACGAACGCGGCGAGCAGGAAGGCGAAGACCGGCACCGAGACCTGCGCGGCGCTCACCGCATGGGTGATTTGCACGCCCGCACCCGATTCGATCAGCACTTCCTTGTACGCCGCGCCCGCGCCGATGATCAGCACCATCAGGCCGGCGGGCTCCAGCGCCCGGGTCATGATGCTCGAAAGCGTCGCAAAGGGCGCGTCCTCGACGATGCGCAGCCACGCCGTCACCGACAAAGCCGCGAGGATCAGCGCTGTGAAGGGATGACCCAGGAACAGCAGCACCGTCTTGCCCGGGCCGTCCGCCATCGCCTGCCCCGCTACCGCCGCGATCAGGATCAGCGCGAGCGGGAACAGCATCGCGACCAGCGCCGGCCAGAAGCCGATCGGCTTGGTCTGCGGCGCGCCCTCGTCGAGCATCGGCGGCGGGTTCTGGTCGCCGAAGCCGGGTGCGCCGTGGAACAGCTTGGCGAAGACCGGCCCCGCGAGGATCGCCGAGGGGATGCCGCAGATCAGGCCATAGAGCGCCATCCGGCCATAATCGGTGTGGAGCAGCTCGGCGACCGCGACGGGTCCGGGATGCGGCGGCAGCAGCGCGTGCATCGTCATCAGTCCCGCGAGCAGGGGCAGCGCGAAATAGGTCACCCGCCGCTCCGCGCGGATCGACAGGGTGGTGAGCAGGGGAGCAAGGATGATGAAGGCGACGTCGAAGAACAAAGGCACGCCGACGACCACGCCGATCGCGGTGAGCGCCCAGGGGATGCGCTTCTCGCCGAACGCGTCGAGCAGCCGGTGCGCGATCGCGTTGACCCCGCCCGACGCCTCGAGCAGCCCGCCCAGCACCGCGCCCAGCCCGATCACCACCGCGACGAAGCCGAGCGCCTCGCCGGTGCCCTTGCGGATCGCACCGATCACCGCCTGCGGATCACCGCCGAAGGTGAGGCCGGTGACCAGCGCCACCAGCAGCAGCGCGACAAAGGGCTGGAGCTTCAGCTTGAGGACCAGCAGGATGACCGCGGCGATGCTGGCCGCGACGATCAGCAATGTGTGCCAGGGCTCGGCCATCACGCGACCCTCGTCTTGGTGGCGATCGACGTCGCGGGAACGTCGCCCGACGCGCCGCCGGCGATGCGGAAGCTCGCCTCGCTGCGAATATCGGCCGAGGATGCGCCGGCCATCAGCCTGATCTCGCCCGGCTCGACCACCCATTTGCCCGGCTGCCAGATCGCGAATTGGGAAGCGGCAAGCGTGAAGCTCACCTTGCGCGTCTCGCCGGGCTTGAGCGCCACGCGCGCGAAGCCGCGCAGCTCACGGTCGGGCCGCGAGACCGAGGCAACAGGATCATTGGCGTAGAGCTGGACGACCTCGTCGACCGCGACCTTGCCGCTATTGGTGACCACGACCGTCGCGGTGAGCGTGTCCGTGGCGGGAATCTCCGCCGCGCTCAGCGCCAATGGACCATATTTCACCTCGGAATAACCGAGCCCATGCCCGAAGGCGAAGAGCGGGCCGATATCGACGTCGCGGTAGCGCGCGCTGTCGACGCCGAGGTCGGGATTGGCGGGCCGCCCGGTCGGCGGATGCGCATAGGGGATCGGCGCCTGGCCGCTGACGCGCGGCATGCCGATCGGCAGCCGCCCGCCGGGCGAGGCCCTGCCGGTCAGCACGTCGGCGATCGCCGGACCGCTCTCGACGCCGAGCAGCCAGGTCTGAAGCACCGCCGGGATGCCGGTCAGCACCTTTTCGAGCGCGAGCGGCCGGCCGCCCATCAGGATCGCGACGATCGGCTTGCCGGTCGCCTTCAGCGCCTCGACCAGGGCGATCTGCAACCCCGGCAGGCCGATCTCGGCATAGCTGCGCGCCTCGCCGGTGAAGTCGTAATCCTCGCCGATCGCGAGCAGCACCACATCGGCGCGCTTCGCCGCCTCGATCGCGGCGGGGATGCCCGATCCGTCGCTGCCGCGCGGCTTGACGCCCGGCTGATACTCGGCCGTGTCGCCCAGCGCCTTGCGCAGGGTCACGCCATCCTCGATCTGCCCGCGTGCGCGCCACGAACCCAGCGTCGAGGAGGCATCGTCCGCCAGCGCGCCGATCAGCGCTATCTTCGCGCCCGGCCTGAGCGGCAGCAGCCCGCCCTCGTTGCGCAGCAGCACGACCGAACGCCGAGCCAGGTCGCGCGCTACCGTGCGGTTGAGCGGCGCCTTTTCGCGCGCCGGATCGCCGAAGCCATAGGGATCGTCGAACAGCCCGAGCCGCGCCTTCGCGGCGAGGATGCGCCCCACCGCCTGGTCGACCAGCGGCAGCAGCGCGGCGTCGGCCGCCACCGCCTCGCCGAGATGCTCCGAATAGGTCGCGCTCGCCATGTCCATGTCGACGCCCGCGCGCAGCGCCAGCGCCGCGGCCTGGGCCGGCGTCTCCGCCACGCCGTGGTTGATCAGCTCCTTGATCGCGTTCCAGTCGCTGACGATCAGCCCGTCATAGCCCCAATGTTGGCGCAACGTGCCGCGTACCAGCGCCGCGTTCGCGGTCATCGGCACGCCGCCCAGGTCGTTGAACGCGGTCATGAAGCTCGCCGCCCCCGCCCGAGCCGCGGCGTGAAAGGGTGGCAGATAGATCTCGTTGAGCGTCCGATCGGACACGTCAGCGCTGTCATAATCACGCCCGCCAATCGCGGCGCCATAGCCGACGAAATGCTTCGCGCAGGCCATCAGCCGCTGCCCCTTGGCGAGATCGGCACCCTGGAAACCCCGCACCTGCGCCTCGGCCATGCGCGCGCCGAGATAGGGGTCCTCGCCCGCACCCTCGACCACCCGGCCCCAGCGCGGATCGCGGGCCACATCGACCATCGGGGTGAAGGTCCAGTGCAGCCCCGCTGCCCAGGCTTCCTCCGCCGCCAGCCGCGCCGCGGCCTCGGCCACCGCCGGGTCCCAGCTCGCTGCGAGCGCGAGCGGCACCGGCAGGATCGTGCGATAGCCGTGGATCACGTCCATCGCGAACAGCAGCGGGATCTTGAGCCGCGATTCCTCGACCGCGACGCGCTGCAGCTCGCGCAGGGGCTCCGCACCGGCGACGTGGAGGAACGAACCCATCTCGCCCCTGCGCACCCGATCGAGCATCGCTGCATCGAGCTTGGAGTTGAGCGACTTCTGCCGCCCGCCGGGGATCTGGGTCATCTGGCCCAGCTTCTCCGCAAGCGTCATCCGGCCGATCAGCGCCTTGATCCGCGCGCTCTGGTCCCTGCCCTGCCCGGCCATCGCGACCGGCGACCAGGCGGAGGCGGCGAGCAGTGCGCCCGCCTTCACCACGTCGCGGCGGTTCATGCGGTCAGCTTGATCGCACGGCCCTCTCGCGCCGATTTGTAGATCGCCTCGATCAGCCGCATGTCGCGCAGCCCCTCCTCGCCCGAGACGATCGGCTCGCGACCGGTCATGGCGCATTCGGCGAGGTGATCGAGCTGGCCGACGAACTGGGTCTTGGCCGGTGGGGGCAGCACGACCGTCTCGGTCTTGCCGTTCGCGCGCGTCCACATCTGATGCCCCTCATAGGGCGTGGCGGGCTCCATCCCGACCCAGCCGTTCCGCCCGGTCACGCGATAGGCGTTGTGGCCGGAGGAGTAGCTGGAGACGCAATTGGCGATCAGCCCGGAGGGGAATTTCAGCTGGAAGTCGATCCGGTCCTCGACATTCTTGAAGCGTGGATCGCTGCGATCGGTGGATTCGGTCGCGCTCACCAGGATCGGCTCCTCGCCCGCCAGATAGCGCGCCGCGTTGAGGCTGTAGATGCCGATGTCCATCAGCGAGCCGCCGCCCGAATAGGGATGGTCGAGCCGCCACTGGCCCGGCTGGGCATAGAAGCCGTGCTCGGCGGTGATCAGCGTCGGCTTGCCGACGAAGCCCGACTTCACCAGCTCGATCGCGCGGCGGTTATATTGCTCGAAATGGCAGCGATAGCCGATCATCAGCTTCTTGCCGGCCTTCTTCGCCGCCGCGATCATCGCCTCGCATTCGGCCGAGGAGATCGCCATCGGCTTCTCGCACAGCACATGCTTGCCAGCCTTGCTCGCGCGGATCGAATATTCGGCATGCATGCTGTTGGGCAGCACGACATAGACCAGGTCGATATCGGGATTGTCGCGAATGCTGTCGTAATTCTGGTAATTGTACCAGTGGCTCTTGGGGACGCCGTATTGCGCGCCGTAGCGCTCCAGCTTCTCCGGCGTGCCGCTGACCAGCGCCTTGAGCTCGGCGAACTCGCAATCCTTGATCCGGGGCATGATCTGGTTGGTCGCGTAATTGCCCAGGCCGACGATCGCATAGCCCAGCTTGCGCTTGCCCTGCGCCCAGGCGGGCCTGGCCAGCGCGCCGGCGACGAGCCCCGCACCGATTCCCCCCAACATCTCTCGACGAGTCCCCATGATCCGGCTCCTATCCTCCGGCGTGTGTCCGCCGCGCATTGATAGCGCTACCAGCAAAGCCAGGCGCAATCCAGCAGGAGGTAGCGCCGCGCCGGCGTTTTCAGACGGGCAGCGTAACCCGCGCCAGCAATCCGACGCCTTCGCGATTCTCCAGCGAAACATCGCCGCCATGTGCCCTGGCGACCGCGCGGGCGCTGGCGAGGCCAAGCCCGATCCCGCCGGTATCGCGATTGCGCGAGCGTTCGCCGCGGAAGAACGGCTCGAACACCCGATCGAGGTCCTCATCCGGGATGCCGGGGCCCTCGTCGCGTACTTCGATCACCGCATGTCCGTCGATCCGGCCGAGCGAGACCTCCGCGCCGCCGGCATATTTGACGGCGTTGCACACGAGGTTGCTCAGCATCGACTTGAGTGCGACCGGATTGCCATCGAGCACGACGGGCTCACCCGTATCGAGCGATACGGCGTCGCCACGGTCGCTCATGTCGTCCACCACCGTCTCGGCGAGCGAACGCAGGTCCAGCGGCCGGCGCACGCCCGGCTTGCTGGTGTCGCGGACATAGGTCATCGCCGCCGAGATCATCGCCTGCATCTCGCGAATGTCGCTCTCGCATGCGCCGCGCAGCACCTGGGGCGCCTCCTCGATCCGGAGACCCAGCCGCATCAGCGGCGTGCGCAGGTCGTGCGCGATCGCGGCGATCACGATAGCGCGATCGTCGACATAGCGGTTGAGCCGCGCCTGCATCTGGTTGAACGCGTGCGCCGCCTCGGCGATCTCCGCCGGACCGTCGAGATCGATCGGCGCCGCGCGCGGGTCGCGCCCCAGCCGCTCCGCCGCCTGCGCGAAGGCGCCGATCGGCTTGGCGAGCCGATGCGCCAGCGCCCAGGCGAAGGGCGCGACCGCGACGGCCGAAAGGACCAGCCAGATCAGCACGAACCAGCGCCAGGGCTCGAATCCGTGCTCCGGCTCGATCTTCAGCCAATGCCCGTCGGGCTGGCGGACGGAGGCCGTGAACTCGCCGACGATCGCCAGGTCCCGCGCGGCCGCCAGGCTGGCGGGCGGCGTCAGCCGCGGCACGCTCGACCGGTCATAGACCTGCTCGCGCATCAGGAACGGCCGTTCGAACCGGATGTCGATATCGTCGGGCCGCACGCGCAGCAGCATCGCCATCGCCATCTGGGTGCGCTCGCCGCGCGGGTTCCACGGCGACAGCGTGATGCTGGGGACGCGCGACACCGCAAAGGCGTCGCCGCCATCGTCGGGATGCTGCTGCAGCGCGTTGACCACCTGCCCCACGGTATAGAGCTTGGCGGTGGGCGCCTGGATCGCGACGAGCAGCAGCACGTTGAGCAGCTGCGTCACCGCGACGCAGATCAGCATCAGCAGGAAGATGCGCAGGAACAGCGGCGATCGGGCCGCGCTCCCCCGTCGTATCATGCGCGCACGACTCGCGGCACGAACAGATAGCCTTCGTTGCGGACGGTACGGATGATCTCGTCGCCGCCCGAGCGCAGCTTGCGGCGCAGGCGGCTCACCTGCACGTCGATCGCCCGGTCATAGGCATCCGAATCGGGCCCCCGCGCCGCGGCCAGCAGCGCCTCGCGCGAGAGCACGCGGCGCGGCCGCTCGATGAACACGCGGAGCACCGCGAACTCGCCGTCGGTCAGGCCGACCAGCACGCCGTCGGGATCGAACAGCTCGTGGCTGCCCAGATCGATCCGCCAGCCCTCGAAGCTGTAGACGTCGCCTTCGGGCGCCGCGATCGCGCCGCGCTTGCGCAGCGCCGCGCGCACCGTCGCGAGGATCTCGCGCGGGCTGCAGGGCTTGGGCAGGTAGTGGCTCGCACCGACCTCCAGGCCGAGGATGCGGTCCTGCTCCTCGCCCAGCGCGCTGAGCAGCACGACCTCGGGCCCGTCCTGACGGGCGATGCGGCGGCATGCGGAGAGGCCGTCCTCGCCCGGCATCATGATGTCGAGGATCACCAGGTCGATCGGCGTGCGCGCCATGATCTGGTCCATGTCCCGCGCGCTCGACGCGGTCTCTACGCGGTAGCCGCGCGCGCCCAGGCTGTTGGCGAGCAACAGGCGGATGTCGCGATCGTCGTCGACGACGAGCAACGTCGCCGAATCTTCCATCATGGTATTGGTGCCGAGCATATTCCGACCCTCGTACTATCTTAGTCTATGTTATGCCCCGCTTACGCTCCCCTAGCCGAGCCGCGTGTCAATTGGAACGCCGTTCTTCAGGGTCAGGGTAACCGGGGTCCTCTCGGCGATCTCCGCCAGGCGGGCGGCTTGTTCCGGATCGAGACCGACGGGGACGAGCACGCGCTCGATCCGCAGCGTCTCGCCCTGGCCGTGCAGGCCGAGGCGGACCTCCACCGATTCCAGCGGCCATTGCTTGCGATCGGCATACATGCGCAGCGTGATCGCGGTGCAGGCACCCAGGCTGGCGAGCAGCAACTCATAAGGCGCGGGGCCGGCATCGCCGCCACCGCGCTCGGCCGGCTCGTCGGCGGTCAGCCCGCGCGTGCCGAAATCGATCGAAGTCGCATATTTGTCGTGCCCGATATGGGCGATCGCATGGGTCATCGTGCCGGCCTCGCTACTGGATCGCGCGAGGGCTTAGTCGGATTTCAGCCGAAAGACACCGTCTCGTTACAGGCCGATGCTGCCCAGCCGGTGACGCCAATGCGCGAAATCGGGATAGCTCAGCCGCTCGTGCAGCATGATCCCGGCATGCCCGTCGCGTGCCCAACGCACCGAGGCGAGCCGATAGCCGAGCAGTGGCAGCGCGATCTCGCACCCGCTGCCAGGCCGCAGCAAGCGGTGGCTGCGGACCTTGCAGCCGTCCTGCGATATGTCGCACAGCTGGATCGAGAGCTGCTCGCCGGCGATGCGCAGCGCCGCGGGGATATCGATCCGCAGCCGCGGCGCGCGCAGCGGTTTGCCGTCCAGGCCGCGTTCGCGGCGCAGCAGCAGCGTCTCGATGTCGACCGCTGCGTCGAACGCCATGCCGATATGATGCGCGTCGACCCAGGCGACGCGGCCCGACACCTCGTGTCCGCTCTTGAACTGGATGCGGACGGCATCGCCGACGGTCAGCCGGCAATAGACTTCGGCCTTCAACCCGCCGCTGGAGATGTCGCGGACGATGCAGAGTTCCTCGCAGCGCGCGGTCACCAGCTTGGCGACCTGCAGCACGGTGACGTGGCGCTCGTCGCGGCGCCGCTCCGCGGCGACCGGCGGCGGCACGAAGTCGCCGCCCGCATTCGACCGGTCCTGAAGCTGCATGCCCATGCCAATCCCTCCCAAGCCTGCCCCTGCGCAAACGCGCAGAAACACGGCCGGTTTCGAAACTCGTTTCGCCTGGTTATCGCTTTCGTGGTTAATTATTGATGTCGGCGCGTTTGGATGGAACTAACCCGGATCGCCCGCATCGAGCGCGGCGACGAACAGCGCCGTCAGGCGCTCGCCGAGCAGCCCAGGCTCGACGGTACACAGCGGATCGATCGCCAGCGCCGAACGCAGGATGCCCGCCCCCATCAGCACCGCGAGGCACAGGCTGGCGCGAAGCTCGGCATGCGCGCCGCCCAGGGTCGCCGCGACCGGCTCCAATATGTCCTCGTCGATCGCGTCGCGGATGATCCGCGAGGCCTTGGGCGACGAAGCCGAGCGCAGCAGCATCAGCAGCCGGTCGATCTTCGCGGACATGTCGATCGACTCCTCCCCCTCCTCGTCGAGGATCAGCGAAGTGAAATGCGCGGCCAGATCCTCGCGCGCCACGTCGCGCATCATATGCTCGTCGTCGCCGCGCACCGCTTCCTTGAACAGCTTCTCCTTGTTGCCGAAATAACGGCCGACCAGCGCCGGATCGACGCCGGCATCGCCCGCGATTTCCCGCAGCCCCACATTCTCGTAACTTTCGCGCGCAAAATGGCGCCGGGCGGAGTCGAGCATCGCGGCGCGCGTCGCGGCGGCGTTGCGCAAGCGCGGGACCTGGATCGGTGGGATCATCGCCGTTCCCTACCACCGGCGTACCGCCGGTCAACGAGAGCGTCGCATAGCATGTCTACGGTCGTTGACAAAGCGGAAAGCCGGGCCTAGCCAACGCATCTGGCGGAGGTTCCTTCAAGAGGAGCCCCATGGAGGATGCCGGCGACCGCTGGTTCAGGGATAAGCGCATGTTTTCGATGAAAGCTCAGACGGTTATCGCCGCGGCTCTGGCCGGCACGCTCCTGCTCGGCGGATGCGGAGGCGCCGAATCGCCCCCGCCGCCCGGGCCGCCGCCGGTCACCGTGTCCGCGCCGCTGGTGCAGGACGTCGTCGATTGGGACGAATATGTCGGCCGCTTCGAGGCGATCCAGAGCGTCGACGTGCGCCCGCGCGCGTCGGGCTATCTGCAGGGCATCCATTTCCGCGACGGCCAGTCGGTCCACAAGGGCCAGCTGCTGTTCACGATCGATCCGCGCCCGGCCCAGGCCGCCGTCGCCCAGGCGGTCGCGCAGCTCGCCCAGGCCCAGGCGACACTCGCCAACGCCCAGACCCAATACGCCCGCTCCGAGAAGCTCGTCCAGGAACGCGCCGCCAGCCAGGAAGAGCTGGAGCAGCGCCGCGCCGACCTGCGATCGGGCAGCGCCCAGGTCGCCGCCGCCCAGGCGAACGTCCGCGCGCGCCGTCTCGATCTCGGCTTCACCAGCGTGGTCTCGCCGATCACCGGCCGCATCTCCGAGCGTCGCGTCGATGTCGGCAATTCGGTCACCGCAGACCAGACCGTGCTGACGACGATCGTCTCGGTCGATCCGATCCACTTCATCTTCCAGGGTTCGGAAGCCCTGCTGCTCAAGTATCAGCGCGACGGCTCGGGCGTCCGCTCGGGCACGCCCGTCCGCGTCAAGCTGAGCGACGAGAGCGACTATCTCCATGCGGGCACGCTCGACTTCATCGACAATGCGCTCGATGCCGGCGCCGGCACGATCCGCGCCCGCGCGATCATCGCCAATCCCGGCGGCTTCCTGAAGCCCGGCATGTTCGGCAGCATGCGGCTCGAGGCCTCGCGCGCCTATCCGGCGATGCTGGTGCCCGACACCGCCATCCAGGCCGACGCGGCGCGCCAGATCGTCCTCGTCGTGGGCAAGGACAATGCCGTCGTCGCCAAGCCGGTGGTGACCGGCCCGCTGCGCGGCGACCTGCGCGTGATCCGCAGCGGCATCACCCGCGACGATCGCGTCATCATCGGCGGCGCCCAGCGCGCGCGGCCGGGTCAGAAGGTCACGCCGCAGCCCGGCAAGATCGTCCAGGGCCAGGGGCCCGCCGCGGCGCCGCCCGCGAGCGGCACGCCGCCCGCCGGCACCGCGCTTCCCGCCGGCGGCCGCTGAGCGCGCCGCCATGAACATTTCGAGCTTCTTCATCGAGCGCCCGATCTTCGCGGGCGTCATCTCGGTCTTCATCACGCTGATCGGCGCGTTCTGCTATCCGCTGCTCGCGCTCTCGCAATATCCCGAGATCGCGCCGCCGACGATTGCGGTCACCGCCACCTATGCCGGCGCATCGGCGGAGAATATCGCCGAAACCGTCTCCACGCCGCTGGAACAGGAG